>JBLINN010000084.1:0-14171 GCA_047639325.1 Paracoccaceae bacterium | reverse complement strand
GGTTTGGGATCGCTTGATGGCGACACTCCGCGCGCCATGATCAAGGTCAGGCCCATCAGCACCATCAGGATGGACAGGCCAATGCCAATCGGGGCCGCACCATTGACCTTGGCGAGCTTGGCCGCCGTCAGTTCGTCTTCGGTCAGCTTGTGGCTTTCCTGGGCCCCGCCTGCCGTCTCGATCTTGGCCTGTTCGGCCATTGCCGCGTCCCAGGCCAGCTGGCCATGCAGGTCGATCATCGAGGCTTGGCAGGTGTCGGACACATTGGTGCGCAGGCTGGCCGCCTTGGAGATATCCGAATAGCTGGATACCGTAACATTCTGCGAGCCGATCACGCCTATATTGCCCAGCACCAACACGCCCACAATCAGCCCGATGGGGGCAAACAAGAACCATGTCAACGCCTCGCCGCGGGTGACGGGTTCGTTGCCGGAATCGCCTAGTTCAACCGCTGGGGCCTTTTCCGGGTTCAGCAACGCATAGCCAAACGCATAAAGCGCATAAAGCAGCGCCAGCAGGATGCCGGGCAGCAGGGCCGCCTGAAACAGCGTGCCCACAGACACCACAGCAGGTTCACCCAGATAGGTCAGCGCATCGGTACAGCCCGCCGTATTCGCCCGTGCCTCTTGCGCGGTGGAATAAAGATCGCCCGCCAAAGTGCCCAGCAACACGATCACGATGGATGGCGGAATGATCTGCCCCAACGTACCGCTGGCCGCGATGACGCCTGTGGCCAGTTCTGGTGAATAATTGTTGCGCAGCATGGTCGGCAGCGCCAGCAGCCCCATGGTCACAACAGTGGCGCCAACAATCCCGGTTGAGGCTGCCAAAAACGCCCCCACAACCACAATCGACACCGCCAGACCACCCGGCAGCGGACCAAACACCCGCGCCATGGTTGTCAGCAAATCATTGGCGATTTTGGACCGTTCCAAGGTGATGCCCATCATCACGAACATGATCACTGCCAGCAGGGTTTCGATCGACTGGCCCGCCAGCACCCGTTCATTCATCCGGTTGACGATAAACGACACATTCCGGTTCAGCGCAGTTTCCCAACCGTTGACAAACACCGGTTCAGCCAGCAACGGCAGGTCCGGGTATCGAAAGACCGAGATCACATCCTGATGGATCCCCGACGCAATCAGCGCAATATATGCCTCGGACGAGGTATCAATCGCCTGGTGCACCAGTATCCCGGCGCTATCCAGCGCGGCGATGATACCAAACGAAATGATCCCGGCGCCGCCGATGGCAAAAGCCACCGGAAAGCCGGACAGGATACCGCCAAACAGGCAGAGAAACACGATGATCAGGCCAAATTCGACGCCATCAAGACCGAAGAGCATAAGAGCCGTCCTTAAAAGTTAGTGAGCGCCTTCATAGGCTTCTTCGCCTTCGCCAAGGGTATCCTTGTCGAGGTATTTGCCTTCGCTGGCCGGGCCTTCCACAAACTCTAGGTACGAGCGGTAGAAGAACGAAACGGCCTGGATGAACACCATGCCCGCATAGGCAACCAGCAAAATCTTGAACAGGAAATAGCCGTTGAACCCGTTGGGCGAGAACCCGTAGGTTTCCACGTTCCAGCGCAGGGCGCGGGATTTCATCAGCAGCCTTTCAAGGGTGTCCGAGGCAGATGGCTTGGGCACAATAAGGTGGCGCCACATAAAGTACCAACCATACATCCAGATCAGCACGGCGGCAGGCATCATAAAGATCAGCGATCCGATCATGTCGATCACCCGCTTGGCGCGAAAACTGATACCGGAATAGATCAAATCAACCCGCACATGCCCGCCCTGCACAAATGTGTAGGTGGCGCACAGGGTGACGATCAGCGCGTTATAGAATTTCAGCTCTTCCGCCCACCACGACACATCGAAGGTCAGCGGTGTGCCAATAGCAAACGAGATTGAAGCAGTAGTAAAAATGCGCTGCATAAAGACGATGATGATCTGTTGCAGCACCATCAGCAGACCGGCCCAGGCAAAGGTGCGCCCAATGGTGTTGGCGAACCCTTCCAACAGGCGCACGGTGCCCCACATCACCGGGCGCTTCCAAATGCCAATGGCCGTCAGCAGCAGGAAGGCGGTGAACGCGACAAAGAAGAATTCGACCGAGCCGCCGTAATAGACAAAGCGCATGATTGCCTGTTTGTCAGTCCAGTCAAGCCACAGGGACGGATGCGACACCGCATAACCGAAATTGTAGAATGCCATCGCTATGTGCTGGAAAATCCAGACAATGCCGTCAAGCATTGTTCCCCCCACCGCCGGTTGTCCGACTTATATCTGTTGGTATGTGGTATCCGGGCCCGACACGTATGCGCCGGGCCCGGAGAGATATCCTAAACCGTGGGGCTTAGCCCATGATCCGGTCACGCTGGGCGCGATAGGCGCCTTCGGATTTGTCAATCCAGCTCGACGATGCTTTCATCGAGGTTTCAACACTGCCACGGATGCGCGCGAACAGCTCGTCATCCATGTAACCGTCCAGAGTTTCCTTGGAGGCGGCACCAAACGCATCCCAGACACTGTCAGGGAATTCCAGAACCTTCACACCACCAGCCTGCAGACGCTGCAGCGCCGCACCGTTGTTGTTCAGGAACTGTGCCAGGTTCCACTGGTGGGTTTCCGCCGAAGCCACTTCGATCATCTTCTGATGTGCCGGTGACAGGCTGTCATAGACGTCGCGGTTGGTGGCCAGAGTCAGACCTGCGCCCGGCTCGTGGAAGCCAGCAGTATAGTAGAACTTGGTGATTTCCTGGAAACCAGCCTTTTCGTCGGCCCAGGGGCCAATCCACTCGGTCCCGTCAATCGCACCAGACGCCAGCGCCTGATAGACTTCGGAACCCGGCAGGTTCTGTACTGACGCGCCCAGTTTACCCAAGGCTTGGCCACCCATGCCGGGCATCCGGAATTTCAGACCGTTAAAGTCTTCGGGGCCATTGATTTCTTTGGAGAACCAGCCACCGGCCTGCGCGCCGGTGTTGCCTGCGAGGAACGACTTGATGCCAAAGATTTGGCCCAGTTCGTCATGCAAGGCCATGCCGTCGCCGTGATGATACCAGTTCACCAGTTCTTGCGCGGTCATGCCAAAGGGGGCAGCCGTAAAATACTGATACCCGGGGTGCTGGCCGGTAAAGTAATAGTCAGCCGCGTGATACATGTCGGCTTGGCCGGATGTGACGGCGTCGAACACTTCGAACGCGCCAACAAGTTCGCCGGCGGCTTTGATGTCAACGGTCAGATTGCCGTCGGACATGGTGTTGATCACGTCTGCGGAATGCTGGGCGGCGTCAAACACGCCTGCCAGACCGCGGCCCCATGCAGTAACCATGGTCAGGGTGCGTTTGCCCGTTGCATAGGCCGGTGCGGCCAGCGTGGTTGCGGCAGCGGCGGTGCCGCCAAGCGCGGATGTTCTAAGGAATGAGCGACGATCCATTAAGTAAGTCCTCCCGTGGATTATGGTGCCCGCGACTTTGCCGCTGGGCGGATCGTTTCGAGTGGCACGAGACTACCCGTGACCATTCCGGGGGGGAATACCAAGAACTACGTAGAATTCCCGTTTTGTGCACTTATTTTGAACAGATACGCCTGTATGTCAGGCAGATAGAGGAAATTGACGCGGGGCCCGCAACAGCCCATCTTGCGATTCGACTGGAAATCACTACGGGAATCGCCAATGCGCACCCTGATGAACCGGGCCTTGGGACGGGTTGGCCTTGGCTACGGGCAAAAGCTGTTTTTGCTAGCCACGGTGCCGTTGGTGCTGGCGGTGGCGGCAATTTCGCTGCTGGTGGCGGATCAGTCACGCGCCCTGGCCGAGCGCGAGATTGCCGCGTTAGAGCGTCAGTTGATTGCCGCCAAACGGGCCGAGTTAAAGAATTACCTAAGTCTGGCGCGCACTGCTTTTGTTAACACCTATGGCCGCGCCGGGCCGGACGACGAGGCCGCCAAACTGCTGGTGACACAGATCCTTTCGGCGATGCTATACGGCCAGGACGGGTATTTCTTTGTCTATCAGTATGACGGCACAAATCTGGTCAGCCCGCGCCAGACCGACCTGATCAACCGCAACTGGATCGACCTGACCGACCCAAGCGGCACGCCGATTGTGTCCGAGTTGATTGACCGGGCGCGATCGGGTGGCGGCTATCACAGTTACGACTGGACCAAGCCATCCACCGGCGAACGGGCGCGCATGGTCAGCTATGTCATCGGCCTGCAAGACTGGAAATGGGCAGTGGGCACAGGTGTCTTCATAGACGACGTTCTGAAAAGCACCTTTGCGGCGCGCACCGAAACCGAGGCCCGCATTCAACGCACCTTTATTTACATCGGCGCGATCACCCTGGCGGCGCTGCTGATCGTGTTTGTCACCGGCATGGTTCTGAATATCCGCGAACGGCGACTGGCGGATGCCAAGCTGAAAAAGCTGACCCAGCGGGTGTTTGACACCCAGGAAGAAGAGCGCGGCCGGGTGGCGCGCGAATTGCATGACGGCATCAGCCAGATTCTGGTCGCAGTGCGCTATGCCTTGGACAACGCCCGCCGCCGTCTGGCGCGCGGCGATGAACTGGGGGCCGAAGCGCCGCTGGACAAAGGGATCGAGGCGCTGGGCACCGCGATTTCCGAGGTCCGCCGCATCAGCCGCGACTTGCGCCCCGCCGTGCTGGATGATCTGGGCCTTGGCCCGGCGCTAAAGGCGCTGACAGATGATTTCCGCGATCACTCCGGTATCGACACCGAATTTAGCACTGTTGTCTTCAGCAACCGGTTGGACCAAGAGGCCAAGATTGCCCTGTATCGCATCGCGCAAGAGGCGCTAACCAATGTCGAACGCCATGCCGGAGCCACCAAGGTAACAATGGACATGCGCGGCCACAAAAATGGTGCCACGATGCGGATCACCGATAATGGGTGCGGTTTAGGGTCGGTCCAAGAGCAACCGGGGGTTGGGCTGGGCCTGGGTCTGCGCAATATGCAGGAACGCATCGAACAGCTTGACGGGACGCTGCGCATTCTGTCAACACGCGGCGCAAACAGCGGTACGGTGATCGAGGTTCTGCTGCCGCTTAGCCATTTGCTGCCGCCGCAGGAACAGGCCGTCGCAACAACCGGACCAAAGGACAGGGCCAAAGCATGAGTGATCTAATCCGCGTTCTGATTGTCGATGATCATCCGATGGTCGCCGAAGGCATTCAATCTATCCTGGAAACCTATGACGACATTCTGGTGGTTGGCACGCTGGGCAACGGTCAGGATGCGGTGGATATGGCGGGTGCGCTGGCGCCCGATGTGATTTTGATGGATCTGAACATGCCCCGGCTGGGCGGATTGGCGGCCACCGAAATCCTGTTGGAACGCGCGCCTCAAACCCGCATTCTGATCCTGTCGATGCATGACAGCCCCGAATACATCGCCTCGGCCCTTAGCCACGGGGCGATGGGCTATGTCCTGAAAGACGTGCCGATCGAGGATATCAAACAGGCCATCGACACGGTGATGCGCGGCGAAAAATACCTGTGCACCGGGGCCAAAGGATCGCTTGAGCCCAAGACCGACACCAACCGCGAGTCGCTGACCGGGCGCGAACAGACCATATTGCTGCAACTGGCACAGGGCCGGTCCAACAAGGCCGTGGCCAAGGCGCTGGATATTTCGGTACGCACGGTGGAAACCCATCGCAAGAACATCAAGCGCAAGCTGGGGATTTCCAGCACCGCCGGTCTGACGCGCTATGCGCTGGAACACGGTGTGTTGCAGGGCACGGGTGTGGGGCTTTAGGCATTGTTCGCCAAAGGTTCGTAAAAAAACACCAACGCGTGGCACAGGGCAAGCGGGGTGATTTGCGGCAGGTGGTCATCGGTTGCGCCCTCTGGATTTCGCTGCCACAAATCCAGCCAGTGCCGGGGCAGCCCTGCAAGGCCCCACACCCTTTGACCATCATCGGGCCGATTTCGGCCCGCCTGCGCGATGGACATGGAAAAACCGGCCGCCACTTAGCGGATAGGTCGCCACATCGCCCCCTGACGCAACAAAGTGACAAAATCGCCCCCGCCTGAGTTACATTTCTGTCAATTTGCCTGTTGACGCCCCTGCACACCCCCCATAAAGTCCTGCCCAGCACAGAGGAGCCAGTGGCATGACCACGCTAGTCGTAATTGTAGGAACCAAGCGCATGGGCCGGTAACGGTAGACCACAATCGACCCCATGCGCCTCCGAAACATCGGGGGCTTTTTTTATGCTGAAAGACAACGTGCTGGATGGAGTAAAGCAGATGAAACGTGAGATGACCGGAGCACAGATAGTGATCAAGGCCCTGAAGGATCAGGGTGTGGACACGATATTTGGATATCCCGGTGGTGCGGCCCTGCCGATCTATGACGAGATTTTCCAGCAGAACGATATTCGCCACATTCTGGTGCGCCATGAACAGGGCGCGGTGCATGCCGCCGAAGGCTATGCGCGCTCGACCGGGAAGGTTGGCGTGGTTCTGGTAACATCTGGCCCCGGAGCCACCAATACGGTGACCGGGCTGACAGATGCCTTGCTGGATTCGATCCCAATTCTGGTGATGACGGCGCAGGTGCCGACCTTTCTGATCGGCTCGGACGCCTTTCAAGAAGCCGACACCGTGGGCATCACCCGCCCCTGCACCAAGCATAACTGGCTGGTCAAGGACACTGACAAACTGGCCGGGGTGATCCACGAGGCATTCCATGTGGCCACCTCTGGGCGCCCGGGGCCGGTTCTGGTTGATATCCCCAAGGACGTGCAGTTTGCCGATGGCATTTATACGCCGCCAAACCCATCCAGCCTGCGCTATCAGCCACGGGTCAAGGGCGATCTGGAAGAGATCACCGAACTGGTGGCCGCCCTGGAAACCGCCAAGCGGCCGGTGTTTTACATCGGTGGCGGCGTGATCAATTCCGGCCCCGCCGCCAGCCAGCTGCTGCGCGAACTGGTGGATGCCACCGGCATTCCAATCACCTCGACCCTGATGGGATTGGGCGCCTATCCAGCCAGCGGCAAGAACTGGCTGGGCATGCTGGGGATGCACGGATTGTACGAGGCCAACCTGGCGATGCATGATTGCGATCTGATGATCAATATCGGCGCGCGGTTCGATGACCGGATCACCGGTCTGGTCTCGGCGTTCAGCCCGAATTCGATCAAGGCGCATATCGATATTGACCCGTCGTCGATCAACAAGGTGATCAAGGCAGATATCCCGATTGTTGGTGATGTGGCCCATGTGCTGGAAGATATCCTGAAAATCTGGAAATCCCGCGGCCGCAAAACAGATGCCGAAGCGGTTGCCAAATGGCAGATGGAGATCACCGAATGGCGCAAGGTCGACTGTCTGGCCTATGCCGACAATGCCGGTTCGATCCGGCCACAATATGCGCTGTCGCGGCTAGAAGAGCTGACCCGCAAGTATGATCGTTACATCTGTACCGAAGTTGGCCAGCACCAAATGTGGGCGGCGCAATATCTGCGGTTTGAAGACCCCAATCGCTGGATGACCTCTGGCGGCTTGGGCACAATGGGCTATGGATTTCCAGCGTCAATCGGCGTGCAAACGGCGCACCCGGACGCGCTGGTGATCAACGTGGCCGGCGAGGCCAGCTGGTTAATGAACATGCAGGAACTGGGCACAGCAGCGCAGTACCGGTTGCCGGTGAAACAGTTCATTCTGAACAATGAACGTCTGGGCATGGTGCGTCAGTGGCAAGAGCTGCTGCATGGCGAGCGGTATTCCCACAGCTGGTCGGAATCGCTGCCGGATTTTGTCATGCTGGCCGAAGCCTTTGGCGCCAAGGGAATCATCTGCAAGGACCCGGCGGATCTGGATGATGCGATCATGGAAATGATCAATCATGACGGGCCGGTGGTGTTTGATTGCCTGGTGGAAAAGCATGAAAACTGCTTTCCGATGATCCCGTCGGGCAAGGCCCATAACGAGATGTTGCTGGGCAAGGCCGATACCCAGGGTGTCATTCAGGCCAGCGGCGCGGTGTTGGTGTAAAATACCCGTTTTCTTTCAAAGAAAACGGGCCGGAATTTTTGAAAAATTCCGATCAGCGAACAGAAATGAGGAGACCGGACAATGTCTGCCCTGAATATCAAGAAAGGCGCGACCAAGCATTCCGCCTATAACCTGCGGCCGAATTTCTCGGACGTGGATGAACGTCATACCTTGGCGGTTCTGGTCGAAAATGAACCCGGTGTTCTGGCGCGGGTCATCGGTCTGTTTTCCGGTCGCGGTTACAATATCGAAAGCTTGACCGTCGCCGAGGTGGATCATACCGGGCATCTAAGCCGCATCACCATTGTCACAACCGGCACGCCTCAGGTGATCGAACAGATTAAGGCGCAGCTGGGTCGGATTGTGCCCGTATACGAAGTTCACGATCTAACGGTCGAAGGTTCGGCGGTTGAACGCGAACTGGCGATGTTGAAGGTTGTGTCAACCGGCGACAAACGGGTC
Organism: Paracoccaceae bacterium; assembly: GCA_047639325.1. GTDB lineage: Bacteria > Pseudomonadota > Alphaproteobacteria > Rhodobacterales > Rhodobacteraceae > NVQY01. The sequence goes on along the minus strand of JBLINN010000084.1, from coordinate 5,674 downwards.
GAGGCGTTGCGACTGGCGGATATTTTCCGGGCGAGCGTGGTGGACAGCACGCTGAGCTCATTTGTCTTTGAAATCACCGGCGCCCCGGACAAGATCGACGCCTTTGCCGATTTGATGCGCCCCTTGGGACTGGCCGAAGTTGCGCGGACCGGTGTCGCGGCCTTGCTGCGCGGCGAATAGCCCGACACCGACAACAAAAACTGGGACAACAAAAGCTGGCGCCGCTTTTTAGGCGGTGTACAGCTCTTTGGTTTCACCGGTCAGCGAGTTGCGCTTCGCCTGGGTCGTCGGGGCAAAGGGAATAATCTCGGCTGATCCGCGCCGCGGCTGCGATGGCACTGGCAGCGGCGGCGTGGCGGCGCTCAACGTATCAGCGATTTCTGGATAGATACCGTCACAAACCAACCTGGGGTTGCGCGCAAACCGCAAGTGTCGGTCCATTGTCATATCAAATTGAACCCAGTCACCTGCATCAAGCGTTACCTTGTCATCGCTATCTGACTTTTTGTAAAATGCCAGATCGCCATGGTCCTCGCACCAGATGACCGCCTTGTGCTCTTGTTCGTCACTCCAAAGTACAACACCAAACATAATCTGTCCCGTCTCCTCGTTTTCATTAAGAGTGGAGCAATTCTAATGGTGCAGTCATGGTTAATTCCGGGTCTTACTCTTGCATTTTGTGTCCGGATCAGTAGGCTTCTGACCTTCTTCGGCGTCACAAGTGACGCTAAATAGGGTCACTCCGGATATCCCGGGACAGGAGTTGCAGTTTAATGCACCTGTCCCGGAGGTCGGACGACTATGAAAATAGGATATTTGTGGTCCATACATGGCAAAAGCACCTCGATCCCCGACAGAACTGCGCAATATGTTTGGCGCGAATCTGCGCGCGCTTTCCAAGCGCTATCCGTCCATTTCCGAGCTGTCCCGACAGCTTGGGATCAACCGGACGCAATTCAACCGCTACTTATCTGGCGAAAGCTTCCCTCGTCCGGATGTGCTTGACCGGATTTGTGCCTTTTTTGACGTGGATGCGCGTATCTTGCTGGACCCTGTGGGCAACCTGACCACCCAAGGACACATTCTGAACGGGCATATTCTGGCGGATTTTGTCGGCGTTGGCGTCAACGATGTGCCGCAAGAGGTCTTTCCCAGCGGTTTTTACCGGTTTTCACGCCGCAGTTTTGTCAACGACACCCAGTTCCTGGTGGGCCTTGTCTATGTGTTTCGCGATGACGGGCACACATATGTGCGCGGGTTCGAGGCGAAAGAGGCCATGCGCCAACAGGGTTTGCCAATCGATAAATCCGTGCGCGAGTTCCGCGGCTATATTACCCGGCAGGAAGAAGGGATTGCGATGGTTGTATCGCGCCGCAATTCAATGACCTGCTCGTTCAACTATCTGGTCCGGGTGACATCGTTTGAGAATAACTTCTGGGTTGGCTATGTCACCCGGACAGTGCGCGAAACCGCAACCGGCACGCGGGCGGCACGCATGGTGTATGAATATCTGGGGCGCGACACCGGCGCGGTTTTATCCGCGGCGCGCAATTCAGGTTTCTTCGCCGAAGAAGATCTGATGCCGTTTCATCACCGCCTGCTACAGATCGGCGACCAATTCCGCTGATCTGGCCGGATATACCGCAGACCGGTCGCTAATCTGGTCAGGCGTGCCGGGGCGTGGCCCTATTGCGCCTGACTGTCAGTGGCGGCGTTTTCGTCTCTGATAAGCCGATAAATATGCCATGTGGCGTGGCCCAGCAGCGGCAGCACAAACAACAACCCCAGAAACCACGGGATCAGGGCGGCAAAGGTGATGATGGCCACAAAAGCCGCCCAGGCCAGCATCTGCACCGGATAGGCCACCACATATTGAAAGCTGGCGATCATCGCGGTGACAAAATCCACCTCGCGGTCCAGCAACAGCGGCAGGGACAGCACGGTGATCATATACAGCAACAGCGCAAAAAATGCGCCCACCACCGTTCCAATGGTCAGCATCAGCGCGCCATTCAGGGTTGTGAACACCTCTAGCGAGGATGAAATATTGGTCATCGTCGACAGGCCCAGGAACAACGCAAAGATCATATGCCCCAGAAAGAACCAGAACAGGAACACCACGATGATAATGGCACACATCGACGGCAGCTGACGTCGGCTTTGGTGCAGCACCACACCAAAGATGCTGCCGAATTCCAGCGGCAGGCCCTGTTCCAACCGGTGCGACACCTCGTACAGACCAACGGCAGCAAACGGGCCGATCAACGGAAAGCCGATTGCCGCCAATACCAGCCAGAATGTCGTCTGGGTCTGCGCGGTGATCCAAGCCATCGCCCAGCCGCCCAGAACGTAAAACCCCGCAAATACCAGGCCATAGACCGGCGCCCGCCTGAAATCGCGCAGCCCACATCGCAATGCCTGGCGCAGGATCTGCCCCGAGATCGGTTGTAACGGGGGCACGCCATGGGGTTTTTCGGGACTCATCGCAAGCTCCTCCTCTGCGGGTGATTACATGGCGGGGCGGGTCTGGGGCCAGTTGGTCGCCGCGTGATAGGCCGCCCCCAACGCCAAAAGTGCCGCATCGCTGCCACATGGGCCGAATATCTGCACGCCCACAGGCAGACCCGCCGCCGCCCCTTGTGTGCCAAACCCGGCAGGGGCCGCGAGGCAAGGCAAGCCGATCAGGCTGACCGGGATCACCACCTGCATCCAGCGGTGATAGGTATCCATCCCCTGCCCCGCAATTTCCGTGGGGTACGGGATATCAACGTCAAACGGCCAGACCTGCACCGATGGCAGCACCAGCGCATCATAGGTTTCAAACAATTTGGCCGCGCATTTGAACCAGTCCGACCGGATCACGCTGGCCCGGTGCACATCCATCGCGCTCAGCGCCAGCCCGCGTTCGGTCTCCCAAATCGCGGTGTCTTTCAGCGGCGCGTTTTGCGCCAGCAGGGGCGCCAGACCGGCGGCAACCGCCCAGGATCGCAAAGTGATCCAACTGTCCCACATCGCATCGGCGGAAAACGGCGGTTCCACATGGTCTACCTGTGCCCCCAGCCCTTGCATAACCGTCAGGGCGGTTTCGGATTGTTCAAGTATCCCCGGCTCCATCGCAAAGGCACCGCCCCAATCGCCCAGCCAGCCGATGCGCATGCCTTTGGGGTCTGCGGCGGTCACAGGTGCCACCGCATCGCAGGCATACCCGTGCGGCTGGCGCGGGTCAGGCCCTGAGATGACATCCAGCAGCAGCGCCAAATCCTCGGGGCTGCGGGCCATCGGACCAAGGGTGGCCAGCTGGTGCAGGAACGTGTCGCCCATCGGTTCTGACGGCACGCGGCCCCAGCTGGGGCGAAACCCGTAAACGTTGTTCCAGGCCGCCGGGTTACGCAGGCTGCCCATCATGTCTGACCCATCCGCCAGCGCCACCATTCCTGTGGCCAGCGCCACCGCCGCCCCGCCCGAGGATCCTCCACAGGTGCGGCCCGCGTCGTAAGGGTTACGCGTCGCGCCATAGACCGGGTTGAACGTGTGTGACCCAAGGCCAAATTCCGGCGTATTTGTCTTGCCTATCAGAATGGCCCCGGCGGCGCGCATCCGTGCGGCGATCAGATCATCGCGATCCGGCACAAACCCGGCCAATGTCGGCGAGCCATGCGACGATACGACCCCGGCGACATTGACCAAATCCTTGACCGCAATCGGCAAGCCATGCAGCGGGCCGCGATTGGGGCCGTCATCCATGGCGCGGGCCTCGGCCATCAGATCATCGCCGTCACGCAGGGCAACAATGGCATTGACCCCGCCGTTGACCTGATCAATCTGCGCCAACGTGGCCTGCATCAAATCAGCGGCGCTAAGGGTGCCGGACTGCAAATCGGTCAGTAATTGGGTTGCGGATTGGCGGGTCAGTGTCATGTGATGGGCCTGTCCAGAAATTGATTTGGATCAGCCTAGCGCCGAGGTTTCCGGTTGCAAGCAGATGTTTGCCTTGGTGGGGGTCTTAGCCGAAATCGAAATCCACCGACGTCGGCGTGGTGCCCGCCTGGCCCAACAGCAAAACCACCCCGCCGTCATGGATAATTTTTAGATCTGCGCTGTCGTCAGCAATGACCAGGGCGGCGAAATCGCCAATATGGTCGGCGATCTGCAAAAGGTCTTTTCCATCGGCAAAATCCTGCATGGTATCGGTGCCAGAGTTTTGCCCAAACACAAACACATCCGCCCCGCCGCCAATCAATAGGTCATCGCCCTGCCCGCCCGACAGATGATCCCCGGCCCAGCCGCCTTTCAGGATATCGTCGTCCTGACCACCGACCAGCATGTCAACGCCGCCTTCGCCGTGCAGCACATCCCTGCCATTGCCAACGCGCAGATCATCCGCCTGCGCGCCGCCAGTCAACTTGTCCCCGCCATCGCCGCCAAAGACATACCGCGTCACAAAGCCTTCATGATAGCGCGAAAAATATCGTCATACTGGCTTAGCTGGACCGTGCCGACGATCTTACCGCCGTTGATCAGGGTGGTTTGGGCGCTGTCCGTGGTGCCGATATGGCCATTCATGATGCCCATATTGGTCTCATGTACCGGGCCTTCATGCGCTTGGAAAAAATGCGCCCCTTTTATCAACCCGGTGTTGTGGATCGTCACCAATTCATCCGGATAGAAATGCCCACCGGCCCGTATTCCCATGGACTGACCAATAATGCTGCTTGAATTGTCGACATCCCCGGTGCTGGACGACAATTCCACGGCGTAATAGCCTTTGATCTCTCCCGAATTCTCTAGCCCGAATTATTCATGAAGCGGCGTGAATTGGTCGGCGAGCATGGATCAAGCTGTTGAAATAGCGTATGATTTTGGCGCTTGAACTAGATCGTTCCCCTCCAACAGGAAATCCAGCCCGCCATGAATGACGATACGCTATTCCTCCCCGGCCTGTCACCTGTCGGACGGCACGGTATTCATGCCCGTTTTGATGGCGGCGCTCTGTCATCTGACGGCGGCGTGTTGTTGCTGCGCGAGATTGAACGGGGAATGGACTTTTCCGGCATGCTGGCGTCCTGCCTGCATGATGCGCGCCACCCGGGTCGCACCATCCACGATCACACCACGATGATCCGTGAACGCATGTTTGCGATTGCCTGCGGGTATGAGGATTGCGACGATTTGGATGTCTTGCGCCATGACCCGGCCTTCAGGATCGCTTGCGAACGCCTTCCCGACAGCGGCCCCGCGCTGGCCTCTCAGCCTACCCTGTCGCGACTGGAGAACACTCCGTCCCCGTACGATCTGGCGCGCGATCTGGCCCGAATGGGACTCAAGCTGATCGATCTGTTCTGCGCCAGCTTCAGGACGGCCCCAGGCTACATTGTGCTTGATATCGACGACACGCCAGACCGGACACATCACTCTCGGCGAATTTGCAATTCGCCTGTCGTGCAGCGGGTCGATCAGCAACTGTCGCTGTTCAATACCCAAGCGCAGGTATTGGCCCGGACAAGCGCATTCGCCATTGTCGCTGGGACCAATGGCGCGACATGGCTCATCGTTCTCGGCGTCTCGGTGGCCCTGTCAGAGGCGGAAATTCACTGGCGGGCCTTCCTGTAAAGCCTGCAGGCGCGGGGCATGCGCGGGGTGGAATACGTCGTTTCCGACGACCATGCCGGTCTGC
>JBLINN010000083.1:0-14237 GCA_047639325.1 Paracoccaceae bacterium | reverse complement strand
GCCGGATTTCATGTGGATGCGCAGCACAGGGCGTTCAAATCTGATCTGCCGGGGCGGGTAGATCTGTGGCCCGTGGTGGAAAAGGTCGATGACAGTGATGACCGGGATTGGACCGACCCGGTGGACCAGCCCAGCGCGCAACATCACACTGTGATTCTGGCCAATCGGATTGCCCGGTCAATCAAGCAGATGATCGACGAAGAACAGACGATTCCCATCGACGGCCCGAATGGCAGCATCAACAAGCGACTGGTCCGCGCGGGGGATTTTCTGATCCTTGTACAACGGCGGTCAGACCTGTTTGCCGAGATCATCCGCGCCTGCAAGGCCGCTAAATTGCCAATTGCCGGGGCAGACCGGCTAAAGGTTGGGGCGGAACTGGCGGTCAAAGATCTGGCAGCTCTGTTGTCTTTTCTGGCAACCCCCGAAGATAGTCTATCGCTGGCGATTGTGTTGAAATCACCGCTGCTTGGCTGGGGCGAACAGGCGCTGTTTGATCTCGCCCATCGGCGGGATGGGCCCTATTTATGGCAGGCGCTGCGCAGCCGGGGCGCGGAATTTCCCGAACCGCTGGCCATATTGAACGACCTGCGCAATCAGGCAGATTTTCTGCGCCCCTATGATTTGATCGAACGTATCCTGACCCGCCACGATGGGCGGCGCAATCTGCTGGGGCGTCTTGGCCCCGAGGCCGAAGACGGGATTGACGCGCTGCTGTCACAGGCGCTGGCCTATGAGCGATCGGAAATTCCCAGCCTGACGGGGTTTCTGGTGTGGATGGAAACCGATGATCTGGAGATCAAACGCCAGATGGGCAGCGCCGGAAACATGGTGCGGGTGATGACCGTGCATGGCGCCAAGGGGCTGGAATCGCCGATAGTTATCTTGCCCGACACCGGCCCGCGCCGCGCACCAGCGCCTGGCGAAATCATGATGGCGGGGGACGTGGCGCTGTGGCGAACCAATGCTGACCAGATGCCCGACGCCTTGGTCATGGCCCGTGACGAGGCGCGGGCGAAACAGCTGAACGAACGGTTGCGGCTGTTATATGTGGCTCTAACCCGGGCAGAAAAGTGGCTGATCGTGGCCGCGGCAGGGGATTTAGCCAAGGATGGCGACAGTTGGTATCAGATGGTTGCCCAAGTCATGGAAAGTGAAAACGCTGAAACGCTGGATCTTGGTGGCCAACTGGTTAGGCGGCTAGAGCATGGGGATTGGGACGCGTCGGTACTGGCAATTGCACCGGAGTCCATCGGGCACAGCGTGCCATTGCCAGGCCTGTTTTCCCATCCTGTTGTGGTGCCTTTGGTCGCGCAACCAACACTCAGCCCGTCAGATCTGGGTGGCGCAAAGGCGTTGCCGGGCGATCAGGGGCTGGACGAAGACGCGGCGAAACTGCGGGGCCTGCATATCCATTTGCTGTTGGAACATCTGCCAGAGGTTGACCAAGCAGATTGGGTGGCAGCAACCCGGCGCATTTTGTCCGATACCCCCAAGCAAGACCAAGAACCGCTGTTGTCCGAGGCGCGGAATGTTCTGTTAAACCCTTGTCTTTCCATGGTCTTTTCCCCCCAAGCCCTGTCAGAGGTCCCCCTGACCGCGCCCATTGGCAACGCGCGTGTGCATGGAATTATCGACAGGCTTATTGTGTCGCCTGACAGCGTTTTGGCGGTGGATTTTAAGACCAATGCCACGGTGCCGGACACGCCAGATGCTTGCCCCGAAGGGTTGTTACGCCAGATGGGGGCCTATGCGCAGGCATTGGCCGGGATTTATCCGGGCAAGCGGATAGAGACGGCGATATTGTGGACCCGGACGGCAAACCTGATGCCCCTTTCGCACGATCTTGTGACAGATGCGCTGTTACGGTCACCGCGCCTTGACGGCATCGACCTGCATTCTTAAATTCCAACTCCTAACGCATGACATTCAGGAGCCAGCATATGTCCACCGTTACCGTTACGGACGCCACGTTCGACGCAGAAGTGAAAAATTCCGACATCCCCGTTGTGGTGGATTTCTGGGCAGAATGGTGCGGCCCGTGTAAACAGATCGGCCCGGCACTGGAAGAACTGTCTGCAGAATACGAAGGCAAGATCAAGATTGCCAAGATCGATGTAGATAGCAACCCCAAAACCGCCGCCGACATGGGCGTGCGTGGCATTCCGGCGCTGTTCATCTTTAAGGACGGCCAGGTGGTTTCAAATTTGGCCGGCGCCCGCCCCAAGGCGGCCCTGCAAAGCTGGATCGACGATTCGATCTGATCTGGCTGACAAAGCATTCCAACATCTGGCGTCCCATCGGGGCGCCCTTTTGTTTATAGCGGCCAGCCACCGCGTTTCAGCGCGGCTGCGATCTTTTCCTCGGCAGTGTCGCGCCCGGCATTGATCGACATGGTCTGCCAAAACCAGTGAACGTATCCGGCATAATCCGGCGCCAAGTCCGGCCCCTGCCGCACCGCCTCGGCAACACCTAGGTCAGCGACGTTTGCGGCAATGTGGTGAAAATCGATCTGCCCGAACAGAACCGCCGGCTTGCCAAACAAATACCCGTTGAACGCCGCGCCTGAATTCTGGGTGACGACGTAGTCACACGCCTTCAGCAACCGCTCCATGCCGCCGAGTTGCACAGTTAGGCGGTTATGGGCTTGGTTTAGCTGGTCCAGCGCGGCCAGTTCTTCTGGGGAATAGCGTTCATTTGGGTGCAGGGCGGCGATGACCTGACGGGATTTGTCGTGGTCCAGAATGGCGCGCAGCATGTCCAGCGGCGCGCAGGATTGAAAAGACCGGTGATCCAGCAGGCGCCCTTGCAATGGCACATACACCAAACCGTCGCGTGTGGTCTGGGTTGGGGCATTATCGAAAAGCCGCCGTTGCCAGAACTTATAGAACCTGTCGGCCTCTTTTCGAGGCACATCATTGGCGGGAAACTCGGCCACCGCGACAGGCCATTCCCAACGCTTGGGGCTGCGCTCGATCGACCAGAACGGATAGTGATATGCCTTGCGGATGGTCAGGCCGCGATCATTCGTGGGGTCGTCCATCAGAAAGATGGCATAGCCGGGCCGTTGTGCGGATTTCGCATGTTCCGATGGCGTGTCGCGCCGGTATTCAACCCGATACCCGGCCTGCTTCACGACATGGGCGATTTTGTTGATAAAGTTATGCTGCCCATCAGCCGCCAGCTGGTGCAATTCGTCGTGCAAATAAAATCGCAATATGCGCGGTTGGGTCATGGCGGCAGGCTAATGGCGCGGCACGACGGGGACAAGAGGCGGCTCTTGTGCCCCCACCTGTCCCGCTTCATATAGGCTGGGATGAACAGGAGATCGGCATGAGCAAAGGTGAATTTCCCGGCTGGCACGGCACAACCATCATTGGCGTCAAAAAGAACGGTCAGGTGGTGATTGCAGGCGACGGTCAGGTGTCCTTGGGCCAAACCGTGATCAAGGGCACGGCGCGAAAGGTGCGACGCTTGTCGCCCGGCGGGTTTGACGTGGTGGCGGGGTTTGCCGGGTCAACGGCAGATGCGTTTACCCTGTTGGAACGTCTGGAAACCAAGCTTGAGGCCACACCGGGGCAATTGGCGCGGGCCAGTGTTGAGCTGGCCAAAGACTGGCGCACTGATAAGTACCTGCAAAAGCTAGAGGCGATGCTGATTGTGTCCGATGGCGCGGATATCTTTGTGATCACCGGGGCTGGGGATGTTCTGGAGCCAGAACATGACGTGACGGCGATAGGATCGGGCGGCAATTACGCGCTGGCCGCCGCGCGCGGCATGATGGACAGCGACCGTAGCGCCGAGCAGGTCGCGCGTGCCGCGATGGCGATTGCCGCTGATATCTGCGTTTACACAAATGGCAACCTGACGGTTGAAACTATCTCTAAATAGGAATTTTCAGCAAAATTCTTGGCAAAATTCTTCCGTAAGAATTTTTGTGCCCGAAAGGATCGACCATGACAGACCTGACCCCGCGCGAAATCGTATCCGAGCTTGACCGCTTTATCATCGGTCAGAATGACGCCAAGCGCGCGGTGGCCGTTGCCCTGCGCAACCGCTGGCGACGCAAGCAGCTGGCAGATGATTTGCGGGACGAGGTATACCCGAAGAATATCCTGATGATCGGCCCCACCGGCGTTGGTAAAACCGAAATCAGTCGCCGTCTGGCCAAGCTGGCCCGCGCGCCGTTCATCAAGGTCGAGGCCACCAAATTCACCGAAGTCGGGTACGTCGGGCGCGACGTGGAACAAATTATCCGTGATCTGGTGGACGGCGCAATTGCCCAAACCCGCGAGTTTATGCGTGATGAGGTCAAGGCAAATGCCCGCAAGGCCGCCGAAGAGCGGGTAGTTTCCGCCATCGCCGGCGAAGACGCGCGCGAAGGCACCCGCGACATGTTCCGCAAAAAGCTGAAAACCGGCGAGATGGACGACACGATGATCGAGCTGGACCTGGCCGACAGTTCCAACCCGATGTCGAGTTTTGAAATTCCCGGACAGCCTGGGTCGAACATGGGGATGATGAACCTGGGCGATATGTTTGGCAAAGCCCTTGGGGGGCGCACTGTTCGACGCAAGCTGACTGTGGCGGAAAGCTATGAGATCCTGATCGGCGAAGAGGCTGACAAACTGCTGGATGATGAAACAGTCACCCGTGCGGCGCTGGAATCCGTTGAACAGAACGGCATCGTGTTTCTGGACGAAATCGACAAGGTTTGCGCGCGGTCTGATGCCCGTGGCGCGGATGTTAGCCGCGAAGGTGTGCAACGCGACTTGCTGCCGCTGATCGAAGGCACCACCGTCAGCACCAAACACGGGCCGGTCAAGACTGACCATATCCTGTTCATTGCTTCGGGGGCGTTTCATATCGCCAAGCCGTCTGACCTGCTGCCGGAACTTCAGGGTCGCTTGCCGATCCGGGTGGAACTGCGCGCCCTGACCGAACATGATTTTGTGCGTATTCTGACCGAAACCGACAACGCGCTAACGTTGCAATACACCGCCCTTATGGGCACTGAACAGGTGACCGTGTCGTTTACCGAAGACGGGATTGCGGCACTGGCGAAAATTGCGGCAGATGTGAACCAAGCGGTGGTAAACATCGGGGCGCGGCGGCTGTATACGGTGATGGAACGGGTGTTCGAAGAGTTGTCGTTCACCGCGCCGGATCGGGCGGGCGAAGCGATTGTCGTGGATGCGGGATTCGTCGATGCCAATCTGGGCGCCTTGACCAAATCGGCTGATGTCAGCCGCTATGTGCTCTAGCTATTCACAAGTTGCCCCGATAGCTTGACGCTATTCGGGTTACGGGGCACTTGATGCGGGTCTTTCTTTTTCTGGTGGCGGGGATGTTGGCCCTGACGGCCTGCGCCGACCGCAGCTTTACCCCAACCGTTCCTGACGCGCTGCAGGTGGGCACGCCCTTTACCCTGTTTACCGCCACCACGCGGGCCAAAAACCCGGATGGCAGTTATGGCTATGAGCGGTCGGAAAAGCTGGCGTTGCTTGAAATGACAGTCTCTATCCCGCCGTCACACACACCGGGCGAGTTGGAATTTGCCTATGCACGCCCCGATCCACAAAGCCAGTTCACCATGGCCGCACGGCATGAAATTCCGTCCAAGGCCGACTTTCGGACGCGGCTGAATACAAGCCTGGCAAGTTTGCCAGCCGACCAACGGGAAGTGACGGTGTTTGTCCACGGGTATAACGCAACCCAGGCCGAAACCGCGTTTCGCGCGGCCCAGTTGGCCAATGACATCAACCTGCCCGGAACCATGGTGGTTTATTCCTGGCCCAGTCAGGGTAGGGCGCTGGGATATGCCTATGACAATGACAGCCTGCTGTTTGCCCGCGATGGGCTGGAACAATTGCTGTTCGAATTACACGAAACCCAGGCCCGGCGGATCATTTTGGTGGCGCATTCCATGGGTGCCTTGCTGGCAATGGAGGCCCTGCGCGGGATTGAATTGCGCCGCCCGGGATGGAGCGGCAAGAACATCGGTGGCGTCATGCTGATATCGCCCGATCTGGATATCGAAGTGTTCCGCAGCCAGATAAAAAGCCTGTCCAAAGTTCCGCAGCCTTTTGTGGTGTTTGTGTCGGAGCACGATGGCATTCTGAACCTGTCCGCCCGTCTGCGCGGCACCGGTGACCGCGAAAGGTTGGGAAATATCAGCAGTACAGACGAGATCGCTGATCTGCCAATCAGCATCATAGACACCACGGCCTTTGCCAACGAGGCCGGATCGTCGCATTTTGTGGCCGCAACATCGCCCACCCTGGTGGCGATGTTGAATGACGCACAAACCATGCGAAAGACCTTTGGGCCTGAAAAGCTGAGACTGGCAAGCCTGTTGCCGGGCGAAATCGTTCATCTGCAGGGCGTTACAAAAATCACCCTTTCACCCGCCGAAGAAGGCCCGAATTGACCGACAAGCACAAACCCGACGGCCAGCGGGGCAGTGACCCGGGTTTGCTGGAATACTTGTCGCGCAACGCGCCCTGGCTTGCCGCCGGAGGGTTGCTGACCTTTTTGTCCGGCTTTGGGCAGACCTACTTTATCTCGATCTTTGCCGGGGAAATTCGGGCTGAATTCGGGCTTAGCCACGGGGCCTGGGGCGGCATCTATTCCTTGGGTACGGCGGTTTCGGCGGCGGTGATGATCTGGGCCGGGGCGTTGACGGATGTGTTTCGGGTGCGGGTTCTGGGACCGATCATTCTGGTTGGGTTGGCGGCGGCCTGTATCGTGATGTCTGTCGCTTCGGCTGTTTGGGCCTTGCCGATTGCGATATTCCTGCTGCGGTTCTTTGGGCAGGGCATGTCCAGCCATATTGCCGTTGTCGCCATGGCCCGTTGGTTCACCGCTACAAGGGGACGGGCACTGTCGATTGCCTCGCTGGGATTTGCGGCGGGCGAGGCGGTGATGCCGATCCTGTTTGTTGCCTTGTTGGGCCTGTTTGATTGGCAGATATTATGGGTCGCCGGGTCGGTGGTGTGTTTGGTGGGCGTGCCGGTTCTGATGCTGCTGTTACGGCAGGAACGCACCCCGCAAAGCATGGCACAAGGCGGTGCCAGCGCCGGGATGAATGGGCGTAGCTGGACCAGACGCCAAGCTTTGTTTCACCCGCTGTTCTGGTTCATGGTGCCGGCATTGTTGGGCCCATCAGCCTTTGGCACGGCGTTCTTTTTCCATCAGGTGCATTTTGCCGAAATCAAAGGCTGGTCGCATGTGGAGCTGGTGGCGTTTTTCCCGGTCTATACCGTCATCGGCATCATTGCGATGATCGCATCCGGCTGGGCGTTGGACCGTCTTGGCACCGCACGGATGATGCCGTTCTATCAGCTTCCTTTGGTCGTGGCATTTCTGGCCTTTTCGGCGGCGGTTGGCCCGGTGGGCGCATTGGTGGGGTTCTTGTTCCTGGCGTTGACGACAGGCGCAAATTCGACCCTACCCAATGCATTTTGGGCAGAATTTTATGGCACGGCCAACATAGGCGCGATCAAAGCGATGGCGGCGGCGGTGATGGTGTTAGGGTCCGCCATCGGGCCGGGGGTTACTGGGGTTTTGATTGATTTGGGGTTTGGGCTAGAACAGCAATATGTCTGGATCGCCGGATATTTTCTGTTCACAACGGCGATGATGTATGTCGGGATTACCCGCGCCCGCAAAGACCTGTTTCCGTGACGACTGCGTTATCGGCCCCGGCGTAGATAGACATATAATGCGCCCCCGCCGCCATGCTTGATATGTGCCGGGCTGACCTGCAAAACCGCCTGCGCCAGTGGCGGCATTGTCAGCCATTGCGGAACCTGATGTTTCAGCACACCGTGGCGCACCGGGATTGGGCCATAGCCATCGGCGGGTTTTCCCTTGCCGGTAATCACCAGAACCAGCCGCTTGCCGGACGCCTGTGTTGACAGAATGAACCGGGTCAAAGCCGGGTGCGCGCGGTCCAGCGTCATGCCGTGCAGGTCGATCCGCCCCTCGGGCACCAGCTTGCCACGTTTCATCCGGCCAAATGCCTTTTGGTCCATCTGCACTGGTGCGGCGGTAAAACGATCGTGCAATGACGGTTTCAGATCATGGCGAGGTAGTATGGCTTTGGCCTTTGCCCCCAATTCCAGCGCGTCTATGCGTGGCATCACAGCGCGAGTCGGTTTGGGCTTGGGCAGCGGGCGCGGCTGGGATTGTTGATCGGGGTGCAAACGCTCGGCCCGGTCCACGACGCGATGCCACAGGTCAATCTCTTCGGCGGTCAGGCGACGGCGGGCCATCAAATACCATCCGGCAACAGAGCATAGGCGCGTTGGATCGGCAACAAAACCACCATTCGCCCCGGATCACGCAATTGCCCGGCGGCCTGACCGGCAACATCGCCGGTGCCAAAAAAGATGTCAGCGCGCTGCGCCCCTTTGATTGCTGATCCGGTGTCCTGGGCAATCATCAACCGCCGCATCTTGCCTTTGCCATCCTTTTCCACCCAAACAGGCACCCCCAACTGGGTAAACGCCGGATCGACAGCAATGCTGCGCATCGCGGTGACGGACCGGTTCATCGCGCCCAATGGCCCGTCGGCGCTGGCAACATGGCTGACCTCGCGAAAGAACACATAGGACGGATTGTGAAACAATAATTCGCGGCCTTGTTCGGGGTTGCGACGCACCCAATTCTTGATCACTTCGGCACTGACCTGATGCGCCTTGTAGACACCGCGCCGCACCAGTTCGACGCCAATAGACCGGTAAGGGTGGCCATTGGCACCGCCATACCCGACCCGCAACGACTGACCGTTGGCAAGCCGGACACGGCCAGAGCCCTGAATTTGCAGAAAGAACAGCTCTACCGGGTCATCAACCCAGGCGATTTCCAAACCGCGATTGCTCATCACGCCGCTGGTCAGAATCTGGCGTCGAGTCAGCCATTGCGACACCGATCGCGCCTCGTGTGGTAGTTTATAGATTGGATAGCGGTTGCGCCCACCGGGATGGCGCGCGCCGTCCAGTTCTGGTTCGAAATATCCAGTGAACAGCGCGTCCCGCCCATCGCGGATCACCACCGGACGGAAAAATAGTTCAAAAAAGGCCCGCGCGTTTTCCGGGGCTTGCGCCTGTGCCAAAGCGCACAGGCTTTTCCAATCCGGTTCGTTCAGATCCATGCAAGTGTTCAGATATACCGACAGGGCAGCGGCGTGGTCGTCTTGGGCCCAGCCGTCAAGATCGTCAAACGACAGGATTTCATGGCTGGTTTCGGCACTAGCCCCAGAACCGGCGCCAGCGGCTACCATCACAGCCCCCGCCAGCAAAACCGACCGAAGCGCCGCAATCATGCGCCCGTTGCGACAAGCAGCCAGTTCGGATCATCCGCAGCCATTTCCCGCGCAAACGTCCAGGTGTCTTTCTGGCGTTTGACGGCGTCTGGGCTGCCTTCGACGATGTCGCCACCCTTGTCGCGCACAACCGACGTCAACTCTCCGATAAAACGCATGGTGATTTCGGCCATGTTGGTGTCTTTGTCGAACTTCACGCCGTGAATACTGACTTCGCGCACGCCGACAAATTCTGCCTCGATCTTCAGGCCTTTGTCCTCGCGGTCGGCGACCACATCCACAAATGTGTCAAACACGTCTTCGGCCAGAAACGGCTGAATGTCGCTTAGATCGCCGCGTTCAAATCCCATCACGATCATTTCATAAGCGCCGCGTGCGCCTTGAACAAATTCGGTGACCGAAAAAGAAGGCTCGATCCGCTTCATCGCGGCCAAATCCCGGGCCCGTTCGCTGTCTTCTTCAACATGGTCGGTTATGTCGCGGTCAGGGCCACCTTCGATCACTTCAAAGTCCGGGCGGCTTTTCTTGGCGGCTTGCGGCGGAAGCGGAGGCTTTTCAAAGCCTTCGCGCGTGCCCAACACGTTTTTCAGCCGCAGAATTAGAAAAACGGCGATGCCCGCCAGAACCAATAACTGTATAAGGGGTGAATTCATTTGGTCCTCGTTTCTGACGAAGGTCTTTGTAAGCTGCGCCTCCGGCACTTATGTAGGTGACGGGCGGGGCCAAGTCCACCGTCCAGCGTAAGGGAAAGGATACCTGTAATGTTTCTGTTTCTGGCCTTCCTAATGGTGCCGGTCATCGAAATCGCCCTGTTCATACAGATAGGCGGTGCAATCGGGACGTGGCCGACATTGGGAATCGTCGTGTTGACGGCGGTTTTGGGCACTTGGCTGGTGCGGACACAAGGTCGCATGGCGATGGGACAGCTGCGATCATCGTTCTCTGATCTGAATGATCCAACCGAACCGCTGGCGCATGGCGCGATGATCCTGGTTGCTGGTGCATTATTGCTGACACCGGGGTTTTTCACGGATGCGGTGGGGTTTGCCTTGTTGATGCCGCCAGTTAGGGTGGCTGTTTTTCGTTATATTAAGGCCCGGGTGAAGGTTGCGCAGTTTCAGATGGGATCTGGCCCGACGCAGTCCGGCTTTAACCCCGGCCAGGCACCGCGTCGCGACGGCCCCAGCGACATTATCGAGGGCGAATTTGAAGAGGTTCGGCCAAAACCCCAGCCTGGAAAGCCATCTGGCTGGGTCGATGGCCCCAAGCGCCATTGAGAAGCCCCCGCCAAGCTGGTAAGCAAGCGCGATTTTGATTTTGCAGGAGACAGGCCCATGTCGGAAAAAAACGGCGCAGCCAGTGAAACACCGGCCCAGCAAGCCCCCCAGGTACAAATGAAGGTTCTTGGCCAGTTCATTCGTGATTTGTCCTTTGAAAACGTGATGGCGCAAAAAGGGGCCTCAGGCGAAGTTCAGCCTGACGTCAACGTTCAGGTCAGCCTGGACGCCAAAAAGCGCCCGACGGACAATCAGTTTGAGGTGGTTATCAAGCTGATCATCCAATCCAAGACCAAGGAAAGCGGCGATATGCTGTTTGTCATGGAGATCGAGTACGCTGGTATCTTCCACATCGACGGTGTTCCCGAAGATCAGCTGCACCCGTTCCTGTTGATCGAATGCCCGCGGATGCTGTTCCCGTTCTTGCGCCGCATCGTCAGCGACATCACCCGCGATGGCGGTTATCCGCCGCTGAATCTGGACAATATCGACTTTATCCAGATCTATCGTGGCGAGATGGAGCGTCAGCAAGCCGCCAAAGCGCAGCAAAAAGCCGACGCTTAATCAGTTTGGCGCGTCTGGCCCCGAGTCAGGCGCGCTTCCACACCGGATCATCGCCCAAGGCTTGCACAAACGCGTCATGCGCTTGTTTTTCGGTGTCAGTTGTCCGGGATGGTAAGGGCGATGGACGGGCAAAGGCCCGCCAGGTTTCCGTTTCAGATTGTCCGCCGCCTGATCCGGCAGTGGACAGGCCAAAATCCGGTTGTCGCCCACCAATCAGTTCCAGATAAACCTCGGCCAGAATTTCGGAATCCAGCAAAGCGCCGTGCAGGGTACGCGACGCATTGTCGATCCCAAAGCGGCGACACAGCGCATCC
This sequence comes from Paracoccaceae bacterium, assembly GCA_047639325.1. Lineage (GTDB taxonomy): Bacteria > Pseudomonadota > Alphaproteobacteria > Rhodobacterales > Rhodobacteraceae > NVQY01. Next base: position 2,754 of record JBLINN010000083.1, on the reverse strand, counting down.
AACGATGCTGGCGACCCGGGAAAGCGTTTGCGCGCGATCACCAACGTGTCAATGGCCTGTTCCCAGGGCAGCAATGGCAGGTTGATCCAGCCAAGTTCGGCATTCAGGAACTTCATGTCGAACGCAGCGTTGTGAATGACCAGCTTTGAATCCCCGGCAAAATCCAGAAACGCCTGACCGATATCAGCAAAAACCGGTTTGTCGCGCAGAAAGTCTATGCTGAGGCCGTGCACCTTGAACGCGTCTTCGGGCATATCGCGTTTTGGGTTGATATACTGGTGATAGGTGCGCCCGGTGGCGACGTGATTAAACAGTTCTACCGCGCCGATTTCAACGATACGGTCGCCCGACTGCGGGTCAAATCCGGTTGTTTCCGTATCAAGAACAATTTCACGCATTTGCAATTCCTGTCCTGATTTGCGCTACAATATCCTGCACTTGTTGGCGGGCATGGTCCAGTGTGTCCGTGATGATCAAAAAATCGGCCCGGGCGCGCTTTTCGTCGTCCGGCATTTGTTTTTCCCGAATTTGCAGGAACTGTTCGCGGGTCATTGTGCGCCGCTCTAACACACGTTTTTCCTGCAATTCGCCTGAAACAGAGACCACTGCCACCGCGTCCATCGCCGTATCGCCGCCGGTTTCAAACAGGATGGGATTGTCGAAAACCAAAATATCTGCCGTGGCTTTTTTCCGGAATCTGGCCCGGTCTTGGCCAACCAGCGGATGCACGATATCCTCGATTTGCTTGAAGGCATCAGGATTGCGGCCGATGATCTGCCTTAGCGCATCGCGCTGCACCATCCCGTCTTTGACCGCTTCTGGAAACACCGCACCAATCGGCCCCACAGCGGACCCGCCGACGTGATATAACCGGTGCACCGCAGCGTCCGCATCCCAGACGGCACAGCCCTGGTCAACAAACATCTGCGCCGTGGTGCTTTTCCCCATCCCGATAGAGCCCGTCAGCCCAAGGCAGAACCTCATCTTAGGGCCGCAGCCCGGGTTGCGGTATCGACCTCGGGCCGGACACCAAACCAGCGTTCAAACCCCGGCACCGCCTGATGCAGCAACATGCCAAGCCCGTCGACGGTGATGCAGCCTGCCTGTTCGGCGGTTTGCAGCAGGTGGGTTTTTAGCGGTGTGTACACCAGATCGGTCACAACAGTGCCTTTTTGCAGGCCATCAAGCGGCACCCGCATTTCCGGTTTGCCAACCATGCCAAGGGACGTGGTGTTGACCACCAGTCTGGCCTCTTCCAGGATATTCCCGGCTTGGACCCAATCAACCACCCGCACCCGCTGGCCAAAATCTTCTTTCAGCTGTTCGGCCCTAACCCGGGTTCGGTTTGTCAGCAGAATTTCCGGAACCCCGGCCCCTAACAAAGAGGCAACCACTGCCCGTGCCGCACCGCCGGCCCCCAGAATCACCACAGGTCCGGATTTTGGGTCCCAATCCGGCGCGCCACTGCGCAGGTTTTCGAAAAATCCGTAACCATCTGTATTATCAGCGTGAATTTTCCCATCCTTGCGAAAAATCAACGTGTTCGCCGCACCGATCAGGGTTGCCCGGTCGGTAATCTTGTCGGCGATTCCCAGAACGGTTTCTTTATAGGGAATGGTGATATTCACCCCCACAAATCCCATTTTCGGCAGGGTCCGCAAAACCTGCGCCAGATCATCATGCACCACGTCCATCGGAACATAAAATCCGGCAATTCCGTATGTCTGCAGCCAATGCCGGTGCACCCTGGGCGATCTGGAATGCGCCACGGGCGATCCGATGACCCCCGCCAGCGGAATGCGCGTATCTGTCATTGTTCGATCACCCCCCGTATCGCTAGAAAATTGAGTAACTCTAACAAAGGCATACCCAAAACGTTAAAGTAGTCCCCGTCAATGGTGCTAAACAACCGAACACCTTCTTCTTCCAGCTTATAGGCGCCCACCGCATGGCGGATACTGTCCCAGTTTCGCGCGACATATCCGGCAAGATAGGCGTCTGATGCGTCGCGCATCGTCAGGCGGACCTGACCGACATGCCGCCAGACCGGCTGGCCCCCTTGGCAGATTACCGCCGCCGACAGCAGGTTGTGCCGTTTGCCGCGCATCTCGGTCAGTTGTTGCAACGCCTGTTCCGGGAATTGCGGCTTGGACAGAAGCAAGCCGTTGAAATCCAGAACCTGATCGCAGCCGATCACCAAGGCGTCTGGGTGTTTTTCACTGATACGACGGGCTTTGATTTCTGCCAAAGTGTCGGCAATATCGCGGGGCGGCGCATGTTCCGCCAGCAGGGCGCTTTTCACTGCCTGCTCATCAACCCGGGGCCGCAAAACGTCAAAATCCACACCCGCGTTGCGCAGCAATTGCGCCCGTATGTCAGAACCAGAGGCAAGGATCAGTTGTATAACCATGTGGAAAACCCGGTGGACGCATTAGAGTGACCTATGTGTGGTTCTATGGTTTTGCCCGGATGATGCAACCCTTGGGGAAAAACCACCGATCTCAGGGAATTACGCAGGTTTTATCCCCGGTGGGCAAGCATAAGTCCCGGGCTGGAGATAACTTGGTTTAGCAAAGGTTATCCAGATTTTATCCCCCGAAGGATCGAAAGTTACAAAGACGTAGAATTTTGTAATTACACACTTATTTCCGTTCTCCCCAGGATTTCTACACCAAGGCCCCCAAACCTTTGGTGCTTGGGGGCAACCCCGGGAAAACAAAATAATCCACGGGATTTCACCACACAACATAACCA
>JBLINN010000082.1:0-14302 GCA_047639325.1 Paracoccaceae bacterium | reverse complement strand
GCGCGCAGGCGTTACAGGCCCGCGCCGCCGGGCGCGAGCCGCATTCCGATATGAACCCGGTGTTGCTAAAGCCCGAGACCGAGACCGGCGCGCAGCTGATCGTGCAGGGCCAGCGGATCGGCACGCAACAGGCCGCCCAATTTCAACGTGGCAAGGCCAGCCTGTTGCCGGTGGTTTTGGAAAGTTTCACCCGGCTGTGTGCCGGAGCGGACCTGGTGCTGGTCGAAGGCGCGGGCAGCCCGGCAGAGACCAATCTGCGCGCTGGCGACATTGCCAATATGGGGTTTGCTGTGGCGGCAGGCGTGCCGGTGGTGTTGGTGGGCGATATTGACCGGGGCGGGGTGATTGCGCAGATTGTTGGCACACAGGCGGTGTTGGATCAGGCTGACCGCGCCCGGATTTCCGGGTTTGCGATCAACCGGTTTCGCGGCGATCTGGCCTTGTTTGACGATGGGCGCGATGACATTGCCCGGCGCACTCGCTGGCCCTGTCTGGGGGTGATCCCGTGGTTTGCCGATGCCTGGCGGCTACCGGCCGAGGATATGATGGACATCGCGTCGACCAAAGGCGGGGCCTGCAAAATCGCGGTGCCGCAGCTGCCACGCATGGCCAATTTCGACGATCTGGACCCGCTGTCGGCGGAACCTGCGGTGACGGTTGAAATCGTCCCACCCGGTCGCGCCCTGCCCGGTGATGCCGATCTGGTCCTGATCCCGGGCAGTAAGTCCACACGCGCCGATCTGGCGTTTTTTCGCGACCAGGGTTGGGATATTGACCTGCAGGCCCATCTACGCCGGGGCGGGCGAGTGCTGGGCCTATGCGGCGGGTATCAGATGTTGGGGCGGAAAATTCATGACCCGGATGGCATGGACGGGCCCGCCGGATCCGCCCAGGGGTTGGGCCTGTTGGATGTGGAAACGGTGATGGGTGGCGACAAGCGGGTGACCCGGACCCACGCGACCGCGCTGCCGGGGCATGAACCTGTGACCGGGTACGAAATTCATATCGGGCGCACCCAAGGCCCCGATTGCACCCGCGCCTGGTTGCAGGTGGACGGCCAACCCGAGGGCGCGGCGTCGGCGGATGGTTTGGTCCGTGGTAGTTACCTGCACGGGCTGTTTGCCGCGGACGGGTTTCGGGCGCGGTTTCTGGCGGATCTGGGGCAGCCGTCGCAATTGCACTATGAACACAGTGTGGACAGCACGCTGGACGCGCTGGCCGATCATCTGGAGCGATATCTGGATTTGGACCTGCTGTGGAATATGGCCAGCCCGCCGGTTTCACCCGTCAGCTGAGCATAGTTTTGTGGGCATCCCCGGGGCACCCGTTGGGTCAGTCCAGTTCCTGCGAGGTCAGCGCCCGGTGAATTTCCCGCCGCACCAGTTTGCGCACATTGCGGGTGATCCGTTCGCCCAAGGCGCCTTGTAGTTCTTGACGTACGATATCGGCCACCAGTTCGCGCAGGCTTTCTTCGTCAAGGATCGCTTCGTCAGCCACCAGCGTATCCCGCGAGTCGTCGTCTGGCTTTGCCTGAAACGGCACTTCGGCAACCGGTTCCGGGTGCAAGGGGGTGGGGCGCAGCGGCTCGACTGTCGAGTCTTCGTCGATGTCGTGATCCTGCCATTCGATGGTTTCAACCTTGGTCCCGGCGTAATCATCGCCGATTTCACCATCCGGTTCCCACTGGTCTTGCGTCTGGCCAATCGTCGCCTCAAGCGCCGCGATCTTAGCGCTTAGCGCGGCGGTTCGGTCAAACTCCACGTCCACGGGGGCATCCACGGGTCTATGCCATGGGTCAGCCGCGTCTTCATCTGTGTCCGCAATCGGATCGAAGGCAGCTGCGGTGTCCGCTAGCCAGATGTCTTCGTCATCTTCTGCGGGCAGATCGTCATGCTTTGCCAGCCCCATGTTAGATAGCTGATCTGTGTCGGTTTCGATGCCTTCATCATGGAGCACCGCATCCTCGGCTGACTGCGCATCCTTCAGGGATTGGGCGGCCTCGAACAATGTGGCATCCGGGTCGCGCCAGGGGGCGTCATCCGGAGCGGCGGATGCATCGGTGGCTTCCTGCGATTCAGAGATTTCTGGCTCGGTCAACAGCCACGGCGTGACTTCGGGTTCTGGTGCCAATTCTGCATCAGAACCAGCGTTGGCTTCCACAGCGACTTCGGGCTGGTCCTCAGACTGGTCTTCAGATTGCGCGGCCTCTTCTGGCGCTTGCCATTCCAGTTCGGCACTTGCCTCTTCAACCACTTCTTCGGCGGCCTCCGGCGCGGCCCAAATATCGGTTTCTGGCACAGACTCCGATTCGGGTGGGGTGTCAAATTGCGCGGCCTGCTTGGCCACCGGTTCCGGCTCTGCTTCGGGCACAGGCTGGGGGAAATCCGCGACGCGTAACGCGGGCGTCAGCACCAGTCGACTGCTTTGCACCGGTGTTTCCTTGGGCGCCGGGCGCAGTTCCGAGCGGTGCTCTTCACTGACCAGACGACGAATAGAGGACAGAACATCCTCAATCTCGACATTGGATACGGGTTCAGACATTTATTTTTACCACTCTAGCCTCGGGCGCGAGTGTAACCTGCGTCAGAGATTCCCACAACAGATAGCAAAAATTGTCACCGCTTGCCCATGGCTTCAAAGATACGGTTCAAATCACGGCTTTGACGACTTAGATTGGCGGGGGCGGTTTTGACAAGGTTGTAATAGATTGTCGGGTCATAAATCTGCACCGCCAGCCCCAGCCGTTCAGCTGTCAGCAAGCCCTGAGTCGCCAGCAATTCATACGACGCGATCGAGCGTTCGGCCAGGTCCGAAATCCGCGAGGTTTGCGCGTTCAGCAGTTCCTGTTCGGCGGTCAACACGTCCAGCGTTGTCCGGGCGCCCAGCGTGGCCTCTTCGCGGATGCCGTCAAAAGCGACCTGCGCGGCGCGTACCCGTTCTTCGGTGGCGACCAGACTGGCCCGGGCGACTTCCAGTCGCACAAAGGCGTTGTTCACGCCCTGAATAACGTCCCGTTGCACGTTCAGCAAATTGGCCCGGGAAGAATCGCGCGCCGCCATGCTACGCCGCAGGCCCGCGGCCAGCGCACCGCCCTGATAAAGCGGTTGACGGAATGTCAAAGACACCCCGCCATCATAATTGTGGTTCAGCGACCCCCAAGTTTCGGTCATCCCGATATCGGCCCGAACCGATGCCGACGGGCCCAGTGTTTTGGTCGTCCGCTGCACCGTCAGTTCGGCGGCCGATACCTGATGTTGCGCCGACAATACCGAAGGGTGGTTGCGCACGGCCAAAGCTTCGGCAGAGGCGATGGACGCAGCGCGTTGCGGCAGTTTGGGCTGGCCTGCCAGAGTTCCCGGTTTGTGACCCACGGCGTTGGTGTATTCAGCCTTGGCCCGGACCACTTCGCCGCGTGCGCTGGCCAGGCTACTGCGTGCGGCAGCCTGGCGGGATTCGGCCAGGGCCACGTCTGTACGGGTGACTTCGCCGACTTCAAACCGGTCCTGTGCGGCGCGCAATTCCTCACTCAGAACACGCACGTTGTTTTGGCGTAAAATCACGTTTTCGCCTGCCAACAGCACATTCATATAGGCCGCGACCGCCCGCAGCAGAATTTGCTGTTCGATCGCCACCAGCGTCTGGCGCGTCGCCAGAACCGTTTCTTTTGCGGCTTGGCTGCCCAATTGGCCGGCACCGCCATCGTAAATCAGCAATTCGAATGTCACGCTGCTGAAAAAGTTAGAGCTTTGGCGGCTGGTGGAAAATCCACCGACATTGGAGTCTGTCCAGTCGCGTAAAATCGAGGTGCTCCAGGCAATCACCGGGCGCAACGCGGCAACGGCAAGCGCGACATCTTCGTCAGCGGCCCGCAAAACGGCGCGGTTTTGTTCCAGCAGCCCGCTGGTGTTATAGGCCCCGACCAGCGCGTCGGCCATGTTTTCGGCCTGCAGCTGTTGCGGCGCTATGCCGCCCAGTGCGACGACCGCGGCCAAAGCCGCGCTTTTGAAAATTCCGGAGTTACCTGCACCTGGCATTCTTGCCCCCTTTTTCGCCACTTTGGCCCGGCGGGGTGTGTCCCGCGATCTTTGGACCGGCTTTGTCGCCGGTTTATCCGCCCAACTTGCTACAGCGCAAAGCTGCTTTGTTTTTCGAACCCCGGCAAGACCGGCGCGCCTGCATTAAACGCAAACCGCCAGTTCATTCTGTCGCCAGTTTTATAGCCAACGCGCACAATGCCCAGCGCTCCTTCCATAAAGATACATGCGATGCGCCCGCCGTCTTTCAACTGGCTTTCAACAGTTTCCGGCAATTCACCGATTCCGCCCTGCACCAGAATAACGTCATAGGGGCCATGTTCCGCCGCCCCTGCCGCCAGCGTCCCGGCATGCACGATGGCATTGTCCGCACCAACATCCGACAGCAGAGACTGGGCTTCGGCGGCCATGGTTTCGTCTTCTTCAACGGCCACCACCGCCTGCGCCATCCGTGCGGTCACTGCCGCTGAATAGCCATAACCACTGCCAATATCCAACACCAGATCATCGCCCGATATGTCCAGCGATTCCAGCATTTTGGCCAGGGTCCGGGGTTCCAACATCACGCGGTCATTGCCCAGAACCAAGTTCTCGCCCGCATAGGCGGCCTCGCGCTGGGTGTCGGGAACAAAGTGTTCGCGCGGCACAGCCAACATCGCGTCAATAATTGGAAAGCTGGTAACATCCGAGGGCCGGACCTGGGTGTCGACCATCATGCGGCGTCGGGTGGTAAAATCTGTCATTGCTAAACTCATTTGTTCAGGCGTCATCGGGGTTTTGCCACATCCCCGTGGCCCCGGCAACGGCCTGCATGATGAATTCGCGTATTGCGATGGGTGCGGCGATGCGACAGATCAGCTTTGCAGCAAGGCATTCCGTGGCGGCAGCCTTTTGACAGCCTCTCTGGTGGCGGAAAATTGACCAGGTATTTGTCTGAGGCTGCACAATTTCCCAGCATCACGACCGCGCCGCCAAGAATCGTTTGTTTGTGCCGCCTGTTCCGCCCTTGGAGCCTGGCCAGCCTGCGCGCGTTGATCAGTTGCGCAGGCTGACAATGCAACGGCCCGATCCGCGAAGCAGCCGGGCCGTTGGTAGAAAGCGGGCGGTGATCAGAACACAAAATCAACGGCGGTTAGATCTGCGAGCGAGATATTCACCAGGGTGATCGTATCGCCGCCAAGCGCATCAATCACCACATCCGCGCCCGATTGCACCATGTGATTGGTTTTGAGGTCGAAAAACCCGATGACCGAGGTGACGCGCGACAGGTCGATCTTTTCAGCGTCATTCAGGGCCTCAAACCCGGTGATGGTATCGGTGTCAAAGCCATCCTTGAACCGGAACACATCAGACCCGCCATTGCCTATCAGCACATCGGCGCCACTATCCCCGGACAACAGATCATTGCCATTGCCCCCCTTCAGGGTGTCGTTACCGTTGCCGCCAAACAGCTTGTCCGCCCCTTTGTTACCAAGCAGCGAATCGCGGCCGATATTACCGCGAAGAGTATCCTTGCCATCACCACCAGACAGGGAATCGCGGCCATTGCCCCCAATCAGGCTATCCTTGCCCGCGCCCCCTTTCAGGGTGTCATCCCCGCCCCGCCCCCGCAGCAGGTTGTCGCCATCCGACCCGGTGATCAGGTTGTTCTTGGCGTTGCCATCCACGTTCAGGTCGTTGTCGCCCGACAAGGTGATCGTGCGCACCCCGTCCAGCTTCAGCGTCGCATCCAGCGGTTTGTTGGACACGATGGTCAGGCCGTTGTCAGCGACATCATAGCTGGGCTGGGACACTGCTGAAACATTGTTGACCAGAACGACATTGCCTGGTTCCGTGACGGCCAAAGCATCCCCCAGAAAGGCGTGATTGGACAACAGCGCGCCAGTGCTGGAATCGCTAAGCACCCGCACTGCCGCGTTCGAGGCGGTCATTGCCACGTTATCCAGCCCGCCAGTATCGGACCCCGAGATAAATTCGCCACGAATGTGCAGCGCGGTCAGATCGCCCAGGACGGTGTTGATCTGGGCCTGTGTCGCAACCTCGCCAGTGGTCGTGCCGATCCGCCAGTCGCTGGCCGTATCCAGATCAACCGAATAATGCGTCCAGTCCACCCCGGGGTTACTGGCCGTGTTCAACACAATTGTCAGGCCACCGCCGGCCAACACCACGTCATCTTCGTCGAACTGCGAACCTGTGCCGGATTGTTTCAGATCAAATTGCAGCGTGCCGCCCGCATAGGCGCTTTTGTTGCCCAGATATATCGCCGGCGCCACAAAATACCAAACCTGGCCAGTGGTGAAATCCACCGCCTCAAGATACCCGCCCGGATTACCACCCACCGCTTCCCAGGTGAACTCTTTCACATCGGCGATAAACGACCAGCCTTCTGTGTCGGCGTCGAATCCAGACTTGACCTTGGGACCAATGTAATCGGTTGGCGTCGCGGGCGTCTTAAGCATCGCGACATTGTCCAGATTGGACGCATCGCCCGTGGTGCCATTGACGTATTCGCCGCGGATTTCCAGCGACTGCAGGTCCCCCAGCACATTACGGATCTCGTCCTCGGTGGCGACGCGGCCATTGATCGACCCGATCTTCCAACCGCCCCCAAGCGACAGGTTGACGGAATAGGACGTCCAGTCCGTGCCCGGATTGGCCCCGACATCCAGCGCCAGCGTCAAACCGCCGCCGGTCAGGACAACATCGTTATCATCGAACTGACTGGTGGTGATATCCTGACGCAAGTCAAAGCTGAGCGAGCCGCCATAAAACGCCCCGCGGTTCCCAAGATAGGCATCGGGCGCCACATAATACCAAACCCCTGTTCCGCCCTCGACCCCGCGAATACTACCCGTCGGATTGCCATCGCTTGCGGCAAAGGTTTCAGTACCGATGGATGTGACCCAATCTGACAGGCCAGTTGTAAAATTAGTGGTTGTCATCGTGCTTCCTTTCAAGTCTGAAAATAGAAACTTCCGGCACCTTAGCACCGCCTAATTGTAGCCGAAACCACCGGATTTTAACATGGCACCCATCGTCACAGAGGCGCGGCACCGCATCCGGATTTAGGTGCATGGCGCGCGGTGAAACTGGCCCAAAAGGCGCCGCCGCTCACCCCTTGCAGCCGGGCGCTAGGGCGCTTGGTAAAACGGCGAAATCAGGGGGGTCGCGGGCTGGACAAGCCGGGGAAAAGAAGCGATAACGCACGCCGGACACAACCGGGCACCGCAAGAGTTCAGACGATTCTTGGTGTTGCTTGGCATATGTTTGACTACCGAAAACCTGCACTAAGCAGTTTTCACACCACGGGGGCGAGTTGGCGGAGTGGTGACGCAGCGGATTGCAAATCCGTCCACACCGGTTCGATTCCGGTACTCGCCTCCAATATTTTCAATGACTTGCGGCATGTTTATCATCCTTTCGCTCAAGTTTTGAAACACCTGTTGAAACATTCATGTTCTGGTCTTGTTCTGTTCTGTGCGGCTCCTTGCGTCCTGCGCTTGTTGCGCTAATCCGATCTGGCGAACTGATCCGCCATATTTTTTCGACATCTCGGTGCTGGAATGCCCGGTAATGGCCTTGACCATCTCGTCGGTGCATCCGGCCTGATAGAATTCGATTGTCGCGTTCTTGCGCAGGCCGTGCGTCACATACTTGGTGGCGTCTGGGTGCTGCATCTTGGCTTTAACCAGCCGCATCTCGTGCGCAACCGCCCTATAGCTGGCTGGGCGTCCATGTGCGCCGGTCACGATGGTTAGCCCGGTCTTGTCGATACCGGCCAGGAAAGCGGCCAGGCGGTCGGTCAGCGGCAACATCAGCGGCTTGTCTGTCTTGCCCTGTGTCACGTCGATGGCGCCGTTATTGATGTGATCCCACCGCATCTTGAGAATATCGCCAATGCGCTGCCCGGTGCCGATGCACAGTTCATAGACCAACAGCGCCCTGGGTGAAGCGATGGCCTCGAACTCTGCCCGCACATCATCCGGCCACGGCTCCCAACCTTCGCTATCCTGCTTGAACAGCGGAATGCCCTTAGCCGGGTTGCCATGCTCCTTTTTGAGGTGGCCGATCAGGCGCGCGTGGTTCATCAGAATGACCATCACCTGCACCAGATAATTTGCTTGCCGCCAGTGGTCTTTGTTTGCTTGTTGCAGATCGAAGATATGCTTCGTTTCGATTTTCTGCGGGTCTTTGGTGCCCCAAATCTTGCGGATATGTTCGATGTATTTGCGATAGTCAGACTTTGTGCGTGGTTTCAGTTTCCTGAATGCCTCGCTCTCGAAATAGCTTAAGGCCAGGCTTTCGAAATTACGCTGGCTGGGGATCGGTTTGCGACCACGCAGAAGGCCGTTGTAGTGATCCCAAAACTCTGGCGAAAGCGGTTCCTCTTTGATCATCTCAGACTGCCCACGCGCCCGACGAATGAACCGCAGATAACCACGATCTTCATAGACAAATTTCGGTAAGCCCTTTTTGGTCATTCGCCCATCCGCAGATTATCTGTGTTGAAATCGTCGTCGCTTTCGCGCTCCGACATGCTTGCATCAAGATGAACAGTGCCATCTGGCTTGCATTCGATGACCGCCCGCAACTAGCCCGCCGCTTGGCTTTGTCAGAAAGAACTGGCTTGAGACGGAAGAGATGGTTTTGTAGCGTCCGATCATGACAAAACGCGACCCATTCAAGTACTTTCATAGCAGCCCTGAAATCATCCGCCTTGCGGTGATGATGTACGTCAGATTTCCGCTATCGCTCCGAAATGTCGAAGACCTGTTGCACGAGAGAGGGATCGATATCAGTCACGAGACAGTTCGGTTTTGGTGGAATCGGTTTGGTCCGATTTTTGCTGCTGAGATCCGCAGGAAACGCATCCAGAAGATGCGTGCCCATTCCAATTTGGCAGTGGCACCTGGACGAAGTATTTGTGAAGATCAACGGCGAGACCCACTATCTTTGGCGGGCCGTGGATCACGAGGGCGAAGTGCTAGAATCCTATGTCACGAAACGCCGAGATCGCAAAGCAGCATTGAAATTCTTAAGAAAAACCATGAAACGCTATGGGAGCCCGCATGTCATCGTGACGGACAAACTGCGATCCTACGGTGCTGCGATGAAGGTCATTGGCAACGCGGAAAGGCAAGAAACCGGTCGTTGGAAAAACAACCGAAGTGAGGATTCACACCCGTTGCCTGGCAGTGGTTTGTTTGCAAACCACGAGAAGGGGCCGTTTCGACGACGAGAACGGGCAATGCAGCGGTTCCGGAGCATGCGAAGTTTGCAGAAATTCGCTTCCGTCCATTCTTCGGTTCACAACCATTTCAATCTGGAACGCCACCTCTACTCTCGCGCAAATTTCAAGCTGAACCGTGCCGTCGCTCTTGCCGAGTGGCGTCAACTTGACGCGCCATAAGGGACAGCGTCACGGTCCATTCCGAGACTGGTTCGCATCCGTCTGACAGCACCGACGCCAGTTCAATTCAAAGGGTACCCCAGCCGCGAACCTCGACTTGCCCGTTATCAGCGCATTCTGTACGGCCAAAACCCGAATGCCGGGACTGGGGTACAGAATGGAAATGACAGCGGTTTGAGTTTACTTTGACCGCAAACCGGAAATTATTTCTCAGCCGATTCCGACCATCACCGCAGAAAACCCAATAAAATAAGGCGTTTCAGGTTTGAGGGATTTTATGTGGGGAAAGAATTTTAATGCTATTTAAGATATTGTTTATAAGCGACTTTACGTTGAGAAAACGGAAACCGAACATACATCATAATCGCCAGGCGGATAATCTCAGGGCTTGTCTTGAAGTAGCGGAAGGGGGAGGGTTTTGTCATCCCTTGAAGATAGGCAGGCGCCCTGCCCGGCTCAACTGGTTTTCTTCTGACAGAGCCGGGCCACCTGTTCAGGCATCAGGTGAGCGACAAATGCCAATGACTTTTCAATGGCATCTTTACGGTTCACATCATTTGGCGACAGATGGAGTTTTTGCCAGAAGCCATCGGTCATTGTGTCAATCCAATCGGCGATCCCGTCGGCTTGCGCAGCCATATCGCCTCCCAACAATTCGCGGCAGATATTCCTGATTGCGACAGCCCGACTGTGATCAAACTTCGCCGAAATCTCTGCATATTGCGGGGTGAATTTCTGCTCACCCCAAAAGGCAAACCAGACGGACAAGGCTTCGGGATTGCAGACCGATGGCGCGAAATCTGCTTTGATAACTGCGATCAGTTGATCAAGTGGATCAGGGCCGGCATTTGCCAGCGTTGTTTTCCAGTTATCCTCGTAGCGTTCGTATTGTTCGCGCAGTGTTTCGGTCAGCAACCCGGTTTTTGATTTGAAATAAAACACGGCCACACCCTGGGACAGCCCCGCCTCGGCAGCAACAGTGGCCAAAGTCGTCTTGGTCAACCCATTGGTCACAATTGAACGCAGCGTTGCATCCAGCAGCTGTTGACGCCGCATGTCCGCGTTTTGTTTGCGCTCTTTCCGCGCCCGCACCGGTGTTACGTCTGGTTTGCTCATCAGCTCAACTTTTTGTGCCCCTATCTGCGTTTTTCCACAAATGGGTGCATATGTCAGCAGTAATATTTTTATTTGAGCGCTCAAAGAACTTTACCGTGGATTTCCTCTCGTCTAGTGTCTGCCTCAAGAACGGAGCGACCCATGGGAAAATACAGCAGTTATGACGCGATTGTCGCCGGTGCCGGGCATAACGGTCTGACAACCGCTTGTTACCTGGCCAAAGCCGGGTTGAAAGTTTTGGTTGTGGAAAAGAACGACTGGATCGGTGGTGCCGCGGTCAACCGGTCTTTGCACGACGGCTGGACCTATTCGAATTGTTCGTATGTCTGTTCCCTGCTGCGCCGCGAGATCGTGCGAGATCTGGAACTCCCCCGGTTTGGGTTGCAGGTGATCCCTTATGAAGGCGGTGCCAGCTTTACCAAGGATGGCGATTACTTTGCCTATATGTCCGATCACGACGCCCTACGCCGTGAAATCGCCCGCCACAGTTCAAAGGACGTCGATGCCTATGAGCGTTTCAACCAGACGGTGATCCGCCAATGCCGTTTTATCCGGCCGTTTCTGCTGCGCAACGCGCCCGATCCGACGTCGCTGAAACCGCGTGATATTTCGGAACTGCTGTTTCTGGTGAAACAGGCGCATGGGCTGGGCGCCAAGGAACTGGGCGAGACATTGCGGTTCTGGTCAATGTCGATTGGCGATTTTCTGGACGAGCATTTTGAAACCGATCTAATCAAAACCCATATTGCCGGTGCCGGCATTATTGGCACCGGTTTGGGGGTCTATTCGCCGGGGACGGCCTATGTTTTGCTGCACCATTATATGGGTGATGTCGACGGGGCAATCGGGGCCTGGGGTTTTGCCCGGGGCGGTATGGGCGCGATTTCAAACGCGCTTGGTGCAGCCTTTGAAGAGGCTGGCGGCGAGATTGTTATGGGCTCGGGCGTTGACAACTTCCTGGTTAAGGATGGCAAGGCCGTGGGCGTGGCACTGGAAAATGGCGACACATACTATGCGCCGATTATCGCTTCAAATATGGATGTGAAACGCACCTTTCTCAAGCACATGGATCAGGGTGTTTTGCCCGCCGACTTCACCAAAGCGGTCGAGCGGTTCAAAATTCGCGGCTCGTCCGGCAAACTGAACATCGCTTTGGATTCCTTACCAAAATTCCCGGCTGCACCCGAGGGGGCGACGTTTATGCGCGGTGATCTGCACTGCTCGGCCTCGCTTAATGAACTCGAGCGGGCCTATGACGACTGGAAGGAAGGGTATTGGTCAAAGGACCCCTATTTCGACCTGCTGATCCCCAGCCAGATCGACCCGACAATGGCGCCGCAAGGCAAGCACATGATGACCGTGTTTGTGCAATACGCGCCTTACGATCTGAACGTTGATGGTGTGCGGTCTGGCGAGAACTGGAACGATGCCACCCGCAAGGCGTTTGCCGATTGCGTGTTTGACAAAATCGAACAGGGCTGTCCTGACATCCGCAAGCATGTTGTGCATGCCGAAGTGCGCAGCCCGTGGGATATCGAAAACGAAGTCGGGCTGACCGAAGGCAACATTTTTCAGGGCGAGTTGACGTTTGACCAGTTGTTGTTCAATCGCCCGATTCCCGGTTACGCCCAATATGACACGCCGATTGACGGGATGTATATTGTTGGATCCTCCGCGCATCCCGGTGGCGGCGTGATGGCGGCACCCGGTGCGAATGCGGCGCGTGAAATTTTGCGGACCATCGGCAAGGGCAAACTGATGCCAAAGTTTGCGGCATAGGGGGTTGATATGAACGTGCCGCCAAATACGATTTATGACGCAGTAGTGATTGGTGCGGGCCATAATGGGCTGGCGGCGGCGACAACTTTGGCGCGGCAAGGCAAATCCGTCTGTGTAATCGAGTCCCGCGATGATATCGGAGGCATGGCCAGGAATGCTGCTATTGCACCGGGTGTCGTTGTGCCGAAAATGGCGCATTTACTGTATAACCTGAACGCTAAGATTTTGAAAGAACTTGGTATTTCGGCCCCGAAATCGGTTTCATTGCCGACCGTTTCCTTAGCAGATGATGGCCACCATGTGGTGATCCAGGGCGATCATGTCAGCTATGCAGATGGCAGCGCGCATCCCGAAGCGGTAACATTTGCGGCGTTGCACAAAAGACTGACCAAATTCGCGGCTTTGCTTGGGCAGATGTCGCCTAAAACGCCCCCTTCGCTGGCGGGTGGGTTGCTGGATATGGCCACGCTGCAAGAATTGGCCGGTTTGGCGAAACTGGGTATCGGGCTAAAACGTATGAGCAAAAAGGACATGCGCGAGTTTTTGCGGATCCTGCTGTCAAATGCCTATGACCTTATTTTGGACGACTTCGCCGATGCACCACTTGCGGGCATGCTGGCGGCTGACGCGGTCCGCGGGGCTTATGCCGGGCCGCGCTCGCCCGGTACAGTGTTTTCTCTGATGTACCGGTTGGGAAATGGCGGTGACGTGAGGCTGCCAATGGGCGGCATGGGTGCGGTTGCTGACGCGTTTGCCAATGCCGCAAAGCTGGCAGGATGTGACATCAAAACCGGCAGCGGGGTCGCACAGGTGATCGTTGAGAACGATACTGCACGCGGCGTAATATTGGCGGATGACAGCGTGATTAATGCGCGTTCTGTCCTGTCCAGTATCGGGGCTTTCCAGACAATGCAGATGGCCGGGGTCCAACATTACGACACCGAGGCGGTTCGTCGCCTGCGCAACCTGCGCAATAAGGGCACGGTTGCCAAGGTAAATCTGGTGCTGGCTGGCGCCCCCGGCTTTGTCGGGTTGGACGCGAAACTTACCGCTGGTCGGTTGTTGATTGCCCCCTCGGCCACTTACGTCGAACGCGCGTTTAATCCTGCGAAATATGGGGAAATGTCCAGTTCTCCGGTGATCGAGGCGGTCATTCCGTCGCTAAGTGATCCGTCGTTGTGTTCGGACGGTCAGCACATTTTGTCAGCAAACGTGCAGTACGTGCCTTACGCGCTTTCGGGCGGTTGGACGCCTGCTGCACGCCAGAAATTGCTGAAACTGACGATTGATAGGCTGGGGGTTTATGCGCCGGGTTTGGCTAGACTCGTGACCCATTCCGAGGTTCTGACCCCGCTGGATATTGAAACCCAAACCGGGGCGCCAGGTGGGCATTGGCACCATGCGGAAATGGGGATTGACCAGATCCTGACCCTGCGCCCGGTCAACGGTATGGCGCAGTATGGCTTTGGGATTGCTGGCTATTATCTGTGCGGCGCATCCGCCCATCCCGGCGGCGATGTTATGGGGGCCGCCGGGCGAAATGCAGCGCGACAATTGCTGAAAGACGGGGTGCTGGCATGAGCGGGAAAACCAAAGCCGCAGCTGTGCCAATGGGGCTGATTGAAACACCGTTCTACTCTCGGTTAGCGGCGCTGAGCCGGGCCAAGTCGTGGATCGGTTGGGCGGGTTATATCTCGCCGCTTGAGCTTGATACTGTCGAGTTTGAATATTTTGCGATCCGCAATCAGGCGACGCTGTTTGATATCTCGCCAATGCACAAATACCGCATCACCGGACCTGATGCGCTCGCGGTGGTCAACCGCTTGATAACCCGTGATATTCGCAAGGTGCGCGATGGTCGGGTTGGCTATGCAATGTGGTGTGACGAAGACGGGATGCTGATTGACGACGGTACGGTTTTCCGGTTCTCGCAAACCGATTTCCGGCTGTGCTGTCAGGAGCC
>JBLINN010000081.1:0-14453 GCA_047639325.1 Paracoccaceae bacterium | reverse complement strand
CCCAGTCTCTGGGCGCTGAGACCGCAGGCGATACCAGCCTGACCATTTTGCGTGCCAGCGAACCGGGCGACGCAGGCCCGGATGATCTGGCGCTGGCAATGTCCCCGAAATACGCCGTCGATCTGCAAAATGGTCAGGCACGGGCCGCGCTTGTTTGGCCCGATGCCGACTGGCAGGCGATGGGGCTGGCGGCGGCAATCTTTGCGCCGCGCCCGCGTATGGCGATGGCCGGACTGACGCAGATGCTGGATGCGGGGCAGGGCTTTGGCCCCGGCATCCATCCCAGTGCGGTGATCGACCCGTCGGCTGATATCGGTGACAACGTCTCGATTGGCCCGCTTTGCGTGATCGGCGCGCGTGCGCGGATTGGTGCGGGGTCGGTGATTGGCCCGCATTGCGTCATCGGGGCAGATGTACGATTGGGGGCAAGTGCCTTTTTGCGCGAAATGGTCAGCATCGGCGCACGGGCGCAGATTGGCGACAGGTTTTTCTGCCAGCCTGGGGCGCGCATCGGGTCAGACGGGTTTTCCTTTGTCACGCCCGAGGTATCCGGCGCCGAAAACGTGCGCAAAACCCTGAGCGATCAGGGGGATGCCAAGGCGCAAAGCTGGTTGCGCATTCATTCGCTGGGCGCTGTGCACATCGGCGATGATGTCGAAATGGGCGCGAATTGCACCATCGACAACGGCACGGTGCGCGACACGGTCATTGGCAACGGCACCAAACTGGATAACCAGGTGCATGTCGGCCACAATTGCCGGATCGGCGACAATTGCCTGCTGTGCGGACAAACCGGCCTGTCCGGATCGGTGGTGGTGGGCAATCATGTGGTGATGGGCGGCCAGTGCGGTGCGGCCGATAACCTGTTTATCGGCGATGGCGCGGTGATCACCGGGGCGACCAAAATCCTGTCCAACGTACCCGCCGGTCGGGTGATGATGGGCTATCCGGCGGTTAAGATGGACACCCAGACCGAAATCTACAAAGCCACGCGCCGCCTGCCGCGCCTGATGCGCGATGTTGCGGCGCTGAAAAAGGTTGTTTTCGAATCGGACCCAACCAAGTAAATCAGCCCTAGTGCAGCAAATCGGGGGACAACCCATGAGCATCCGTGACAAGGTGATCGCTATTATTGCTGAACAGGCAGTGCTGGAGACGTCCGATGTGACGCTGGACAGCACGCTAGAGGATCTGGGCATTGATAGCCTGGGTCTGGTGGAAAGCATCTTTGCCATCGAAGAAGAGTTCGACATCTCGATCCCCTTTAATGCCAATGAGCCCAGCCAAAGCGATTTTGACATATCCAGCGTCGCGGCGATCATCGCCGGGATTGAAAAGCTTGCCAAGGCGCAGGCGTAAAACAGGCCAAAGCCAATGAAACGCGTCGTCATCACCGGTGCCGGAACCATCAACGCGCTTGGCCATTCGGTCGCCGAAACCCATGAAGCGATGCGCGAGGGCCGTTGTGGCATCGGCTTGCTGGATTTTCGCGATGTAGATCGGTTGTCGATCAAGATCGGCGGTCAGGTGCGCGGATTCGAGGCCGAAGGCCGGTTTAACCGCCAGCAAATGGCGCTGTATGACCGGTTCACCCAATTCACCCTGATCGCCGCCAAAGAGGCGATTGCCCAGTCAGGCATCGAATTCAGCGGCGAATTATCAGCCCGCTCTGGCGTGGTGCTGGGCACCGCCGGCGGTGGGGTCAGTACCTGGGATGACAATTATCGCTCCGTCTATGAAGACGGCAAAAACCGGGTGCATCCCTTTGTGGTGCCCAAACTGATGAACAACGCCGCCGCCAGCCATGTGTCGATGCAATATAACCTGAAGGGGCCAACCTTTACGGTGTCCACCGCTTGTGCGTCGTCCAATCACGCGATGGCACAGGCATTTTCCATGGTGCGCAGTGGCATGGCCCCGGTGATGATCACCGGCGGGTCGGAATCGATGCTGTGCTTTGGTGGGGTCAAGGCCTGGGAAGGGCTGCGGGTGATGTCCAAGGACGCGTGCCGCCCGTTCAGTCTGGGGCGCAACGGCATGGTGCAGGGCGAAGGCGCCGGTGTTTTTGTGTTCGAGGAATACGAACGCGCCCGCGCGCGTGGCGCTGATATCCTGTGCGAGGTGGCCGGGTTTGCAATGTCTTCCGATGCTGCCGATATCGTGATGCCGTCCAAACAAGGGGCGGCGCGGGCGATGTCAGGCGCGCTGGAGGATGCCGGGATAAATGCGGATCAGGTGGGTTATATCAACGCGCATGGCACCGGAACCACCGCCAATGACAAAACCGAATGCGCCGCCGTGGCGGATGTGTTTGGCCCGCATGCCGACAATCTGATGATCAGTTCGACCAAATCCATGCATGGCCACCTGATAGGCGGCACCGGCGCGGTTGAATTATTGGCCTGCATCATGGCGCTGCGCGACGGGATCATCCCGCCAACCATCGGCTATGAAGAACCAGACCCCGAATGCGCCCTGGACGTGGTGCCAAACGAGGCGCGCGAGGCGAATATTGACGTGGCATTGTCCAACGCCTTTGCCTTTGGCGGGTTGAATGCGGTGATGGCGGTGCGCAAAATCTAACGCAGCCTGTCGTAAACAGAAAAATCGCCGGAGTTTCCCCCGACGATTTTAAACATTCAACGCGCACCGGTTTTAGTTGGTGACAACGTCCACCACATCATAGCCAGCGGTGAAACCCGCCAGCGACATCGGCAGGGCAACCACCTGATCCGGCGCCGGGGCAGGGACCAGCGACACGGTTGCTGTCGTGCCTTTCTTAAAGGCTGCGATATCTTCCGCCGTCAGCCCGATCTGCGCCACACAGCCGATCTGGTTACACAACGTATAGCTGTACCGCTTGCCCGGGGCATTATCCACCGCAATGGTCAGCTGCGCTGGCAACAAGGTTTCCAGCGGCACGATCACCGTGGCACCAGCCACCGCCTGACCATCGCCCTCAATCCGGAACAGCGACACTTCGGCAACCGCATTGCCCTTGTCATCCTTCAGGATTTGCAACAGCGAACAAGGGTCGGTTTCGGCCTCGGTCTTGATACAGGCCAAATCCCAGTCGCCAAATTTCCCTTTGGAATAGCGTTCGCCCAGCTTCGGGCCTTGGGCGACCGGCTGACCCAGATCCAACTGAAGATCAGTGCTTGGCGCTTCTTGGGTGGGGGTGGCCGGTTCTTCGGTCGCGGTGGTAGTCTGCGCCATGGCTGTCGCGCTGAAGGCCAACAGGGTCGCGACGGAAAGGGGGGTCAGAAATCGGATCATATTCATCTCGTTTTTGTCATGTCGGTATTGGGCTGCTCTACCATGGTATGACCGCAGTGTCAGTGACTTATGTCGGTCTCTGACGGTCAATTGTTCAAGTTTCCACCTATCCGCCTGTATCGGTCATATGCCCCACCAAGGGGCAAAGTACAGGACGGTGCCGCATCCGGCACCGTAAAGATTTGTGAAAAATTGTGCAAAAAACCGGGCAAAAAAACCGGGCAAAAAAAAGAGGACCGATAAGGCCCTCTTTCTTATCGTTTCTCCCCGTCGGACTGGCCGACTTATTATTGTGCAAAACTTACCGAAACGCCCCCCTGGCGGTCAACCGTAAACCGGGGAAACCATGCTATTTTCACAGTTTTCCGGTTCATTTTCGGATATTTTGGTGAAAAGGATAAAAAAAAGACCGTGCCCGAAAGCACGGCCCAGTCGACAGGGAGGAAGTCCGCCCGCATTTGCGGAGGATCCGCTCAGCAGGCAGAAACTCACTATCGCACCCAAAGGTTAACTTTGTATGGTCCGCACAGACCCTACATTTGCAGAGAGGCAGCAAAGCATGGACGGCAAGGTTTTTATCGGTGGTGGCGGGCAAGAATACGGCGAAAAACAGGGGCTGACCCTGAAATACGCCAACCGGCACGGGCTGGTGGCGGGGGCAACAGGCACCGGTAAGACAGTGACGTTGCAAATCCTGGCCGAAGGGTTCTCGGATGTGGGCGTGCCAGTGTTCTTGTCGGACGTCAAAGGTGACCTGTCAGGGTTGGCCAAGGCGGGATCGCCTGCGCACAAGCTGCACGATGCTTTCACGGATCGCGCTGTCAAAATCGGCTTTGACGATTTTGACTATCGCGCCAGTCCGGTGACGTTTTGGGATATGTTTGGCCAACAGGGCCACCCGGTGCGCACCACCGTGGCGGAAATGGGCCCGCTGTTGCTGGCGCGTCTGCTGGAACTCAGCGATGCCCAGGAAGGCATCCTGAACATCGCCTTCCGTCTTGCTGATGAAGACGGTCTGGCGCTGCTGGATCTGAAAGATCTGCAAGCGTTGCTGGTGTGGATCGGCGAGAACCGCAAAACGCTTAGCCTGCGTTATGGCAATGTGTCGACCGCGTCGATCGGCGCGATCCAGCGACGGTTGCTGGTGCTGGACAATCAGGGTGGGTCGCAATTATTTGGCGAACCGGCGCTGGCGCTGTCTGACCTGATGCGCACTGACGCGGATGGGCGTGGCATGATCAACATTCTGGCGTCAGATAAGCTGATGTCGTCCCCCGGCCTTTATGCCACCTTCCTGCTGTGGCTGCTGAGTGAGCTGTTCGAGGAACTGCCCGAGGTCGGCGACCCCGACAAACCCAAACTGGTGTTCTTCTTTGACGAAGCACATCTGTTGTTTGACGACGCCCCCAAAGCGCTGGTGGACAAGGTGGAACAGGTGGCGCGGCTGATCCGGTCCAAAGGCGTGGGGGTGTATTTCGTCACCCAGAACCCGGCGGACGTCCCCGAAGACATTCTGGGCCAGCTGGGCAATCGAATCCAACACGCCCTGCGCGCCTTTACCGCCAAGGATCGCAAGAACCTGCGCATGGCTGCCGAAACCTATCGCGAAAACCCGCGCTTTTCGACCGAAGAGGCGATCCGCGAGGTGGGCGTGGGCGAGGCGGTGACGTCAATGCTGATGAAAAAGGGCATCCCCGGAATTGTCGAACGCACCCTGATCCGCCCACCTTCGTCGCAGCTGGGGCCGATCACCGATGCTGAACGCCGTGCACTGATGGCCGGGTCGGAGATGGCCGGGAAATACGACAAGGTGCTGGATCGCAAATCTGCCTATGAAATCCTAACCGCCCGCGCGGATCAGGCGGCGAAAGAGGCCGAACAGGCCGAAGCCGCCGTCGAGGACCAGAGCCCGGCGGAGCGGGAATTCAGCACCGCGCGACGCTATTCCGGCACCCGCGTATCCCGGTCCACATCCCAGCCAACCTCACGGCCCAAACGTCCGCGCGACACATTTGGGTCGGCGATGTCCGAGGCCGTGATCAAAGAGCTGAAAGGCACCACAGGCCGGCGCATCGTACGCGGCATCCTGGGCGGGTTGTTCAAGGGGCGCTAACCGCCGTAGGATGTGCTTTCAGCGCACCTTACCTGTCCCGTTCCCCAAAGGTGCGCTGAAAGCACACCCTACGGGTCATTTTTCGGGGATCAGACCGCGGGGGCTGAACCTGAGCACCAGCAGCAAAATCACCCCCATCGTTAACAGGCGCATATGCGCGGCACTGTCGATCAGGTGGGATTTCAGCGCGCTGCCTTCAGACAGTCCCAACGTGATGACCTGCATCAGGAACAGGCCAATCGGTTCCACCTGCACCCACAGAAACCAGATCAGCATCGCCCCCAGAACCGAGCCGAAATTATTGCCGGACCCGCCGACGATCACCATCACCCAAACCAGAAAAGTAAAGCGCAGCGGCTGGTAGGTACCCGGCGTCAATTGTCCGTCCAGCGTTGTCATCATCGCGCCTGCGATACCGCATACAGCACTGCCCAGCACGAATATCTGCAAGTGGCGACGGGTGACATCCTGGCCCATCGCCTCGGCCGCGACCTGGTTGTCGCGGATCGCCCGCATCATCCGCCCCCAGGGGCTTTTCAACGCCATCTGCGCCATCCACAGCACGATCAGCAACACCGCCAGAAACAGCACCGAATAGCCCAGCTTGACAAAAAGCGTCGAGGCGGTGACCGGGTCAATCCCCAAAGACGCCGCCGTTTCGACAAAACCGGGGTCTTTCTGCAGATCAATCTCGTAGGGAACGGGCCGTGGAATGCCGACGACGTTTTTAACGCCCCGTCCCAGCCAGTCTTCGTTTTTCATCAAGGCGATGATGATCTCGGCGATGCCCAGCGTGGCAATCGCCAGATAGTCCGACCGCAGCCCCAGCGCGGTTTTGCCGATCAGCCAGGCGCCCCCGGCAGCCAGCAAACCGCCAACCGGCCAGGCAAACAGCACTGGCAATCCCAGACCGCCCAGATACCCGGTGCCCGCCGGATTGACCTTTTCAACCGCCGCCACAGCCGGGTCAAACACCGCCCGATAGACAAAGAACCCAACCACCAGAATTGCCAGAACCACCAGAGTGCGCGCGCGTCCCGGGGCCATGCGTTTCATCGCCATTACCGCACCAACAACCGTCAACGCGCCCAGCAACAGGCCCGCGATCACGCCGAAACCACCTGCAACCCAAGCCTCGGTCGTGGGGGGCATCGACACCAGCACCGTCGCCAGCCCGCCAAGGGCCACAAACCCCATCACGCCGACATTGAACAATCCGGCAAACCCCCATTGCAGGTTCACCCCAATCGCCATGATCGCCGAAATTAGCCCCATATTCAGGATCAGCACCGCCGAGTTCCAGCTTTGCATCAAGCCAGTGATCACCAGCAGCGCGCCAACCAGCACAAACAGCCCGGTGTTTTTCACTATATCATTCATACCGATTTCCCCTTGAACAATCCGGTTGGCCGGAACAACAGCACAATCAGCAAGATCACAAAGGACACCGCAAACTTGTAATCGGTACTCAGCAGCTGCACCAAACTGTCGGGCTCCAGATTTTCCGGTAACAGGTATTTCAGCACTTTCTTCCAGGCATAGGTGATCGTGACCTCGGAAAACGCAATCACAAAGCCACCGGCAATCGCCCCTATCGGGCTGCCCAGCCCGCCGACAATCGCACTGGCGAAAATCGGCAACAGCAGTTGGAAATACACAAACGGTTTGTACGATTTGTCCAAGCCATAAAGCGTGCCCGCCACCGTCGCCAGCGCCGCCACGATCAGCCAAGTATACATCACCACCCGTTCCGGGTTGATGCCTGACAGCAGCGCCAGATCCTCGTTATCGGAATAGGCGCGCATCGACTTGCCGGTGCGGGTGCGGTTCAGGAACCAGAACAGCGCCGCCACCACGATAATCGCCGTCACCAGGGTGATCACGGTGGTGGTGCGGATCGCCAGACCTTCGCTAAGGCCGGTCATCGTCTTGAAATCCCGGGCCGAGATAATAAACCGCTCGCCATCGGCAAAACGCTGGTCATTCGGCCCGATAACAAAGCGTACCAGCCCGTTCATGATGAACATCACGCCCATGCTGACAATCACCAGGATCACCGGCTTGGCCTTTTGCTCGCGGTAAAACCGGTACACCACCCGGTCGGTGAACAGCAGCAGGGCCATCGTGCCCAGAATGCCAAAGGGCAGGGCCAGCAGGGCGGTCGGCAATGGCCCAAGCGAGATGCCAATCGATTGCATCCACCAGGTTATCAGAATGGTGATCATCGTGCCAAAGGCCATGGTGTCGCCATGGGCAAAGTTGGAAAACCGCAGGATGCCATAGATCAGCGTCACCCCCAGCGCCCCCAGTGCCAACTGACTGCCATAGGCAATCGCAGGGATCAGGACATAGTTTGAAATCGCCACGATGGCGTTGAGGAATTCCATTAATTGCCCTCCGGCACGCAAGCGCCAATATGGGTCACAAACCCCGGTGTCAGGAAAATTCCGTGAGTCGACATAAAGGCCTGCCCATCCTCAAACACCGACAGGATCGACACCGCCGCCGCATCCGGGTCGGCGTTCTTGGCCAGAAAACTGCGCATGCCCCCGGATTTTTTGGCAAGCTTGGTAAAGGTGATCGTGGTGCCGTCCGTCCCCGCCATGATCCAATCCTCGCCCTCCAGCTGAAAGCGCAGAGTAATCGGATTGGTCTCGGTACAGGCACTGCCCCCGGAACACTCCTGAGAAAACGAACAGGTCAGCGACTCTGCGGCCTGAACCGGTATGGCAAACCCGGCAACAACGGCAAACCCTATCGCGATGCGCTTCATGTGCCTCAGCCCCCCAGAAACGATTTGCGCACATCCGGATCGGCAAGCAATTCCTTGCCAGTGCCGGTATAGCCATTGGTGCCCTGCACCATGACAAATCCTTTATCCGCGATTTCAAGCGCTTGCCGGGCGTTCTGTTCCACCATCAGGATCGGAATGCCGGTGCGCGCCACCTCGATTATCCGGTCAAACAGCTCGTCCATCACAATCGGCGACACGCCCGCAGTGGGTTCATCCAGCATCAACACTTTGGGCTGGGTCATCAACGCGCGCCCCACAGCGACCTGCTGACGCTGCCCGCCCGACAATTCGCCCGCCGCCTGCAGCCGCTTTTCCTTCAGGATCGGGAACAGGTCATAAACCTGCGCCAACGTGTCAGAAAAATCGTCCCGGCGAATAAACGCCCCCATCTCCAGGTTTTCCTCAACCGTCAGCGAGGTGAAAATATTCTGGTTCTGCGGCACAAACCCCATGCCTTTGACCACCCGGTCCTGCGGCGACAGGTTGGTGATATCCTCGCCATCCAGATGCACCGCCCCGGCGCGCATGTCCAACATGCCAAACACCGCCTTCATCGCGGTGGACTTGCCCGCGCCGTTGGGCCCGACAATCACCGCAATCTCACCCTTGTCGACGGCGACCGTGCAATCATGCAGGATATCCGGCCCCTTGCCATAGCCAGCGGTCATCGACTGCCCGATCAGAAATGGCGCGCTCATTGTCCGGCCCCCAGCTTTTTCTTGTTGTAAATACTCGAATCCAACACCGGCACCCTGCTCATGCGCTCGCCTTGTGCTTGGACCCAGTGCCCAGATAGGCCTCGATCACCTGCTCATTCGCTTTGATCTCGGCCAATGTACCCTGCGCCAAAACCTTGCCCTGGGCCATGCAGATCACCGGATCACACAAGCGACCAATGAAATCCATGTCGTGTTCGATCACCACAAACGTATAGCCACGTTCCTTGTTCAGCCGCAGGATCGCGTCGCCAATCGTGTTCAGCAGGGTGCGGTTCACCCCGGCGCCGACTTCGTCCAGAAACACGATGCGCGCATCCACCATCATGGTGCGCCCCAGCTCCAACAGCTTTTTCTGACCGCCCGAAACCATGCCCGCCTTGTGATCGGCCAAATGCTCAATCGTCAGGAATTCCAGCACCTCATCGGCCTTGGCCTGTAACGCGCGTTCTTCGTCGGCAATGCGTTTGCGCCCAACCCAAGTGTTCCACAACGTCTCGCCCGATTGCCCGCCCGGCACCATCATCAGGTTTTCGCGGCAGGTCATCGATGCAAATTCATGCGCAATCTGAAAGGTCCGCAGCAACCCCTTGTGAAACAGCGCGTGCGGCGGCAGGCCTGTGATATCCTCACCCGCCATGGTCACGCGTCCCGACGTTGGCGGAAGAACACCCGCTACAACGTTGAAAAGAGTGGTTTTTCCGGCTCCGTTTGGGCCAATCAACCCGGTAATCGACCCCTCGGCAATTTCCAGAGAGGCACCATCGACCGCGTGAAATCCACCAAAATGCTTATGCACGTCTTCAACGACGATCATCGCATATATCCCCCTGCCGATTTTTTCGGCTTTTGTCATTGAAACAGCCCGGTGCCAATACGGCCCGGGCTGTTTTGTTTTCAGATCACATCTGGATCAACGATACTTCACCGTGGTGATTACGCCGTCTTTCACGACAATCTGACGATAGCTGCCAGCGCTTTCACCGGGGCCGATCAGTTCCACGGCTGTGGCGCCGACATAATCAATTTCACCACCTGCTTTCAGGATTTCCAGCCCTTTGGCCAGCTGACCGGGTAGGATTGGCTCGCCCGGGGCGTTGGCCACATCCAAGATCTTGTGTTTGAAAACAGCCGAGTCAGACGACCCAGCGGCTTGCATCGCCAGCAGGATCAAGGCGGTGGCGTCATAGGCCTCGGGGGTGAAGGGAGAGGTTGTGTCAAACGCACCAGCAACCATTTCGGTATACAGGGTGGCACCTTCGCTGTCGGTGCCCGGATGCTGACCAGTTGATCCGTCAATCTCGCTGCCGAAAGTTTCCTGCAATGCGGCGCTGATCATACCGTCTGGAAAGTGGAACGTGTCAAACGCGCCCGCATCAAGCGCCGCGCGCACGATACCGCTGCCGCCCTGATCGACGTATCCCGCAACCACCAGACGATCACCACCCGCGGCCGCCAGCGCGCCCACTTCGGCGGAATAATCCGCTTTGCCGTCTTCATGCGCGGCGTTGATGGTCACGGTGCCACCTGCGGCCTCAAACGCGGCCTGAAAACTGTCGGCCAGACCTTTGCCATAGTCGTTATTGGTATAGGTGACGGCCACTTCGTTGATGCCGTCTTCCATCAGAACTTCGGTCATTACCACACCCTGACGGGCATCTGACGGCGCTGTGCGGAAGAACAATCCGTTATCTTCAACCGTCGACAACGCCGGGGACGTGGCCGAGGGCGAGATCATCACAATGCCATTGGGCAGGGCGACGTTGGACAGGATCGCCCCGGTGACACCGGAGCAATCTGCCCCCATGATCGCCTTGACGCCATCAGACGTGATCAGACGTTCGGCGGCAGCCGTAGCAGCACCAGAATCGACACAGGTTGAATCGGCGCGCACAGACACCACGGTGGACCCGTCCAGCAACAGGCCACTATCCGACACTTCCTTCATCGCGACTTCTGCACCATCCGCCATTTGCGGCGTCAGCGATTCAATTGGGCCGGTAAAACCCAGGATCACGCCAATCTTGATTTCTTCAGCGGTGCTTGCACCGGCCATCAGGGCTGTGGCCGCGGTGGCCAAAAGCAGTTTTTTCATGTGTTATACTCCCTTATTGGAACCATTTGTTCGTCAATAACCCTAGGCAAGCCGTTTGAAAAAGAAAAGTCCTAACGCGCGGCCCTTTGCGTAGGGTCACATTTGCAGGAGGTGTCTCGTCAAATGTTCGCCAAAGGCTACAATAACAGCCGATATTTGGGGAATACGGCCATGCGTCACGTCTTGTTAAGCTTTGTGCTGGTCCTGATCGCGTCGATTGTTGGGGCGCAATCGCTAACCACCAGCGCCGGTGCTGTGAAAATCACCAAAATGCTGGGCGGTCTGGACGAACCTTGGGCCATCGGCTTTTTGCCGGATGGCAGTTACCTGGTGACAGAACGCGGCGGCAAATTGTTGCGGGTCGCAGACGGGGCGGCACGTTCGGTGGCTGGTGTGCCAAAACTG
Source organism: Paracoccaceae bacterium (assembly GCA_047639325.1). Classification (GTDB taxonomy): domain Bacteria; phylum Pseudomonadota; class Alphaproteobacteria; order Rhodobacterales; family Rhodobacteraceae; genus NVQY01. The sequence goes on along the minus strand of JBLINN010000081.1, from coordinate 3,054 downwards.
GTGGTGCAAGGGCAGGGTGGCCTTTTGGACGTTATGATCCCCCGCGATTTTGCCACCTCGCGGCAGGTGTTCGTAAGTTATGCGCGGCGTCAGGGCCGCGGCGCGGGCACGGCGCTGGCGGTGGGACGGCTAAGCGCGGATGGGCGGCGGCTGGAAGAGACGCGTACAATATTTGAGGCCGCAGTTGGTGGCACCGGCGGGCGGCATTTTGGATCGCGGATTGTCGAGGCCCGCGATGGCACGCTGTTTGTCACCTTGGGTGAACGCGGTGATCGGCCATCGGCGCAAGACCGCAGCAACCATAATGGCACCATCGTGCGGATCAATCGCGACGGCTCGGTGCCCGGTGACAATCCGTTTGTCGGGCAGGCAGGCGTCCAGCCGGAAATCTGGTCCTGGGGGCATCGCAACCCGCAGGGCGCAGCGCTGGATTTGCGCGGGGAATTGTGGACCGCCGAGCATGGCGCCAAAGGCGGGGACGAGGTGAACCGTATCCGTAAGGGGGCCAATTACGGCTGGCCGGTGATTTCCTATGGGCGGCATTATTCTGGTGCCAAAATTGGCGAGGGCACGGCCAAGCCCGGCCTGCAGCAACCTGCGTTTTATTGGGACCCGTCAATCGCGCCGTCTGGGTTGATGATCTATTCCGGTCGGTTATGGCCCGACTGGCGCGGGGATTTCTTTGTCGGGTCGCTGAAATTCGACTATCTCAGCCGGTTGGACGGATCGCCATTGCAAGAGCGTGAACAAATTCGCCATGACGCCACCCAGCGGGTGCGCGACGTGGTCGAAGCGCCGGATGGGTCGATCTGGTTCATTTCGGTGGGCAAGGACGCGATTTACCGGATGTCTCCTGGCTGACAGCTGCTGGGCGATGCGTTACCCTGATCAGGTACAAGCCCCGGAGGCCCCATGCGATTTATCTGTTTTGCCCTGTTTTTCCTGTTGCCGGTCAGCGCTTTGGCGCAGCAACGCGATTCCCATTTTGAAAGCTACGGGTCCTACCAGTCGTTTGTGGACAGCCGCATCGCAAACCGGGACTTTATTGACCTGATCCAGGTGCTGGGCGGGCGCGATGAATATACAATCGAACAGCTGAACGGGGTGCAGAACCGGTTCATGTCGGTCTATTCAGAAGACTTCACTAGCCGCGCGGTGATCAAAAAGGTCGATCTGGGCGAAAAGTTTTATCAGGAAATGCGCGTTTACTGGCGTGAAGACGGCGGATATGTCTATTTCTACGCCTTGCTGCATGACCGGGGCGACACGCTGGTAGTGTTAACCTTTACCCTCAACAGCGACGTATCAAAGGTGCTGGCCGAGTTCTAACGCCCTAGATCGACAGGCGTGCCGCGTGGCTGCCGCGCTCGCGGTAAGGTGTCGTATCATAATGCGCGCGGTAGCATTTTGAGAAATGCGACGGCGAGGCAAAACCACAGGCCAGTGCGACGTTAATCACGCTCATATCCGTTTGCATCAGCAGGTTGCGGGCTTTTTGCAGACGCAGTTCCATATAATAGCGCTTGGGCGAGCGGTTCAGATAGCGGCGGAAAAGGCGTTCCAGCTGGCGGGTGGACATGCCGACATCCTTGGCCAGAATCGACGGGCTGATCGGTTCTTCGATATTGATCTCCATCATCTGGATCACCTGGCTAAGCTTGGGATGGCGCACCCCGATGCGGGTGGGCACAGACAGGCGCTGGGTATCCTGATCAGTGCGGATCGACGAATAGATCAACTGGTCGGCGACCGCATTGGCCAGATCTTCGCCGTGCTCATCGGCGATCAGTTTTAGCATCAGGTCAATCGATGACGTGCCCCCGGCGGTGGTCATCCGGTTGCCATCAATCACAAACACCGATTTGGTCAGTTCGACGTCTTCAAACTCTTCGGCGAAACTGTCAGAATTCTCCCAGTGAATCGTCGCTTTCTTGCCGTTCAGCAGCCCGGCGCGCGCCATCGAATAGGCGGCCGTGCATAATCCGGCAATCTTCAGACCCTTGCGAGACTCGCGCCGGACCCAGCCTAGCAACCGTTTGGTGGTCGAGACCTGCACATCGATACCGCCACAGATCATGATCGTGTCATCGCGCAACAAGTCGCTTAGGTCATCGTCCAGCTTAAACCCCGTCCCCGCCGAACAAGCCACATGATCGCCGCCTTCACCAACCAACCACCATGTATAAAGGGTTTTTCCGGCCATGCGATTGGCGATGCGCAAACTTTCCAGCGCCGACGAAAAGCAAAGCATGCTAAAATTGTCGAGCAAGACAAAGACAAACCGGCGCGGATGTGATTGGGTGGTGTCCACATCGACAACTTGGCGTTGCTCTTGCATGGGCGCGGGTCCTTAGAAAAATGACGCCATCCAATGTGGGTTTGGTGACGTAAGAGGCACCTTGCTCAGACGTGATCTGCAACGTCAAGGGGGGGCAAATCGGTTGTGGCCACCGGGCGTTGGCTTTTGTATAGAAACATTTCACGACCGTCAGCGGAGATGAGAGCAATGAGCGAGTGGCAAAAATCGAACTGGCGCGCGAAACCGCGGGTTCAGATGCCTGATTATACCGACCCGGCGGCCCTGACCGCAGTCGAGGCGCAATTGTCAAAGTACCCACCGCTGGTTTTTGCCGGCGAGGCACGGCGGCTAAAGGCCCATTTGGGCGCCGCATCCCGGGGCGAGGCGTTTTTGCTGCAAGGCGGCGATTGCGCCGAAAGCTTTGAGCAGTTCAGTGCGGATGGTATCCGTGACACGTTCAAGGTGATGCTGCAGATGGCGATGGTGCTGACCTATGGCGCCAAGGTTCCGGTGATCAAGGTGGGCCGCATGGCTGGCCAGTTCGCCAAGCCGCGCAGTGCCCCAACCGAGGTGATTGATGGCGTTGAACTGCCCAGCTATCGCGGTGATATCATCAACGAACTGGATTTTACCCTTAAGGCCCGCAGCCCGGATCCGGCCAAGATGTTGCAGGCCTATACGCAGGCGGCGGCCACGCTGAACCTGATCCGCGCGTTTTCCACCGGGGGCTATGCGGATGTGCATCAGGTGCATTC
>JBLINN010000080.1:0-14682 GCA_047639325.1 Paracoccaceae bacterium | reverse complement strand
TCAGCCACACGCGCCCAGGGAGGGGCTTTTCGCACATGACCATCAAGCTTTATTGTTTCGGAGAAAGCGGCAATTCCTACAAGGCGGCGCTGGCGCTGGAACTTAGCGGGTTGGACTGGGAGCCGGTCTATGTTGATTTCTTCGGCGGCGAGTCCCGCACCCCGGACTACCGCACCAACATCAATGAAATGGGCGAAGCCCCGGTGATAGTAGATGGCGATTTTCGCACCAGCCAATCCGGCGCCATTCAAGCCTATGTGACCGAGAAATCCGGTAAGTTCGGCGGCAAGGACCGGGACGAAACCTATGACATTCTCCGTTGGGTGCTGTGGGACAACCACAAGTTAAGCTCGACAGCTGGGCTGACCCGGTTTCTAATGAATTTCCTGCCGGCAGACAAACGCCCGGCAGAGGTGATTGCCTTTAATCAGGGCCGTCTCAAGGCCGCCTACCAAACGCTGGACACCCATCTGGAGGGGCGCGACTGGATCGTGGGCGACGGCATTACCAATGCCGACCTCAGCTGTTGTGGCTATCTTTACTATCCTGAACCGTTTGGCTTTGACCGGGCGGACTGGCCCAATATCGACGTGTGGCTGACACGCCTGTCCCAAACACCGGGCTGGAAGGCCCCTTATGATTTGATGCCCGGCAGCCCTGCTGACCGGACCTGAAGGAGAAACCCAAAATGACCGAAGCCTATATCTATGACGCCCTGCGCACCCCGCGCGGCAAGGGTCGCAAGGATGGTGCCTTGCACGAAGTCACCAGCTTGCGGCTGAGTGCAGTCGCGCTGAACGCCTTGAAAGAGCGCAACAATCTGGATGGCCATGCTGTCGAGGACGTGATCTGGGGCAATGTCACCCAGGTGATGGAACAGGGCGGGTGCCTGGCGCGCTCTGCCGTGTTGGCCTCAGACTTGGATGAATCGATCCCGGGTCTGGCGATCAACCGGTTCTGTGCATCCGGCATGGAAGCGGTCAATCTGGCCGCGAACCAGATCAAAGGCGGGGCGGGGGATGCCTATATCGCTGGTGGCGTGGAAATGATGGGCCGGGTGCCGATGGGCAGTGACGGGGCAGCAATTGCTGTCGACCCGACGCTGGCGATGGGCACCTATTTTGTCCCGCAGGGTATTTCGGCGGATATCATTGCCACCGAATACGGGTTTTCCCGCGAACAGGCCGATGCATTGGCGGTTGAATCGCAGCGCCGTGCCAAGGCCGCCTGGGACGACAACCGCTTTGCCAAATCGGTGATCACGGTGCGCGACCAGAACGGGCTCGCGATTCTGGACCGAGACGAATACATGCGCCCGCAGACCGATATGCAAAGCCTCGGCGCGCTGAATGCCAGCTTTCAGATGATGGGCGAACAGATGCCCGGCTTTGATAAGATCGCGATGATGAAATACCCCCATCTTGAGCGGATCAATCACGTGCACCACGCAGGTAACTCGTCTGGTATCGTTGATGGGGCGGCAGGCGTTTTGATCGGCAACAAGGAATTTGGCATCAAATATGGCCTGACCCCGCGCGCCAGAATCAAGGCCACCGCCAAGATTGGCACCGATCCCACCATCATGCTGACCGGGCCGGTTCCGGTGACGCAGAAAATCCTGGCCGATAATGGCATGGATATCAAAGACATCGACCTGTTCGAGGTCAACGAGGCTTTTGCCGCCGTTGTTCTGCGGTTCCAGCAGGCGTTTGATGTGGACCCCGAATTGGTCAACGTCAACGGTGGGTCCATCGCCATGGGTCACCCGCTGGGCGCCACTGGTGCGATCATCATCGGCACGCTGCTGGATGAGTTAGAGCGTACCGGCAAACAGACCGGTCTGGCCACATTGTGCATTGCCTCTGGCATGGGTGCTGCGACGATCATCGAGCGCGTGTAACCGATGCGCGACGCGGATTTCATCGAAATTGGTGAGCGTCTGACAAAGGCGCTTATCACCGGTGATTTCGATCTTTACCGCAGTGTCATGGACCTGCCTTTAAGGATCGAGCCGCGTGGCGGAAAACCTTACACCATGGACACGATCGAAGCGCTGCAACAGGATTTCGGGCTGTATATTCAGGCGGTCAGGGCACGGGGGATCACCGACATCTATCGTCAACTGCATGACCTTAGCCCTGTCGTCAACGACACCTGCAAAGCCACCTGTTTGATGCACATCCTCGAAGGGGCCACGCTGGTTGTCGAGCCGTTTTTAATGGTGATGACGCTGCGCAAAACCAACGAGGGCTGGCGCTTTTGCCGGATCCAAAGCCCGCTGGGACATATCAACTGGTCCCTGGGACAAGCGTTAATATCGGATGATGGCCGGTTCGACGATACCGGCGCGGCGTTCGACCTGAGCAAACCAAAAATACCGCCGAACGGAGGCTTATAATGACCGAACTCACCACGATCAACGGCACCACCGCCATGGCCGGGCGCGTCTGATGCCCAAGCTGGACCTGTCAAAAATCGAAACCCGTACCGGCTCGTCCTATCCGGGCGGCTTGAACGACAAGGTGGCTGGCCGCAGCACGCAGCGCTTTGGCGATGCGGGCGGGATCACGCAATACGGCGTTAACCTGGTGCACCTTGCCCCCGGTGGCCTGTCGTCGCTGCGCCATTACCATATGGAACAGGACGAGTTTCTGATGGTCACGACCGGGGTTTGCACCCTGATTGATGACACTGGCGAACAACAACTTTTGCCCGGCGATTGCGCGGCCTTTCCCGCTGGTGACCCAAACGGCCACCAGATTGCCAACAAAACCGACGCGCCCGCTGCCTTTCTGGTGGTGGGCACGCACACCCCGATGGAAACCGCTTTTTACAGCGATATGGATTGATGGTGAATGTCAAAGACGGTGTCTTTGACTATACTCGCAAGGACGGCAGCCCGCTGACGGCTGACCAGACCGGAGAAGACAAATGACTGATTTTACACTGACCAAAGACGCCGACGGCATCGCCACTATCACCTGGGACGTTCCCGGCAAGTCGATGAACGTGATGTCCTTTGAAGGGCTGCAACAGCTCAGCGATCAGATTGACGACGCGCTGGCGGATGATGCCGTCAAGGGCATCGTCATCACATCCGGCAAAGACGGCTCGTTTGCGGGCGGGATGGACTTGAACCTGCTGGCCAAGATGAAGGAGGACGCGGGCGACGATCCGGCCAAAGGGTTGTTCGAGGGCACGATGCAAATGCACGCCCTGCTGCGCAAGATTGAACGCGCCGGCATGGACCCCAAGACCAACAAGGGTGGCAAGCCGATTGCCGCCGCCCTGCCCGGCACTGCCGCTGGTATCGGTTTGGAATTGCCGCTGGCAACGCACCGGATATTTGTCGCCAACAATCCCAAGGCCCGTATCGGCCTGCCGGAAATCATGGTTGGTATCTTTCCTGGCGCCGGTGGCACCACCCGTCTGGTGCGCAAGCTGGGCGCGATGGGTGCCGCGCCCTTTTTGCTAGAGGGTAAGATGATTGCCCCCGACAAGGCCAAATCAGCCGGTCTGGTAGACGAAGTGTTGGATGATCCCGTTGCCGCTGCGCGCGACTGGGTGCTGAACGCCAAGCCTGCGGATATTGTGAAACCATGGGACGCCAAGGGCTATAAGATGCCCGGCGGCGCGCCCTATCATCCGGCCGGCTTCATGACCTTTGTGGGTGCCAATGCGATGATCCACGGCAAGACCCAAGGCGCGTTCCCGGCGGCCAAGGCATTGCTAAGCGCGGTCTATGAGGGCGCATTGGTTGATTTCGACACCGCTCTGCGGATCGAGGCACGCTGGTTCACATCCGTTCTGATGAACCCAAGTTCCGGCGCGATGATCCGGTCGCTGTTCCTGAATAAGGAAGCGCTGGAAAAAGGTGCGGTACGGCCCAAGGATGTACAAGATCAGCGGGTCAAGAAAGTTGGCGTGTTGGGTGCTGGCATGATGGGTGCCGGCATTGCATTGGTGTCGGCGCAGGCTGGTATCGAGGTGGTACTGGTTGATCGCGATCAGGCGGCTGCCGACAAGGGCAAAGCCTATGCCGAGACCTATATGGACAAGGGTATCGCCCGCAAAAAGGCCACCCCGGAAAAGAAAGAGGCGCTGCTGAACCTGATCACCGCCACCCCCGATCTTGAGCAGCTGAAGGGCTGTGATCTGATCGTCGAGGCGGTGTTCGAGGACATGGGCGTCAAGGCCGAGATGACCAAAAAGGTCGAGGCCATCGTGGGCGATGATTGCATCTTTGCCTCAAACACCTCGACGCTTCCGATCAGCGATCTGGCCAAAGCATCCGTTCGTCCCGATCAGTTCATCGGCATCCACTTCTTTTCGCCAGTCGAAAAGATGCTGCTGGTCGAGATCATCAAAGGTGCTGAAACCGGTCCGCGCGCCGTTGCCAAGGCGCTGGATTACGTCCGCCAGATCCGCAAGACTCCGATCGTGGTGAATGATGCACGGTTCTTTTATGCCAACCGCTGTATCATCCCCTACATCAACGAAGGTCTGCGGATGATCACCGAAGGCGTGGCACCGTCGCTGATTGACAACGCGGCCCGGATGCTGGGCTTCCCTGTGGGGCCAATCCAGCTGAACGACGAAACCAGCATTGATCTGGGCGCCAAGATTGCCCGTGCCACCAAGGCGGCGATGGGCAATGCCTATCCTGAAAGCCCCGGCGATGATCTGATCTTTTTCCTCGAGGCCGAAGGCCGTATGGGGCGCAAGGCCAACGCTGGCTTCTTTGACTATGACGACAAGGGCAAGCGGCGGGGTTACTGGTCCGGGTTGCAGGACAAGTACCCGCGCGCCGAAACCCAACCCGATCTGATCGAGGTGCAGCAACGGCTGATGTTCAGCCAGGTGCTGGAAGCGGTGCGCGCACTGGAAGAGGGCGTGTTGGAAGACATCCGCGAAGGCGACGTGGGCGCGATCCTTGGCTGGGGCTTTGCGCCGTGGTCCGGTGGCCCGTTTAGCTGGCTGGACATCATCGGAACGCCCTATGCGGCGGAACGCTGTGACCAGCTAGAGGCCAAGTACGGCGTGCGGTTCAAATGCCCCGACCTGCTGCGCGAGATGGCGCAAAAAGGCCAGACCTTTTATGGTCGCTTCAACCCCGAGGTTGCGGCGGCGTAACGCCACCGCACCGCAATCACATCATCAAAGGGCGCGTCGGACGCGCCCTTTTTGCGACGACCCCGGCCAGTTCTTCGGGATCGCACAGCAAAGGCGAGGCATCGTTTTCGTCAATCAGGCAATCCACAAGGAACCGTGCGCGGCGGGTGTCCAGCACGTCATACAGCGAGTCTTCGGTTGTCAGGGTTTCCGTCAGGATACAGCGGGGGCGCGGGCAGTAGGCCAGCATACCGCCTTCGACATAGATCACCTCGTCATTGGCAAAGGCCAGCGTAGTGACGTCCAGACGATCCACCGGGGTCGTGGACTGGATACCTTTCAGCCCCTTCAGCACCCGCGCCGGGACAACTGCAAACGGATCGCCAAGCGCGTCAATGGCCGCATCGCTTTCCACCAGCATCCCCTGATCGGGCATCAGCCACATGTCTTTGCGGTTGTTCATAGCCCCTTGCGGCACCAGCACTGGGCATTGCGCAAGCGGCAGGGCGTTTTCGGGGGCAAAAAGTGTCTCGCTCTGAATATCGACAATCGTTTGCATGCCGTGATCAAAGGTAAGCACCTTGTCACCCAAGCTTAACGCCTCGACCGCGCGCCAACCCAAGTTCGACGCCACATGCGTGCCAGCAACAAAGCCAGCCTGACCAGTGATCAGCAGACCGTCCATCGCCTTACTCAGCTCGGCGTTACGCGCCGGGCCCGTGTTCTTTTTATCCTTCCAGCCAAACATGGTCTTATCCCTCATATCTATCTGATGTCCCGGCCGCAGTCTTTGCCGGGTTCCTGGGTACACCTCATAAAAGACCTGATTCGCGTGCCTATTGTGGCGCCGAAAAAAGGTAACAAACGGACATTGTTCAGACGTTTTCAGATAAAGATCGTGTAAAAGCCGGGATTGGGCCGAAATTGGCGACTAAATCCGCAGTATTTTCGCAGTATTTTCGCAGTGTTTTCGCAGTGTTTCCGCGGTATTTTCGCGGTATTTTAAGACTCAGCCAAAGCGATACCCGAACCGGGTGATGTCCTGATCACAGGATTCGGCCACAGCATCCGCCGCGGACGCGGTGTAATAGCTGCGATAATCCCGGTTGCGATCTGATTGGTTTTCGACCGTCAGTACCGGTTCAAACCCCAGATGCGCCACCAGCGGTGCGGCGTCGGAGGCAAAATCCTCGATCCGGATATAGGCGCTACATTGTTCCGTACCATCGGCGCGGCGCATATAAGATGCCGCCGGGCTGCCGCGGAATGTGGCGCGGGTTTGGCGGTGGGTGGCAAAATCGGCAAATTCCAGCGATTTGGCCAGTCGGACCGACGAGTGGTCAAAATCTTGCTGCTGTAGCCAGTGGTAATAGCTGACCATCCGGTCCCACGGATTGCGCACCAGCGTGAAGGCAAACAACCCGTCCAACACCGGGCCCGGCACCAGCCCGTCAATATCGGCCAGGGTGGAATGTTTCCACAACCGACCCTTGGTCTTGATCCCCTTCACCCGATGCCGCCGCCGCCGCGCCTTGGGGGTGTCACCCAGCATGATGTCATCCTTCATCGCCCGCGACTCTAGCGCCAGCGCCAGCGAGGTGCCGCCGGTTTTAGGAATATGGATAAAGACGTAACTGCGGCCAGTGCTTAGGATCATCCGCGCAGGCTAAAGCGCAATGGCCACAGGGGAAACCAGTTTCCGCCCCTCTCAGCCCCCTACTTGGACCGCAGCGCAATAATCCCGCCCGCCGCCGCGATCAGCGCGATACCAACGATCTGCCAGCCGGTCACCGGTTGCCCAAAGGCCACCCAGGCAAATAGCGGGCCAAAGATCATCACCGAATATTCAAACACCGACACATAGGACGGATCGGCCAGTTGATAGGCGCGGATGATCAGGAACACGCCCGTCACCGACCCGATCACCTGCACCCCCACCCAAGGGGCGGCCTGCCACATCGGCCAGACCCATCCACGCGCCACAAACCCGTCCGGGCCCGGCGCGGCCTCGATCGGGAACAACCCCAGCACGGCCAGCCCCACAGCCCCCATCAGCCCCAGCATCACCCACATGCCCAATAACAGCGCCACCGTGCTTTCGCCGGTGCACAACTGCCGCGTGGCAATCGCCCCCAACGCATAAAAGAACCCGCCAACCACCGGGATCAGCACCGCCCAGTCGAAATCCTGCGGGTCGGGTTGCAGCACAAACAGGATACCGCAGAACCCAACGGCCACCGCCGCGATCCGCCAGGGCCCAACCCGTTGGCCCAGTGCCAGCGCGTTGACCAGCAGGATAAAGATCGGCGAGGTGAACAGCCCCGCCATCGCCTGGGCAATCGGCATCCAGGCCAGCGCGCTGAAATAGAACAGCATCGACACTGCCACCAACAGGCTGCGCAATGCCACCGCCCACACGCGTTGAGGCCGCAGGGTGCCAAGCCCGATCAACGACAGGCTCATCACCAAGGGCAAGGCAATCAGCGCCCGGACAAAGTGAAATTGCCACAATCCGATCTCACCCGCGAGCCGGACAATGAAATTGTCGATCACGCCGATGATGGCCATGGCGCAGACCATGGTGATCGCGGCCGACAGGGTTTGGTTGGGGCTGGGTGTATTCATGGACTTCCATTTGTCCACAACCCGGCGCAATATCTGGTCTCATTGCGACATAAGTAATGTTTAGGGCGGATTTACGGGAGGGAAACAATGGGTTGGATGCAGGACGAAACTGGTCTGGACAAAACGGCGGCCAATTATGTGCCGCTGACACCGTTGTCACATCTGCGGCGCGCCGCACTGGTTTTCGCGGATGACGAGGCTGTTGTTTACGGCAATCACCGCAAAACTTACGCACAATATCATGACCGCTGCACGCGGCTGGCCGCAGGGTTGGCGGCGTTAGGTGTGCAGCCCGGCGACGTGGTTGCCACCCTTATCCCAAACCTGCCCGCCCAGGCCGAAGCGCATTTTGGCGTGCCCGCCTGTGGCGCGGTACTGAACACCATCAACACCCGGCTGGATGTCGATACGGTGGCCTATATCTTTGATCACGGCGGCGCCCGCACCTTGCTGGTCGACACGCAGTTTCTGGAATTGGCCGAGGCCGCCAAGAACCGGATGCCGGGAGATGGCCCACAGATTATCGAAGTGCCGGATGCGGGGGCCGGATTCCCCGCCAGCGGGCGTTACCCGACATACGAAGATCTGCTGGCTGGGGCCGACCCGCAATTCAACTGGATCATGCCGCAGGACGAATGGGAAAGCCTGGCGCTGAACTATACCTCTGGCACCACCGGTCGGCCCAAAGGCGTGGTCTATCACCATCGCGGCGCCTATTTGATGACTATGGGCACGGTGATCAGTTGGCGCATGGTGATCCGGCCCAGATACCTGACGATTGTACCGCTGTTTCACTGCAATGGCTGGAACCATACCTGGATGATGCCAATGCTGGGCGGCACGGTGATTTGCTGCCGCGACATCACAGCGCCCGCGATCTATGACGCCATCGCCAACGAGGGGGCCACCCATTTTGGCGGCGCACCGATTGTGCTGAACATGATCGTCAATGCGTCGGACTCTGACCGCTTGCCGTTTGACCACACAGTTCAAGTGTTCACCGCAGGCGCGCCGCCTGCCCCCGCCACCCTGACCAAGATTGAGGCGCTCGGCTTTCACGTCACCCAAGTCTACGGGCTGACCGAAACTTATGGCCATGTCACCGAATGCCTGTGGCGCGAAAGCGATTGGGACGGACTGGATCAGGCCGGACGTGCAGCGATCAAGGCGCGCCAAGGGATTGCCATGCCGATGATGGATGAAATCGCGGTGATGAACCCCCAGATGGTGCAGACCCCGATGACCGGCATCGATCAGGGTGAAATCATGATCCGTGGCAATGCGGTGATGAAAGGCTATCTGAAGAACCCAGACGCCACCGCCGAAAGCTTTGCAGGTGGCTATTTCCATTCCGGTGATCTGGCGGTGCAGCACCCCGATGGCTATATCCAGATCGCGGATCGCGCCAAAGACATCATCATCTCGGGCGGTGAAAACATCAGCTCGGTCGAGGTTGAGGGCGTGTTGATGGGCCACCCAGATGTGCTGCTGGCCGCCGTGGTCGCCAAACCGGATGACATATGGGGCGAGGTGCCCTGCGCCTTTGTCGAGCTGAAAGAGGGCGCGTCTGAGGATGCCGTCGGTCTGATCGCCTTTTCCCGGCAAACTCTGGCTGGGTTCAAAGCCCCCAAACATGTGGTGTTTCAGGAATTACCCAAAACCTCGACCGGTAAAATCCAGAAATTCGAACTGCGCGCGGTGGCCCGGGCGCTGTGATCCTTTTGCGGGTTTGGTAGGTGCGGCATGACGGGCCTTGACGCACCCCATTCATATTCTTATATTAGAATGTGAAATGCAGCCGCCACATTGCGGTGCGCCTGCCCGAAAGGAAGTATTATGACTGTAAACAAAGCTGTTATGGCATTCGCCGGATTCATGGTTCTGCTGTCCGCCGCGCTGACTTGGTATGTCTCGCCCAATTGGATGATCCTGACAATCTTTGTCGGCGCCAACATGTTCCAATCGGCCTTTACCGGCTTTTGCCCGGCGGCGATGATCTTTCGCGCGATGGGGCTGAAATCAGCCTGAGTGCTGATTGGTCCAACCGGCCACCACCGCTGTCAATTTCACCCCGGAATTTTTCAAAAATTCCGACCCGGTTTCTTTGAAAGAAACCGACTAACGCTGCAGGCCAAACCGCCCGGCCTCCCCGTGCCGGGCGCAAAGCCGTTTGCTGCGCTGACCCGCCTTGTGCTAGGGTAAATAAAAAAGCACGGGCAGGCATCAGGCGACATGACGGCGCTTAAACAATACGAGCGGCTCGAAGCAACCGGGCTATGGCGCGCAACCCCAGATGATCAACGACGCGAGGTGATCGTGTCCATCGGGGAGGCGACGCTGACAATTGCTGATGGCAATGACAAGGCGCTGACCCATTGGTCGCTTGCGGCGGTGGAACGCATCAATCCTGGTGAACGGCCCGCCATTTTCTACCCCGATGGCGACCCCGGCGAAACGCTGGAGTTGGCCGATAGCGAAGACGCGATGATCGACGCAATCGAACGGCTGCGCGACGCCATCGACCGCGCCCGTCCGCGTCCCGGGCGGTTGCGGCTGTATTCCGTGCTGGCAACGATGTCTGCGGTGCTGGCGGTTCTGGTGTTCTGGCTGCCCGGAGCGTTGTTGCGCCACACGGTCAGTGTGGTCCCCGAGATTAAACGACAAGAGATCGGCCAGGCCTTGCGGGGCCGGATCGAACGGGTCAGCGGCGCGGCCTGCACAACCCCCGAAACCACCTCTATTCTGGGCGATCTGGCGCACAGGACCGGCGTGCGGCAATTGGTGGTGCTGCCAGCGGGCGTTGCCGACAGTCTGCATTTGCCCGGCGGCATCGTGTTGCTGAACAAAGCGTTGATCGAAGATCACACCGACCCGGCAGTTGTCGCAGGGTTCATCCTGACAGAACGCGCCCGCGCCGAGGTTCATGACCCACTGGCCCAGCTGTTGTCGTTCAGCGGCCCGGTTACCTCGTTCCGATTGCTGACCACCGGGGAATTGACCCAGGAAAACCTGGATCATTACGCCGAACAGGTGATTGCGGCCCCCCGCCCTGCCCTGACGGACGAACAAACGCTGGGCCTGTTTGCCCAGACCGCGATCCCGTCCTCGCCATACGCCTATGCCCGCGATATCACTGGCGAGACGGTTCTGGGCCTGATCGAGGCTGATCCAATGGCCGGGCGCACGCTGGAGCCGGTCCTGCCGGATCGCGACTGGGTGCAATTGCAGAATATCTGCGGCGGTTAAAGCGCGGTGCGTTTGATCGCAGTCGAGATCCGCGCGCCTAGCCTTACTTGCTTAGCTTTGCGCCCGAATATCCGGCACCGCGCACCCTGTTCAGGGCCGCCTTGGCCTGTGCATCAGACGTAAACGGCCCCGCCAGCACCACCCGCTTGCCGCTGGGTTTCAGCGTGCCCAACCGGATCGGCAGGCCAAGCCCGCCCAACGACTGCGCCGCACTGCGCGCCGGCGCGTCCGCCGCATAGGTCGCCACCCGCACATAGCGCGACTTTTGCCCAGCAGCCACCGGAGCAGTCACCGGAGCAGTCACTGGGGCGGACCGTGTCGATATCCGGGCAAACGGGCTGTATCTGGCCCGGCTGCGTTCATCTTGCACCCGCGCGCTGCCGGCAGGAACAGTCACAATCTGGGCACGGGTCGGCACCGCAACCGGCGTGCGCGGGGTTGTGCGGCTCCAGACCTGATCACTTTGGGCATCCCCCGCCGCCGTGCGAATACCGCGCCGCAGGTTCAGGCGGTTGTCGTCCCAATCCACCAGCTTATAGCCGCGTGGCACAGACACCACCCCCTGCACCTGCGCCGGTTTCAGCGTGCGCTCTGTCCGGTTCGGGTTCAGACGATCATCGGTCCAGACAGAACGATAGCCCTTTGGCACGGTGAAATTGGTGGTGTTCTGACGCTTGTCATACACATGACGCGCCACCACCCGTGTTCCCGGCGGCACGGAAGACACCGATTGCGGAACAGATGGCGGCGACGGCGACGTGGCCGAAGGTGCAACCAGGGTCGAGTGATCCTCGACAGGTTGCGCATAGGCGATCGGCGGTTCGGTCTGCGGACCACAACGCACGGCACGGCGCCCGGCGGGGTCGTTGATGAACTGCTGGCTGAACGCTGACGCATTTGCACATTTTTCAGTCGGCGCCTGCCTGCGGGTTTGCACCAGTGCAGGTGCAGGTGCGGCCACCGTGCTAGGCACCGGGGCGGCAATAACCACCGGTTTACGCTGTACAACAGCTGCGGTTGGGGCCGGTTTTGGCTTGGCGGCGGCAGGGGCCGAATTGGCCCAAACGGTTGGCTCCGGGCCGCTACTGGGTTTGGCGCTGGGTGTTCCGGTGGCCTTTGCGGGACTCGTCAGGACAACAGCCGCTGGCTTACTGGCTGTCTTGGCCTTAGGCGTGGAATTTGCAAACACCGTTGCCGCCGGTTTTGGGTTTGGCTTGGCACTGGGATTGACCGGTTTGGCCACCCGTGGCGCGGGGGCCGTCGCAACCCGCGGGGCAGGCTTGGCAACCGCAACCGGATTAGGCGCGGGTTTGGCTACCTGCCCGGGTGTTGGGGCTATCGTGATGATCACCGGGGCCGTGTTCGACTGCGGCGCAGGCGTCGCGGCTATTTTGGCGGTGACTGTGGGCTTATATCCGCAAACTTGCTTGCGCCCGCGGTCCACCCTTGGAATCCACGTGACATTTCCGTCAATGCCCGCCCGGATGTAGATACAGCCACGGCTGTCCACATACTGCTTGCCCTTGTAAGAGGCCGCAGGAAACTCAGCCGGAGGCTGAGCTGCGCGCAATGCCTGCGCATGCGCCGTGTTCAGCCCCGCCGAGGCCAAAAACACACCAAAAGCAATAATTCTTGTTATCCGCATCGTTGGCCCCACAAGATGTGGACAGAGAATGCCGCAAATTCAAACCCGAGTAAAGCGGTCAATTGCCACTATTTGGTGCCAAACATCCGGTCTCCGGCGTCGCCCAGCCCCGGCATGATATAGCCCTTGTCGTTCAACCCACTATCCAGCGAGGCGGTCACAATCGGCACATCCGGATGCGCCTGATGCATCCGCGCGACGCCCTCAGGCGCGGCCAGCAGGCACAGGAAACGAATATTGGTGGCCCCGGCGTTTTTCAGCAGGTCAATCGCCGCCACCGAAGAGTTGCCAGTGGCCAGCATCGGATCAACCACGATCACCAGACGATCATCCAACCCTTCGGGAACCTTGAAATAATACTGCACCGGTTTCAGGGTCTTTTCATCCCGGTACAGCCCGACAAATCCAACCCGCGCCAGCGGGATCAGCTCTAGCACCCCGTCCAGCATGCCGTTGCCCGCCCGCAGGATCGACACCAGCGCCAGTTTTTTGCCCGCCAGTGTCGGCGACACCATGGCCTCCATCGGGGTTTCGATCGGTTTGGTGGTCATCGGCATTTCGCGGGTGATCTCATAGGCCAACAGCTGCGTGATCTCGTGCAGCAACTGGCGGAACACCGCCGAACCGGTCTCGCGTTCGCGCATCAAGGTCAGCTTGTGCTGAACCAGCGGATGGTCGACGACGGTCAGATGGTCAGACATGGCAGCTCTCCCGGAAAGAATGTGATCCCTTATTGGGCAACCCGCGCGGAGCTGCAACCCGCCCGGCGGTTTTTTGCTGTCAGAAGGCGCAGCGACCCGGGCCCTGCGACGCCACGCTCAGGTGATCCGCGATGCTGGTGGCCAGATCGGTGAATGCCACCTGCCCCAACGCCCCAGCCCCTTTCCCCGCAACCAGCACCGGCACCCGTTCGCGGGTATGATCCGTTCCGGGCCAGCTGGGATCGTTGCCGTGGTCAGCAGTGAACACCATGATATCCCCCGGACGCAGCCGCGCCAGAACCGGGCCGATGGCCGCATCAAACCATTCCAGCGCCCTTGCATAGCCCGCAATATCGCGGCGATGGCCATAAAGGCTGTCAAACTCGACAAAATTGGCGAATGTCAGGCTGCCGTCATCGGCGCGGTCCACCAGGTCTGACAGATGGCCCATCAGGGTCGCATCATCGCCTTTGCGCACCTCATCAATGCCCTGCATCGAAAAGATATCGCCGACCTTGCCAATCGCATAAACCCGCCGGCCCGCATCCTGCACCCAGTTGGTCAGCACCGGCGCCGGTGGGGCTATGGCATAGTCGCGCCGGTTGCCAGTGCGGGTGAACCCGTTGGTCGCATCGCCAATGAAAGGCCGGGCAATCACCCGGCCCACCTTCATCGCATGCAAATGCGGCGCGATATCGGCGCAAAGTTTCAGCAACCGGTCCAGTCCAAAGCTGTCTTCATGCGCCGCAATCTGAAACACGCTGTCGGCAGAGGTATAACAAATCGGCCAGCCGCTGCGCAGGTGTTCCGCCCCCAGATCGGCGATGATCTTTGTGCCCGAGGCGTGGCAATTGCCCAATATCCCGTCGCTGCCTGCGGCCTGCGCCACATAGCGGGCCAGATCGTCCAGAAAAGCCGGTTTGGTGTCGGGGAAATAGTGCCAATCCCACGGCACTGGCACGCCCGCCAACTCCCAATGTCCCGAAGGCGTGTCCTTGCCCCGCGAAATTTCCGTCGCCGCGCCCCACAGGCCCACGGGGTCCGCCCCCAACCCCGGCACGTCATCGCCCGAGGCCAGCCTTACCGCCGCCCCCAGCCCCAGCGCATCCAGATTAGGCAGCGATAACAATCCACTGCGCCCCTCATCCGCCCGGCCCGCCGCGCAGGCCTGCGCGATATGGGCCAAAGTATTGGCACCGGTATCTGGCAGATCACCGTTGAAGAAATCCGCAGCATCCGGCGCGCCGCCGATGCCCACCGAATCCATCACCACCAAAAACGCCCGGGGCATCAGCCCACCCTTTCATGGATCAGATCGGGCACTGGCGCTGGCGTATCGCTGATAGTAATCGC
>JBLINN010000079.1:0-14791 GCA_047639325.1 Paracoccaceae bacterium | reverse complement strand
CAGCATTTCGCCGATCAGCGCGCTGTAAACCCCGTTTTTGACCCCAAACAGCACCAGCAACGGCACCAGAATACCCACCATCACCGCGATGTTGCAGAACAGAAAAAACCGGTCGCGGATCAGGTCGCGCCAGGCCAGATGCACGATCAGCATGGCACCGCCTTCAGCCTGCTCACCACGCCTTGCGCGTCAGAGCTGGTCGTCAACTCTAACCGCGCAATCCCAAACCGCACCACCCGGTCAATATCATGCGACGACAGGATTACCCCACTGCCCTGTTCCGAGGCCACCTCAAGCAGCAAAGCCAACACCCCATCCGCCGTATCCGGGTCCAGCGCCGCCGTCGGTTCATCCGCGATCACAAAGGGCGGGCGATGCGCCAACGACCGGGCAATCGCCGTGCGTTGCCGCTGACCAATCGACAAGGCGCCGGGCATCAGTGCCGCCACATCTTCCAGCCCCAGCCGCCGCATCAGTTCACTGCACCAATCAGCATCGACGCAGTCATTCACCCGCTGCGGCAAAGCGATGTTTTCCGCCACGCTAAGAAACGGCATCAAGCCACCGGTCTGCGGCACAAAGCCAAACAACCGCCCGCGCATCCGCGCCAATGCGGCCCGGCGCGCGCCCTGATCCCACAGCCCCGCCAAATCACACACTTCACCTTGATCATCCCAGCGATACACCGTCCCCGGCCCCGGCGCGCGCAACAGCCCCAGCAGCTCTAACAACAACGTCTTGCCCGAGCCACTGGCCCCGCTGAGCGCCACCGCCTGACCACGCGCCAAATCAAGCTGGTCGATCTGCAACCGGAACACCCGCTTGCCGTCCGTCAGGCTGATCTGCCCCGGCTGGATGCGCAAACCGCCCGACATCGACGCCTACGGCAACACGTCAAACGGCATGGCAAACACAAACTCGCCATCGGGCGCGCCGTCATACAGCGCGGTCCACACCGCCGGATCATGCAGCCATTTGCGATATTGCGTCAGCTTCTGGCGCATCCCGTCCAGAATGGTCCGCCGGATCATCGCGCTGGACCCCCAACGCGCCTGCGTTGTCAGCATCAGCTGGCTTTCATAGGGCAAATCTTCCAGAAATTCGAGCGCGCCGCCCAGCGTATCACTGTCCGTATTGATCAACCGATCCGGGTTCTGCGCCATCTGCGCCACCACATCGCGCACCTGGGTGAAAAAGCTGGAAGCATCGGCGTCACTGCGGCTTTGCTCGCCCAATTCCAGCAGTTCCGCCAACAGATCGGCCATCGTCGCCAATTCATTCTTGGTGACCAACAAGCGCGGTTCAATCGCCTGTTTCGAGGGATCCTCGATAGCGTGTTCCGACGCCCAACCCTCTATCACATCCGGCGCCTGCGTGCCTTTGAGGCGCCCCAGATAGGCCAATTGCATCGCCAGCCCCAGATTGACCAGTTCCTTGCTGCGCTGTTCGGGGTCCAGAACCGGCGCCTCATTGCGCGCCACCCGGATCACATCTGTCAGCGCCGTGACCAGCCGGGTCACAGTATCCTCAAACGCCTGAGGCGAGCCATTTTCGATGCCGTAATAAAACGTATCGCCGTGAAATCGCGACAGCACCTTGTACTGCGCCGCCGCCCAGGCGTGCTGCGATTGCCCGCCCGCCTCGGTCTGCAAATGCAGCGTCATCACCGCCACGCCTTTGTCCTGCGCCGCGCGCTGCAATTCCGCCGGGCCGATGTCTGATCGCGCATTGACATCGCGCGCGTCTTTTGGCCCGGCATCGGTGATCAGGATCACGATCCGCGCATCAAACGGATCATTGCCATCCGTCGCCCAATTAGTCAGCTCTACCGCGTCCTCGACCCCCGCCAGGCTGTCTTCGTTAAACCCCGGAGAGTTCACATTCGCCACTTTGGTGGCGGCGCGGATGGTGGCAATCACTGGTGTCTGATCACTGCGCCGTTGCAACGGCAACAGGGTGCGGGTGCGATATTCCAACCCGGGCGAGGCGTCGATACTGTCGCGAAACGCCACCACGCCAAACTGTACCCGCTTGCCAATATCGGTGCCTTGCAGGTCTTTGACAATCTGCTCCACCGCCTTTTGGGTGCGCTTGATATAAGGGTCCATCGACTGGGTGGTGTCGAACACAAACACGATGCCCGCATCGAAATTATCGGTAATCGACCCGGCCTGTGCGTCGCCATCCCCGGCCTTTAACGGCACCGAGGCCAGTTTCAGCAACAGGTTTTCCTCGTAATTCAGCGGGTGTAAGTCCTGCACAAAATCAAGGATCGGCATCAGGTAGAGGTTATCGACAATGCTGACAAATTCAGCCGGTTCCGCCGCCACCACGCCGCGTTCCGGTGCAACGTCACCCGTCGCAACCTCGCCAAGCAACTGCGCCTGCATCGCGCGCAGTGCCTCGTGTTCCATCAACCCGCGCAAATGCGCTTCGCTGTCAAACAGCACCTGTCGTTCGCGCCCGGCGGCATTGGTGAAGGCGGCGACAATGTTTTGCTTCCACGGCACCACCGATCCGGCCTGTACCCAGGCCTTTGGCCCGGCGGAAATCGACGGCCCCACATTATACCAACCGGGTTGCGCGGCATAAACATAAAGCGGCTGAAACGCCGGATAGCCGCTGGTGGGCGCGGCAGCAGGCGACGGATAGGCCAACGCGCCGGGACGGGTCAGCACGCGCTGATAGACGGTCTTGCGCCCCTCGGCCAACAAGGGCCGGGTCGCGCCTTGGGCCTGCACCGGTGTCGCCGGGGTCAGCCCGGCGACAAGCGTTAGCCCGACAGCCAAGGCCATACCAACACGAAACCGTTTAAATTTACTGGCAAAAATCATCAAAAGCCCCTTTGGCCAATGTCATATCCGACCCGGCAAGCTGTGCACAGGTCGCAGTTAGCCGGGTCTGCGCGATCTCTGACCCCGCCTTAACCGCGCGCGCATAATATTCTGCCGCCTTGGCGGCATCGTGATCAAATGTCAGGCCAATCACCTGTTCAATCCGTGCGTCCACCTGCGCCCCGTCATAAAGCGTGCCAAACACCAGCAACGCCTCCGCGTCCCCCGCCGCCGACGCATCTTCAACCAATTTCAGAACCGTATCTGCCGACAGCGCATCGCCACAAGCGCGGATCACCTTTTCCGTGGCCGCAAACCCGCCTGTCACCGCGTTTATCGCAGCAGGGGTGCATTGGACGGTGGATATGGGTAAAGTCTGCGGGTCATCCACCGGGTCATTCTTGGGCAACAGCCAATAGGCCAGCAACACCGTCAACAACACGGCAAGGGCCAGAAAGATCAGCACCAGCAGAGTGCGTCGTGGCACGGGTTGTGCCGGTGCGGGCGCGGGTGGATCGACAACCACCACCGGATCCACCACCGGCTCCACTTCTGGCGGGGTGGCAGGTTTACCGACCAACGTGCTGCTCTCGCCTGTGTCCGGTTTGGCCCCGGTCGCCTGAATGCCGCCCAACACCGCCGCCCCGGCGCGCGGGGGCACGTCATCGGGCCAGCTGACATCCTGCGTCACTGCGCCAACCGATATCCGCACGGGGGTGTATTCGTCGATCTTGTTAACAATCTCGGGGCCGATCCGCACCCAATCAGCCCCATCATGGCGATGAACCGCATAGGGGCCAAAGTCGTGCCGCTCACTTTGCCAATGACCGTCGCCAACTTCGACCTGCCCGCCTGTCCCCTCGGAGGGCGCCAGCCAGCGTTCGCCGTAGACCCCGAAAACCGCAACCGTCACCTGCGCATCGCTCAAAGATCCCTCTGGCAGCTCCAGAAAGGCAAAACCGCCCGCCGGTTCCTGGGGGTCGGGATGGACTGTCAGGCTCATTGTGCCGATTGCCCCGATAATGCGCCCAAGATACGCCCCAGCGCCAGGTTCTGATCAATGTTAATCTCGCCCCCCGCCCCGTCGAGCGCATTAGCGGCAAACACCGCGTCCAGCGCAAACACCCAGTCGGTCCAATAGGCCTCGGCCATGGCGCGCGGCTGTGCCGGCAGCGTATCCACCCGGTCAGCCCCGGGGCGATGCGCAAAGATCGCACGGCTGCTGCCGTCTTGCCCTTCGACCTGTGGGCGGTCTGCTTCGGCAATGTCCAGCATCCCCAAAGTAGACACAAACCCATTAATCGCCTCGGCCCCCATAATCGACGCCGGTTGGGCCTGTTTTTCCACCGTCAAACCAAAATTGATCTCTTCCAACTGCGTCGCTGTTTTGCGGCTTAGGCCTGTACGGCGCGCCGCATGGATCAGCTCTGCCACCAGATCGCCCGAAGTTGCATCCCCCAGCCCATAGGCCCCCCGCCGCGCCCGGTCATCGCGCAGGGATTTCAGCCGGTCAATCCAGATCTCCAACGCAGTGTCCGCCTGAAACTGCGCCAATGTCATCGTGCGAATATCCGTATCAACCACCACCGGTTCCGGCGTATCAGCGCGCGGCCGTACCGGACGGCCCGGGCGTTGCGGACCCTTTGTGGTCGCCGCCGGTTCCGCCGCTGCACTGGCCGAAGACACCGCACTGGTGATCCTGACAGAGCTTGGCACCCGCGAAATCCGCCCCTCGATCTCGTCCTGATCCACCATCAGCGCCGCCATCATCGCGCCAAACCGATGCCGCCCCAGCGCCTGTTCCAGATCGTCAATCACCCGTGTCGCCGCCGCCTGCGCGTCCGATATCCGCTGTTCCACATCGTCCGACACATGAAACGGCGTTATCGCCTGGCGCAATTCGGCGGTGATCTGCCCCAACTGCGCCCCGATCTGGCGCAGCTTGCTGTCGGGTTTGCACACTTTTTCCAACTGTGCCGTTAGGTAACTGACCCCACCGTCATTCAGCGCAAGGGCCGCGTCCCACGCCGCCTGCGGGTCCCCAAAATGCCGTTGCACCGCCGGAGCACTTAGGCAACCTGCCTTTAACTCCGCCACCCGACCCTGCTTTTCCGGGCGAATGCGCATCTCGCGCATCTCGCTGTCATAGTCGATCAACCCATCGACATAGTAATTTGGATTGCGCAGCCAGAAGCAATTGTTGAACGGCTGGTCCGGCGCCCATTGATCCACCCACGGATCACTGCCCTTGCCGAATTTTTCCAGCAGCGACGCCTGCATCCGCCGATCAAACCGGGTTTCATCACCACCTTCAGCAGCCGAATCCCCCAGATGTTTGTCAAACTTGGTCAGCACCAGAAACAACACGCAATCGGCCTGCGCGCGCAATTCAGGCGTGGCGCCGTGGGTGCTGCCAATCCAGTTTTGCACCAATCCCGGCAGGTCCACGGTTTCCATATTACTGTCCGGAACACACAGCAACATCGAGGTTATTTCCTGATTTTGCACATATCGATCAAACAGATAGGCCACCTTGCCGCGCAGCAGCAGTTCCGGCAAAATCGCGTCCGGCGCGGCGAATGCCTTGCCCAAATCCTGCTCAAACCGGTTGCGCGCCCCGGGGAAGTCCAACAGGTCAGTCTCGGAAAATATCTGGCTGGGCAGGCTTTGCATCGGCAACACCAGCTCGGCCGCCAGCCCGCAGATCACCGACCGGGGCAGCGACGCTTGTCGCCCCTTGGCCGTGGTCAGCGTTAACGGCGCGCCATCCGCCGCCCCGGTCAGGGTTTTGACGTCGATGATTGAACTGTCACGCGGCACCAGCGCGTCCAGCCCGGCAAACACCTCTTCGGCGTGATCCAATTGCGCCAGCGCCTGCGCCATCCGCAGGAAAAGATCAGAAAACGGCTGATGCCCACCCCAGAGCAGGCTGAAAAATCCGGCACGGTCGCCCGCCGACAGGCCCGGCGCAATCCGCGCGGCGTCTTCCCACAAAGGGCGCAGTGCGACGGCGTAAGCCTCGCGGCCAAAGGCGGCATCGATATATTCGCCGATCTCATGCACATCATCATAGCCAAGGCCCGGCTGCTCGCTTACGGCGCGCGCCTTGTAGGCGTCCAGATGCGCGGCAATCTCACCCGGTTCCGGGCTGGGTTCGGACCGGTCGCCATCCATGAAGAAACTGTTGACGAGGGTGCGGATGATATCCGCCTCACTCAGCAAGGTCAGGCGGATCGGAAACCCCGCAGGTGTCGGGGTTTTGGCCATGGTGAACCGCGTCACCAAACCGGTGCTTTCGCCCTCACCCTCGGGGTTGATCTCGCGGATGTAATCCAGCGTGCCATCTGGCCCGTCAAAATCCACCACCAAGGGGCCATTTTCAGGCCGCGCCAACACCGACACCAGAAACGATTTACCGGCCTGGCTGGGTCCAAACACACTGACCGACATCCGCGTCTGCGCCGCGCGCGCCAACCGCCGCGCCCGCCGACCCGTGCGGCGCATCATCTGCACCAGCGACTTGGTTTCCGCCCCCACCAAATCGGCATTTTCCGCGTCTTCAACCCAAGCCAGCGCCTGCCCCGTCAGATCGGCAAGCCCGGCGCAATCATCGGCCAGTTTTTGTTGTTGCGTGCTCATTGCCCTTGATCCCTTCACAACCGGAACAGGCCGGTGTCAATCCAATACTCGTCCTCAAACCCCAACGTGTGCAGACGCAGCTGAACCTGGTTTGGCTTCATCGACGTGCCTTCGCTGTCTTCCACTTCGGTCACGGTAAAGGCCTCGCGCATCGCTTCGCGGCGCAGCACCGTGTCGGATGTTTCGCGATCCGGGTCGTCGTCAAAATCTGCGCGTTCAAACGTCACTTTTAGCGGCGCCCGCGCCTGCGCCGACTGCGTGGCAAAGTCCAACCGGTACAGCGGCGTCGTCGTCCAGCGTTCCAACGGCAATTGCCGTGACCCCAGATGCACCGGCGTATACATGGTGATCGTCGCCAGCATATCGCCCGCCGATTTGCGCGCATCCAGATCGACATCGGAAAACAGCACCCTGTCGGCCATGATCTGGCCAGAGCTGTCCATCTCGCCGATATAACGCGCCGTTGACTGCATCCGAAACGCGCTGGTCATCACCTTGAAATTCGGAATGCGACTTTCCGACAGCGCGATCAGCATCCCCCCCACCGCCACGGTCGATTTCGGATCGCCAATCCGCTGCGTCACCGGATCGCGGAACGGATACCAGCGCCCGGTTTTGTAATCATGCATCGAGATCAGGCGATGCGGCGGTACCACCATCATTTCCTCGATGATTGACCGCACCGCAGGTAGGCGCGATGGCCGCCCGGTCAGCAACACCACATCCACGCCCAGATGGTCGATCACCTCGGCCAGATTGCTTAACGCTTTCTGGAACACCTCGCGGGCAATCGCATCCACATCCTCGCGGCTGAACCGCAATGCCACCTCGCCCAGCGTGAACCCATCGGCCCCCAGCCCCTGCGCCGCCTCTTCGATATAGGCGATCAGGGTCGCAGGCACGGTCTGATCCGCCTCTGGCGCGTCCTCGTCACCGTGATCCAGCGCCATCACATCGCTGACTAGCAGGCTGAGCGGCTCAAACTCTCCGGCGGTTTCACAGGCTTTCAGGATCGCCACGGCCAGCGGCATCAACACCCGCACTGCAAATTGGCGGCGTTTCTGCACGCTTTGCTGATCCAGCCCGCCAACATCACCGGCAAACAGCTCGCGCAGCTTTTCGCCAACAAACCGCCCACCTGCCGCCTCGATACTGGCTTGCAGCCCCGGCAGGATGATCGCGGCGATCACCCTTTGCAGCAATTCGTCCCCCGCGACGCGGAACCCTTCACGGAAATCCTGACGCGGATGCAGCACCCGGCCTGCCTCTCCCCAAAAAGTCGTCACCATCAGATCGGTGGTGCCACCGCCAATGTCGATACAGGCCAGCCGTAACGACGGCTCGGGCACGCCCCCCACTTCCATCACGCGCGGCGTGCCTTTCAGGGCCAGAAACCGATCAATCCGCCCGTCAAATTTCTGCGTCAACTCGGAATAGAGATAGACCAACTGCGTACAGCTCGCCTCGTCCCATTCCACAATCAGCTCGGGCATTTGCGAGATCGCGCTTTCGCCGTCCTTCAAACCCATCATCGACCAGACCAACGCCAGCGCGCCCTTGGCCTTGGATCGGATAATCGCCTGTTCCTGCGCCGTGGTCGCGGTGGGCAGGGTCAGAATGATCCGGTCCAGCCGTCGCGGCAGTTCCGATTGCGGGCGGCGGGCCCGGGATGCGGGCGCATTCACCTGGATCAACGCATGCGCAATGATCTCGGCCAGCATGAACCCAAACAGCGACGCCCGCGCAAACCGGGGCCTAATCGCCGGGGTTTTTGGCGTCTTGCCACGCGGGCGCAGCCCGGCGGATTCATCCGCTGCGACTTGTTCCAAAACATCGCCCGCTTCGTTCAGATGGCGCATCGCGGCGCGCAGGGATTTTGGCAGGTTGTTGGGATCAGTGTGATGATGAAATCGCCAGTCCTGCTGCACCGGTGTGTCATCCCACAAATAGCGTTTCGGGCTGGACAACCCCGAGGCGGTTTCAGTGCCTTCTTCACCCGCCACAAGCCGCAAGGCCTCGGGGCCGATGCGCACAAAACTAGGCCACAGGAAGCCGTTTCGCCGCCCCGACCGGCTGGCGTAACGTTCATCTCCCATCCGGTGTTCGGAAAATTCCACCCGGCTTTCGAACAACCCGGAATAGTGGAACTCCGGCCGCGACAGATCACGCACCTCTAGCGGAAACGACCGCGCCAGATCCAGCCGGGTTTCGCCCGGGAAGCGTTCGATCAGAATGCCGCAGGTGCGCGAATTGCCCACATCCAGCACCAATTCCACATCCACCGGCGTCACACTTTCACGGCTGCTGACTGTGTTGGCAAAGCGGATTTTCGGCACCGTCACTGCGTGATCCACCAGCCGCAGATAGGCCAAATAGCGCGCCCAATGTTCGAACTTATGCGCCAGCGCATCGCGGGTGATCCGCCGCCCCGGACGCTCGGCACGTTTATAGGACATGAACAGCTCTTCCAGCCAATCAGACACCCATTTCTGCAAATCCAGCATTTCGCCCGCATTATCCGGTTCCAACCGGCGTAGAAACCAATCCATCCGCGCAGGGTCCGATACGAACCTGAAATCACGGGATTTTTCCGCATCCATCCGGTCCGGCGCGAGGTACTGATAACTCTGATCCCCCGCCATCAACGCCGTATCCAGCGCCAATTGCACCCGGTGCGTGTGTCCGGTCACCGGGTCAGGTGCAGCCAGTTCCACCGTGCGCATCCGCGCCCAGCTGGAGGGGCCCGGATCAAACTTTTCCTCGCCGCCCACACCGCGATCATTGCGCACCCGCAACACCGGCACCGGCACCCATTTGTTCAGAAACGGTTCCAGCGCCGCAACGGGGCGCACTGAATAGGGATCGTCGTCAGCACTGCCGCCTCCTTCAATCCCTTCATCCGTGTCCGCGTCACCGGTCAGCGGCAACAACGCCCATTCCTCGCGGTCGTTATCGCCGCCGACAACGCGTTCGATGAACCGCGCGTTCTTTAGCTCCTGCGCGTCCAGACGAAAGCCGAAATCAAGGATCTGACTGCCCGAATAGGGCACCAACGTGATCTCGTCCCGCCAATCGACCAGCTGCGCCAGGTGTTCAGAATGCTGCATCGTGCCTACCTTGAAATACTTATGTTGACGGTCCATTCGCTCTGCTTTGGCCCCAATGTAGCGGAATAGCTGTGCGATGGTCCATTTTTGCGCAGAACGTGCAATGTTATCGGAATGTCGCCGCCGGTTCGGTTTTCGCGCAGATGGGTACGCACGTGATATATCCCCTTCCGAGCTTCGTCAAAAACGATATTCTCTACCGGGTCAGTGACCGCGCTGGCGGGGTCTTTGTTGGCGTCCAGATCGTAGGTGCCATTGCAATCGCCCCGGTTGCGCAGAGAAATCACCGCCCCTGTCGGGCAGGTCACTGATAGATCAACATCATCCGTGCTGCCCCATTCCAGAACAAAGTTCAGCACCCCCTGTCGCGCACCACGTTGGGTGATCCGCTGTGCAGACGCATCGCGATCCGCCTCGGTTGCGCCCTGCTGTTGCGGGGCGGCCGGGGCCGTGGGGAAGGCAGGCACAGGGATCGGTTTTGGGGCCGGTTTCGGTTTCGGTTTGGGCTCGGGCGAGGGTACGGGCAAAACCGGCACACTCGGCGTCAACGGTATCGTGGGCTTGCAAGCGCGATCCGCCAGCGCCAACTCGCGGCGCAAACGCGCAATCTCATCCTCGATCACCCGCTGTTCGCCGATCTCGGCCTGTAACACGGGCGCATCCACCGGGCAGAACACCAGCCGCCCGCCTCTCAGCCCGCAGGCCGCAATCATCAGGTACAGGATGCCGCCCAGCAGTGCCGCCAGCAACAGCCAGCCCAGCACAATCAGCGCCCACCACGCCCCCGCGGGAACGCCCGACCGCACCGGTACCACACCGACGCCAACAGATGCCAAAGGCCGCGCCCGGGGCACCATACCGGTCAGAACCCCGCGCACCGCAGTTTGTTCATCCCCCACCCAGGCCCAATGCACCAGAACCGGATGCAGCACGCCGCCTGCATCGCGCACGCCGTAAACCATGCCCTCGCCCGGCACTTCGATGGCATTTCCCAACGCCTCGGACAGGCGCTGATCCTCAGGCGTATCGCTGATGGCCAGCTTATCCGCCTCGGCCTTGATCGCGGCAATCCGCGTGCCCAGCGTCACACGCAATTTGGCCTGATCCACCTCGGCCAAGTCCGGCAGTGCAACCGCATCGCCGGACACCGGCGCATACCAGTCAATCCGCTCGCCATGTTCGGTGGCCACCGGCTCGGCAAACAGCGCCGCATGATCTGGCCCCAACCGGTCGCGAATGGTCCCTGTCACCAGCTCGAACGACCGCTGCGGGGCGGACCCCAACGGTTGCAGCCCTTCCGAGGACGTGGTGGTTAAAAAGGCCTCAAACATCGCCGCTTAGTCGCCCTTTGCCGGTTCGAGGGTGGACGGGGCTGCGGTTACCTGTCGGCGGACCACCACAGGCGCACACGGTCCGGACATAACGGTGGGGGCCGCATCGGTACCATTCAGAAACGCCAGCATATCGCCCGCGGTCAGGGCAAAGCCGCGGTTCTGCATCTTACCCTGGCGCACAAAGGTGTTCACGCCAACAACCCGGCCACACATATCCACCAGCGGCCCGCCTGAATTGCCACTGGACAGCGGCGCGGAATGCATCAGCACATGGGTGTCCGGCCCGATCTGCTGTTCGGTGTTGATGGTCCCGTCGGTCACCGTCAGATCGGGCGTCGCGCTCATATCCCCCGATTTCAGCGCGGCAAAGCTGACATCCAGTTCCAGCACATCGCCGGGATAACCCGCCGCAATCACATTGGTCAGCTTCAGCGACCCCGCCCCCAGATGCACCGAAAACGCAGGCAACGGCGCGCCGTCGACCTTGAGCAGGGCGAAATCGCCGCCCGTTTCAGCCATCGGCCCCTGTGTTTTTAGCACCGTCGCGGCGCGCGGATGGTCCAGCGCCGCCCCGGCCACCAGTATCTGCCCCGGCTGCGCCATCGCCCCTTCGATCACATGGTGGTTGGTCAGGATCAGCCCCGGCCCGACAACAAACCCCGACCCCGCCGTGACGCCCCCGCCAGAGGCCGCCAGGATCAGCACAGTGCGCGCCTCGATCAGCGCCAACAGGGTGATGTCGCCGGGTTCGCCCGACGCATCCGGTTCCGGCACCAGAACCCGCCCCGGACTGTTGGGCAACAACGCATCCGGCGCGGCCTGTGCTTTTTTGTCTGGCTCGACACCCAGCGCGGGGGGCAGCAAACCTTCGGGCGTGCGCCCATCGGGCAGCAGTAATATACCGTCCGCGCGACACACCGCGCCCTCTAGGGCCTGCTCCAACACAACTGTGCGCTCTCGCAGGCTTTGGTTCAATGCGCGGGCGGCTTTCAGTGTCGCCTCGTCGGTGATCACCGGCGGGGTGGCAGCATGAAACAACCGGCTACCGGGTTGCAACAACCAGGCCAGCGTCAGCCCGGCCACTATCAGCAAGATCAGCAACGGTACCCAAGCGATCGGCGAAATTCCCGCGCGGCGCGGCGTGGGATCAGGTGTAACCGCGGGACCGCCACCGCCGGTTGCCCCTGTCATGCCCGCATTGGCAATGCTGCTGTCTGTCTGCGGCGGGCGTACAGCCGCCGCGCCAGAGGTCGCGGCAAAACCTGCCGCCCCTGCAACACCGCTATTGCCAGAACTGGCGGTCAAAGGCAGAAACCGCCCCAGCGTATCCGCGTAATGCGCCGGGCGCGCGGCGGCATTGGCCCCCATGCCGCCCGGCAACAAGCCCCAGTTCACGATCAGCGGCCGCCCGCCCTGAACCACCACATCATCGCGCCCGTAAACCGACAACGCCCCCAACGCCAGATCGGCACTGGTGGGATCCTCGGCCAAGCTGCGCAATGGGCGCAGATGATCGGCCAGATAGGCCTCGGCCCGATCACGTTCTGCCCCTGAAAGCTGCGCCAAGGGTCGCGCCTCGCCCTCGGCGTCGCTGTACCAGGACACAGTTGGCGGGGCCTCGTCGTTGCCCCGGCTGATCAGCGGCTCGGCAAACAAGGCCGCCACTTCGGGGCCCGCGCGGTCGCTCAGCAGGCGGCGCAGATCATCATGGCGTTCCAGAACTGGCCTGCCACCCGCGTCAACAAAATCCCCGGACTCGACGCGTATCTTTGACAGAAAATGCTCGGCCATCACATTACCTCCTGGCCCGGCGCAACGTGGCTGCGCTGTGGCCTTTGGTTTCGGGTTGATACGTATCGCACTGGGCGTTGCCTTTATTGTCCAGCGAACAGGTGATGTCGCGCCGGAAGATCGACGATTGATTGTCGCATTGCAGATTGCCCGGCTCGCGCATCGTCAGCTTGCCATTGCCCGGCATCTTGCCCTTTAACCGCCCCTCGCAACGCACCCCGTTGGTGGAGCGCATGATTTCGGTGCCATTGCCATTCTTGTCAAAACAGATGCGCCAGTATTTGAACCGGGTGATCTGGCCGGTGTTGATTTCGCGCACCGCATAGTTCGACGACAACTGCCAGCAGCCTTCCATCACCGAGATATCCTTGTCGTTAAACGCATCCGGCGCCAGCCCGCTGGGTGTCTTCTTTTTCTTCGGCGGCGGCGGCGGTGGGGGGGGCGGCGGTGGGGGGGGTGGCGGCGGCGGGGGTGGCGGTGGATCGGCCTTGCAGATCAACCCGCCCAGCTGATCCTCCAGGTACAGCACACGCAATTCCAGATCGCGGTTCTGCCGATCCACCGCATCAAGATCACTGCGCAGCCGCGCCTCGTCATCGGTTTCGCATACCGTCAGCACGATCCCGGTGAACGGCAAGCGCACGCCGCATGATTGCAACAGCAGATAGGCCGACACAGCAATCAGACCGACAAGCAACGCAGCAAGTAATATGACGGCAAATCGCATGGCACCTGTTTTGCCCGCCTCCCCGGCCCGACCCGCGCATTTTGCGGAGTGACCAAGCCAAAGACGGGCCCTTTTTCCAACAGGTTAACTCTATGCTGCGTCAGACGGCAGCCGCAAGGCCCGTCATACGCGTCAATCCGCGAATAGCAGCGGCTGTTTGTTCTGGAAAAGCAGGCGGATAGGAAGCCCAGTGGGCACAAACGGCCCGCGCGGTTCAATGACAAATCCGGTAACCTGATCCCCAGTACGCCGGTTCGCGGCCCGACTGAAGGGGCATGCCGCCGCAATCCCACCCGGGGCCGTGTCGACACCAAGTCGCCCAATCCAAGCACTCGCATGAGGTTCAAGGCATTGAAGTAACGGCGCAAAAACAGCTACACTGCATGACGATGCGACGATAGGTTTGACCTTTCTGAAGAGGTATTCAATCCCTGCCCGGCAATCGCAAAAGCCAACGTCGTCGATAAACCTAGTTATCAATGGGTTTCCCCTGCTCAGCGCCCTCTCGCGTCAGCCCGCCAACGCCCGGATCGCGCAGTGCCTGTAGGCGTCGCGCGGCTTGGGTGGCAAATTTCTGAACCAGCATTTTGCGCCGCGCCGGGGCCAGCTTGTCTTCCGGGGCCATGCGGATAATCTCGGCGTCATAGGCATCGGCAATAATCAACCCGGTGCCTTCGGGCAGCAGATCGGTGGGAAATTCCATGTCCACGGCCCAGAAATACCGGTCACACCATTCAAGATAGCCCTGCCACTTGCCATCCGACTGAAAATCAGCGCGGCTGGATTTGCATTCCACAACCCAGATCTCGCCCTTGGGGCCCAATCCCATCACATCGACACGCAAGCCCCGCGCCGGAATAAATTCTTCGACAGACACAAACCCATGGCTGCGCAAATGGCGCGCCACGCCGCGGGCGAGTTTTTGTCCAGGTTGCAGATCCAGCATCATCTGACAAAGGTGAACAATCCGTGAACATAAATCAAGGTGCCCGCTGTTAATTCTGAGAATAACCGGCGCGCTCTGGCATTGAATCAAAAGGCCTGCCGTAATACCTTTTGGTATCATATAAAGTGAAACCACATGGTATCACATTGGAGGTTTCATGACAGACACCCTGCAACCGGCCTTTCGCGCCCTGGCCGATCCAACCCGGCGCGCCATTCTGCATATGCTTGGGCAGCAGGACATGACCATCGCCCAGGTCTCGGACCACTTTGACATGACGCGGGCGGCCGTCAAAAAGCACCTGAATGTCCTGCAACAAGGTGACCTGATCCAGGTGCGCGCCCGAGGGCGCGAGCGTATCAACAAACTACACGCCGACGGGATCAAGCCGGTTTTGGACTGGCTGACCTTCT
>JBLINN010000078.1:0-14817 GCA_047639325.1 Paracoccaceae bacterium | reverse complement strand
CACCGTCAAGTACAAGTAAACACCGGGCGGGACCGGCGCGTCAGCTGGTCCCGCCTTTCCAACCCGCCGCCGCACGCCGCACCGCCGCCGCACGCCGCACCGCCGAGGTGCGCTCATGCTGAAACATCGCGGCTTCCCGGGGCGCCTTCCCGGCACCGATTTCCAATTCACCATTCGCCGACACAACCCCAAGGGCATCACCCCCCTTACCAAGCGGGAACGCTTTGCTGATCGGCGTCCGGCAGATCGGCGCGCCGACGCTGGGTTTTTCGCCGCCCTTTGGGCGCAATTCGGCGATCAACCGTTTGAACGCGGCAATCTGGACGCGGGCCGCCTAAGCTGGTTGTTCGGGCGCGAAGTGATCCCCGCCGAAGACCCGTTTGATCCGGCCAGCTATGACGCGCTGTTAGTGATCAACGTATCCCTCGCCCAAGTATCCTTTCCCGAGGTTATTGGCTGATGATCGGCGACAATCTGCACAGGCGGGCGCAAAACGGGCGGGAACTGGCCCAAATCGGTCGTGCCAACAGGCCAGGCTTGGTTCGCGCGTCGGCTTGGGGCAGCTTGATTGGTGAGCATGGCGGCGACTTTCCTGCGTCATGTTCGAACCTACTATTCCGTACCCTTTCCCTGATCGGGCAGGTTGGCGCCACACGCGCCGACCTGTCCGAATTTTTCAGTCAGATCAGAGGCTTGCCGCATCGGCGGGGAGTGGCCGACGGGCGATTCCGCCGTGATTTTGTCTTGCGAACCCCCCATTGCGCAGGCTTTGTGCCGCCATCCGTCACAAAACCAAAAAAAGGATGGGCAGGATGCGAGCAACACAGATACTTACAACACTTGCGCTGTGCGCGGGCCTTGCGGCCTGTGGCGACACAGCGGGCGAACAGGCGCTTTATGGCGCGGGGGCGGGCATGCTTGGTTCGCTTATCGTCGATGGCGACCCGGTTCTTGGGGCCGCAGTCGGCGCCGGGGGCAACGTGCTTTATTGCCAGCAAAACCCCGGCAAGTGCTGATCGCCTGACCGGCACCCCATATCACCGGCCCCTTAACGGGTCGCTCAACATCACGCGAAACGCCGCTGCGGACCATTTGGTTCGGGGCGGCGCTTTGCGTTTCAGAACTCTCCAGACGAAGGACACACTATGTTCACCAAGATCCTGATCGCCAATCGCGGCGAAATTGCCTGTCGCGTCATCAAATCTGCCCGCAAGATGGGGATTGCCACCGTGGCGATCTATTCGGATGCCGACGCCCAGGCGTTGCATGTGCAGATGGCGGACGAGGCGGTGCATATCGGTCCGCCGCCTGCCAACCAGTCCTATATTGTCATCGAAAAGGTGATGGAGGCGGTGCGGTCGTCGGGCGCCCAGGCGGTGCATCCTGGCTATGGTTTCCTGTCCGAAAACGCCAAATTTGCCGGGGCGTTGCAGGCCGAAGGTGTCGCCTTTGTCGGGCCACCAGTTGGGGCCATCGAAAAGATGGGCGACAAAATCACCAGCAAGAAGATCGCGCAAGAGGCCGGGGTTTCCACCGTGCCCGGCCATATGGGCGTGATCGAAGACGCAGACGAGGCGGTGAAAATCTCCAACGAAGTCGGCTATCCGGTGATGCTAAAGGCCAGCGCTGGCGGCGGAGGCAAGGGGATGCGCATCGCCTGGAATGACGAAGAGGCGCGCGAAGGCTTTCAAAGCTCAAAAAACGAAGCGGCGAGTTCGTTTGGCGATGACCGGATCTTTATCGAAAAATTCATCACCCAGCCACGCCACATTGAAATTCAGGTGCTGTGCGACAGCCATGGCAATGGCATCTATCTGGGCGAGCGGGAATGCTCGATCCAGCGCCGCCAGCAAAAGGTGGTCGAAGAGGCCCCCAGCCCGTTTCTGGACGAAGCCACCCGCAAGGCGATGGGCGAACAGGCGGTGTCGTTGGCGCAGGCGGTGGATTATGCCAGCGCAGGCACGGTGGAATTCATCGTTGATGGCAATCGCAACTTTTACTTCCTGGAAATGAACACCCGTTTGCAGGTGGAACATCCGGTGACAGAGCTGATCACCGGTGTTGATCTGGTGGAACAGATGATCCGCGTCGCCAATGGCGAACCGCTGAGCATAACTCAGGATGATATCAAGCTGAACGGCTGGGCGATTGAAAATCGGCTTTATGCCGAAGACCCGTATCGCGGCTTTCTGCCCTCGATTGGTCGTCTGACACGGTATCGCCCGCCTGCCGAGGTGGTCGAGCCGACCCATATTGTCCGCAATGATACCGGCGTTTATGAGGGCGGCGAAATTTCGATGTATTACGATCCGATGATTGCCAAGCTGTGCACATGGGCCCCGACCCGCGCCGAGGCGGTCGAGCATATGCGCAACGCGCTGGACGGATTCGAGCTGGAAGGGATCGGCCACAACCTGCCGTTCCTGAGCGCGGTGATGGATCATCCGGTGTTTATCGCCGGTGAAATGACCACCGCCTTTATCGAAGAACAATTCCCCGATGGTTTCCAGGGGGTTGAGCTGCCCGAAGGCGACCTGCGCGGGTTTGCGGCCAGGGCGGGGGCAATGCACCGGGTGGCGGATATCCGGCGCACCCGGGTGTCGGGACGGATGGACAACCACGAACGCCACGTCGGCGATGATTGGGTGGTGACCCTGCAAGGCATGCGGTTTGACGTGACCATTGCAGCCGATCACGGCGGATCAACCGTCAGCTTTGCGGATGGCAGCAGCCTGCGGGTGTCCAGCGACTGGACACCAGGCGACCAGCTGGCAACGCTGGATGTGGATGGCCAGATGCTGGTGCTGAAGGTCGGCAAGATCAGCGGCGGGTTCCGCATCCGCAGCCGGGGCGCTGACCTGAAGGTGCATGTGCGCAGCCATCGTCAGGCGGAACTGGCCGATCTGATGCTGGAAAAAGTGGCGCCGGATACGTCGAAACTACTGCTGTGCCCGATGCCCGGCCTGATCGTCAAAGTTGCTGTTGAGGTCGGCGAAGAAGTGCAGGATGGGCAGGCGCTGTGCACCATCGAGGCGATGAAGATGGAAAATATCCTTCGCGCCGAACGCAAAGGCGTGGTTGCCAAAATCAACGCCGCTGCTGGTGACAGTCTGGCGGTGGACCAAGTGATCATGGAGTTCGAATAAACCCATGACCCGCACTCCGCGCTGTTACCTTTTGCCGATTGTGGTGTCGGCGCTTGTCGGGTTGGCGGGCTGTTCTCTGGATAAGGAAAGCGCGGTCCGTGCCCAATTGGGCGCATGGGTAAAGCTGGGTGAGACGCTTTATTTTGACTCGCGCTTTGAATGCACCGCCGGGGTGTTCGAAACCGGTTCGGATGATGTGCATTTGGCGGCGCAAACCGTGTCTTTGGTTGCGGATGGGGTCAGGCTGATCGGGCAAAAGCGGGTGGTGGCATTCGACGTGCCCGGCCAAAGCCCAACTTTGGTGTCCGAGGCCATCATGTCATCCGACCTGCCCAAAGGCTTGGGCATTTTGAACGCGGGCGTTGGCGCCAAAAACTGCATGGATGATGAGGTACAGCATGCCTACCTGAAGGTTTTAACAACCCCCGGTGGCATCCTGATCTTTGACCCCGCCGCCAAGGTCATGGCCATTCTGGACCGCGCCGGTGATCGGGTGTTCTTTATGCGGGTCGCAGAGTGATGGGTTATTTGCCGCGCCGTTCCTCAACCTCGTTCTGGCGCATGGCCGTCTTGTCGATGGTGCGAGTGATCTCGCGCACTGACTGCGGGGACGGTTTGCGCAGCTTGATGCCGCCATCCTTGTCGATCAGCACCACCATGAATCCGCGCGGGCGCAATTTTAGGCGCAGCGGTGATTTGGCGGCGGGGTTGGTGTCGGTCAGAATGACCACATCGCGGTCCACCAGCATTTGCAGATCTTCGTTCAACTGTTCAATCTGTTCGCCAAATCGTGGGTCAGCGGGGGAATCAGCAAATACCACGATGGGGCGGTGCGTCCACAGGAATTCCTCCAGCTCAATATCGCCTGCGGGGCGCATGATCTGGTCGCCGGGCGGCTGCGCCGGATCTGCGGCAAAGGCGGAAATCGGGATTAATGCCGATATTACAATGGCTAGGATGCGTTTCATGCGGTCTCCTGTTGGGATGAATATAAGCCTTAACAGGGCGAATGCGACCGTTGAATGGGGCACAGACCGCAAAAAGTTTAACGTTAATCGCTTTGTCAGGGGCTGGGCACGATGATTGTGCCCTTCCCTGTGAATCGGCCGGACAGGTCGGCCTTGGGCCAAAGGACTGGCAAAGCCATGGACGTAACCCTGCATATCGGTGCGCATCGCTGCGCGACCACGACGTTTCAAAACTATATGCGTTTGAATGGCGACCGACTGGCCAGCCAAGGCGTTGGGTTCTGGGGCCCGGGCCGCACCCGTAACGGGCTGTTTCGCGGTATACTCCCGGGGCCGACAGTGGCGACCGGGCGTGATCTGCGCCGCCGGGCGATTGGCCGGGTCCAGATGCATCTGGCGCGCAGCGACGGCTTGGGGCTCACCTCGCTTGTGGTCAGCGACGAAAACATGATGGGCACCACGCGCGAAAACCTGCGGGTGGGCAGCCTTTATTGCGGTGTGGGCGAACGCATGGCCCGCTATGACGAGGCGTTTGCCGGACGGATCAGCAACGTGGTTGTGAATATCCGGTCGCAGGATCGGTATTGGGCCTCGGCGCTTGGGTACAGCCTGACCCGGGGGCGCGGTGTGCCGGGCCGGGAAACGCTGGAACGGCTGGCCTTTGACGCGCGCTGCTGGCGTGATGTAATTGCGGATGTGTCCTGCGCTGTCCCCAATGCACAGATCTGGGTGATGCCGTTCGAAACCTATGCGGGCCGCCCCGAGGCGCAGCTGTCGACGGTCACCGGTATCGCTGCCCCCAAGAGCCACGCGCGCAATTGGCTGAATGCCACGCCGCACCTGCCAGAATTGCGCGCTTTGGTGGGCGGTATGGCCAGCCCCCCCGATCTGCCCGACGGCGATGGCCGCTGGCAGCCGTTTTTACCCCCCCAGGCCGCTGCACTGCGGGAAAATTATGCTGACGATTTGATGTGGCTGACGGGCGGCGCGGGCGGTATCGCCCGGCTGATGCCAGACCCGGACAAAAAACAAGGGCAGGACAACCTGCCCGATCTAAACACGACAAGAGGAAGAACAAATGGCGACGAAAAAAGACGAATGGCACGCACTCGCTGAAAAAGAGCTGCGCGGTCGCCCGGTCGAAAATCTGACATGGGAAACGCTGGAAGGCATCAAGGTTCAGCCGCTGTATACGGCCGAGGATTTGCAGGACGTGGACCATCTGGGCACCATCCCCGGGGCTGCGCCATTCACCCGTGGCGTCAAGGCGACGATGTATGCCGGGCGCCCCTGGACGATCCGTCAATATGCCGGGTTCTCCACGGCCGAAGAATCCAATGCGTTCTACCGCCGGGGTCTGGCGGCTGGCCAGCAGGGCGTTTCCGTAGCCTTCGACCTAGCCACCCATCGCGGTTATGACAGCGACCACCCCCGCGTAGAGGGTGATGTCGGCAAGGCCGGGGTGGCGATTGACAGCGTCGAAGACATGAAAATCCTGTTCGACGGCATCCCGTTGGACAAGGTTTCGGTGTCGATGACAATGAATGGCGCGGTGATCCCGATCCTGGCCAGTTTCATCGTCGCAGGCGAAGAACAGGGCCATGACAAGGCGTTGCTGGCGGGCACTATTCAGAATGATGTTCTGAAGGAATTCATGGTGCGTAACACCTATATCTACCCGCCCGAACCGTCGATGCGGATTGTCGCGGATATCATTGAATATACCTCTGCCGAGATGCCGAAATTCAATTCCATTTCGATCTCGGGTTATCACATGCAAGAGGCTGGCGCGAACCTGGTGCAGGAACTGGCCTATACGCTGGCTGACGGGCGCGAATATGTACGTGTGGCCTTGGCGCGGGGTATGGATGTGGATGCATTCGCTGGGCGGTTGTCGTTCTTCTTTGCCATCGGCATGAATTTCTTTATGGAGGCCGCCAAATTACGCGCCGCGCGTCTTTTGTGGCATCGCATCATGACCGAATTCGGCGCCAAGAACCCCAAATCGCTGATGCTGCGCACCCATTGCCAGACCTCGGGCGTGTCGTTGCAGGAACAGGACCCCTATAACAACGTGGTGCGCACCGCGTACGAGGCGATGGCCGCAGTTCTTGGCGGCACGCAGTCGCTGCACACCAATGCGTTGGATGAGGCGATTGCCCTGCCCACCGATTTCAGCGCCCGGATTGCCCGCAACACACAGTTGATCTTGCAGGAAGAAACCGGCGTGACCAATGTGGTCGACCCGCTGGCGGGGTCCTATTACGTCGAAAAGCTGACCCATGATCTGGCGGAAGAGGCGTGGAAGCTGATCAAGGAGGTCGAAGAGATGGGCGGCATGACCAAGGCGGTTGCCAGCGGCATGCCCAAGCTCAGGATCGAAGAATCCGCCGCCATGCGACAGGCAAAGATCGACCGGGGCGAGGACGTAATCGTTGGCGTCAATAAATACCGGCTGGATAAAGAAGACCCAATCGACATTCTCGATATCGACAATGACGCCGTGCGCATCTCGCAGGTGGCCCGGCTGAACCGGATTCGCGACAGCCGCGACGAAGCCGCCTGCACTGCAACCTTGGAAGAGTTGACGCGCCGGGCGCGTGAGGGCGGTAACATTCTGCAAGGCGCGGTCGAGGCGGCGCGCGCACGGGCAAGCGTAGGGGAAATCAGCATGGCTTTGGAAAAGGTATTTGGACGGCACCGCGCCGAGGTCAAAACCCTCGCTGGGGTTTACGGCGCTGCCTATGAGGGCGACGAAGGCTTTGCCGCGATCCAGAAATCGGTCGAGGATTTTGCCGAGGCCGAAGGCCGCCGCCCCCGGATGCTGGTGGTCAAGATGGGGCAGGACGGGCATGACCGCGGCGCCAAGGTGATCGCCACGGCCTTTGCGGATATCGGATTTGACGTCGATGTCGGGCCGTTGTTTCAGACCCCGGCAGAGGCGGCACAGGACGCGATTGACAATGATGTGCATGTAATCGGCATCAGCTCGCAGGCGGCAGGGCACAAGACATTGGCGCCGCAACTGGTCGAGGCATTGAAGGCTGCCGGGGCAGAGGATATCCTGGTGATCTGCGGCGGGGTGATCCCGCAGCAGGACTACCAGTTCCTCTATGACAAAGGGGTCAAGGCGATCTTTGGACCGGGCACAAATATCCCGCATGCAGCCGAAAATATCCTGGCGCTGATCCGCGAAGGGCGCGGCTGATGGGCAAGCGGCCGATGATACTGGCGGGAATGCTGGCCGGGTTTTTGTGGGCCGTGGCGGTGGTCTGGGGCCCGCAATTGGCGGGGCTGCCGTTTCTGCCGCCGCCGGTTGCCTTGCCGGGTGCCTTTATTGTGCCCGGCCTAGTGATGCTGGCGATGATCGGGCGGTTGGCGCAGCGCCGGTTTTTTGACGATGCCACCATCGACGGTCAGGACTTTGTGCCAGATAGCCCTGCCTGGATTGATCAGCGGGTGCTGGCCAACACCACGGAACAGTTGGTGCTGGCGCTGGTGATCTGGCCGTTTGTGGCCTTGTCGCTGGGCGGCGCGGTTGTGCTGGTGATGGGCTTTGCTTTTGGGCTGGCGCGGCTGGCATTCTGGACCGGTTATCACGTTTCACCTCCGATGCGCGGATTCGGTTTTGCTGCCACGTTCTACCCGACTGTATTGGCGGCGATATGGTCTGCGGTCACGTGGATCGCTTGATGGGAAAACGGAAAATTTCAAATTTTCCGATCCGTTCCGCTAAAAAGTTGATCCACTGGATCAATTTTTTGGGCGTCACTCATTCAAAGAAATCGATGACGGACGGCTAGTTGATGTTTTGCAATAACGGCGCAACAGCGGGGAAGTTTTATGCAGCTTGATCATATCGCAGTGGCCGGGGCCACCCTGGAAGACGCGGCTGAGGCGGTCGAATCCGCGCTGGGCGTATCCTTGCAACCGGGCGGGCAGCACGATCTGTTTGCTACGCGTAACCGCCTGTTGGGATTGGCAGATGGCTTTTACATCGAAGCGATTGCCATTGATCCGTCCGCGCCGCCGCCCGCGCGCCCGCGTTGGTTTGATCTTGATCATTTTACCGGCCCAGCGCGCCT
Source organism: Paracoccaceae bacterium (assembly GCA_047639325.1). GTDB lineage: Bacteria > Pseudomonadota > Alphaproteobacteria > Rhodobacterales > Rhodobacteraceae > NVQY01. The sequence continues at coordinate 6,618 of JBLINN010000078.1, read as the reverse complement.
GACCAACTGGATTTGTCGCACCGATAATATGGCAACAACCCTGCCTGACCTTCCCGCCGGGGTCGGCACGCCGGTGGCGTTGCGCCGGGGGGATCTGTGCTGGCAAATGGCGGTGCCTGCGGACGGAAAACTGCCCTATGACAACCTGTTCCCCGCGCTAATTGAATGGCAAGGCAACCTGCATCCCGGCGCAATGCTGGCGCCTTCGGGCTGTGCCCTGCGGCGGATGGTGGTGGCGCATCCGCAAGCGGATGCGCTGGCCCGCGTGCTGGCACCGTTTCTGGACGATGCAAGGGTGGTGTTTGAATCCGGTCTGCCGGGTCTGATGGCCGAAATTGACACGCCCAACGGGATGCGGGTGCTGCGGTGATCTTGCGCCCGGCCACCGCCCTGGACGCCTCGGCGATATGCGCCATCACCAACGCGGTGGTCCGCGACACGCTGATCACCTTTACCACCGATCAAAAGACCGAACCGGCGGTGGCCGCCGATATCGCGACCCGGGGGCCTGGGTTTATTGTGGCTGAATTGGCGGGCGAGGTGGCAGGCTTTGCCACCTATGCACCGTTTCGTGCGGGGCCGGGCTATGCCCGTACGCAGGAGCATACCATTCACCTGACCCCGGCGGCGCAAGGGCGCGGTTTGGGGCGGGCCTTGATGGCGCGGCTGGAACAGGTTGCCGCAGCAAACGGCCTGCATGTTCTGGTGGCAGGCATCAGCAGCGCCAATCCAGGCGCGGTTGCCTTTCACCGCGCGTTGGGATTTGTTCAGGTTGGGCGGATGCCACAGGTGGGGCACAAGGGTGGGCAATGGCTGGATCTTGTGCTGATGCAGAAAATTCTGCCCCCAATGGGTGCAACCACCCCTGACATAGGCGTGTCCGCACGCTAGATATACCGCCATGTCTGTCTGGACCCGCATATCCGAGGCCCTGTCGGCGCTGACCAAAGGCGAAAGCCTGACCGAAGTGTTCGACCGCCTGCGCACGCCGCCTGAACGCAGCGTGGCCTTTGCCATCGCGGTGATTGCGCTGGGGGCCAAGATGGCCAAGGCGGACGGGCAGGTGACCCGCGACGAGGTGACAGCGTTTCGCGACGTGTTCCAGATCGCCCGCAAGGACGAGGCGGGTGCGGCGCGGGTGTTCAACATGGCGCGCACCGATGTGGCCGGATATCAGGATTATGCCCGCCAGATCGGGCGGAAGTTCGGCGAAGACCCCGACGCCCTGCTGGACCTGATGGAGGGGTTGTTTCACATCGCCTTGGCCGATGGGTTCTATCACCCCGACGAAAATGAATTCCTGGAAGATGTCAGCCAGATATTCGGCCTGCCGGACGCGCAGTTTCGCACGCTTAGGGCGCGGTTTGTGCCGGATGCGCATCCCGACCCCTATATGGTGCTGGGGATGTCGCCTGATATGGATTATGATGAAATGCGCAAAATCTGGCGGGCATTAGTGCGCCAAACCCACCCCGACGCGATGATCGCCCGCGGCGTGCCCGAAGAGGCGATCCGCCTGGCGGAAAAGCGGATGATCGACATCAACCGCGCCTGGGATGAAATCAACGGCGCGCGGGTCTGATGCGTTTGGCGGCCTATAATGTGGAATGGTTCGCCAACCTGTTTGACGATGCGGATCAACTGATTGTCGATGACAGTTGGTCGGGGCGGCGCGACGTCACCCGCGCCCAACAAATCGAGTCGCTGGCCAAGGTATTTACCGCCCTGGACGCCGACGCGGTGATGATCGTCGAGGCGCCAAATACCGGGCGAAAACAAAACACGGTGCGCGCGCTGGAAGGTTTTGCGAAGGCGTTTAAACTGCGCGCCCGCCGCGCGATCATCGGTTTTGCCAATGACACCACCCAGGAAATTGCACTGCTATACGACCCCGATGCCCTGCGGGTGCACCACGATCCGCGTGGCAATGGGACCGGTAAGAAAGGCAGCCCCGATGCCCCGCGCTTTGACGGTATTTTCCGCATTGATCTGGACATTGATGCCACCGAAGACTTGGTGAGTTTTTCCAAACCGCCGCTAGAACTGGCCGTGACCACAGCCAAGGGCACAAAACTGCGGCTGATCGGGGCGCATCTGAAATCCAAAGCACCGCATGGGGCGCATACCCGCGATGGCGTTATGCGCGCGTCAATCGCCAACCGGCGCAAACAATTGGCGCAGGCAATCTGGTTGCGCACCCGGATTGACAGCAACCTGGCCGAAGGCACGCCGCTGATCCTGCTGGGGGATCTGAATGACGGGCCGGGGCTGGACGAATACGAAGACCTGTTTGGCCGTTCGTCGGTAGAAATCCTGTTGGGCGATACGCTGTATGATCCGCATGCCAAAAATGCGCTGACCCGGCGTATCGGCGCGACGCACAGCACCGCGCGGTTCCAACTGCCCGGGAACGGGCGGTTTTTGCAGGCTTTGCTGGATTACATCATGGTGTCGTCTGATTTGATGGATAAAAAACCCGTCTGGCGCATTTGGCACCCGTTTGATGATGTCGAATGCTGGGAAATGGAAGATTTGCGAGAGGCCCTGCTGACCGCGTCCGATCATTTCCCGGTGACGCTGGATATTGAAATTTAGGCGCGGGACCCGGGCGAAATTACGCTGACCATAGCGCCGCAACCCCTTACAACCACGCCGGTTCGCGCCTATATTGGTGCCATGTCCCTTCGCCTTGCCATACCAATCGCCGTTGCGCTGACAGCCACGCCTGCCTTGGCGCAGGACGATGAAAGCCGCAGCCTGATGGAACGGGGTGCGGAATTGTTTATGGAAGGGCTGCGTCAGGAAATGGCCCCCACCTTGGATGATCTGCGTACAATGGCGGACCAGTTTGGCCCGGCGATGTCCAGTTTTCTTGCGGAAATGGGGCCTGCGCTGGGCGATATTCTGGAAGAGGTCAAGGATTGGTCCACCTATCATCCGCCGGAAATCCTGCCCAATGGCGATATCATCATGCGCCGCAAAACTGATATTCCGCCAGACCCGGCCCCGGAAACCACCCCCGAAGACGACAGTACCCCATCCGGGCCAACGGATATCTAAAAACGCCAACGGCTGGCACCGATCAGCCTTTGGTGATGGTCACTTTGATTTCGGCCTGCAGGGCATTTGCCAGAGACATAAACCGGGATTCGGCGACTTCGCCGTACAGCGGTCTGACGTCACTTGGCAGGATCAACTGCAACAGCTTCTTCTTGGGGAACCAGCGCAAGGTCGCCATCTGTTCATCTTTCATAGGCCACAGCATGGCACCAAACCGCATCGCTTTTCCCAGAATTTCGGCCTGTTTCTGGCTTCTTTCATCCAGCAACTGATACAGCGGCTCAAACCGCGTGCCTTCGCGCCGGTTGGAATAGCGATGCAGCAGCGCCAGCCCCAGAAACACCCGTTCAGAATGCTTTAGCCCGCCCATATTGGCGCGGGTGGCATTGTCGAAACACACCTCGGCCCGGTAATCGGGGTGGGCGCGCCAGCTGACGTCATGCAATAGGCAGGCCGCCTTGATCAGGCGTTTCTGGCTTTCCCGTTCGGATTTGAACAGCGGCGAGACAAAGTGATATAGTGCTTTGCCAAACCCCGGTAGACGCGCATCTTTGGCCTCGGCAAAGCGGCAGGATTCTATCATTGGGTCGCGGTCGCGCAGGCGCTGGGGCATCTGTTCGTACAGCAGCCCCTCGCGGATGCCGTAGCTGGAAACCGCGATATCCTTGGGTTTGAAGGTACTTACCAGCCGCGACAACACATCAATCGCGTAGGGCACCAGCGACATCCGCGCCGATGACACCTCGGCCAGGGACCGCAGGCTGCTGAGATCCTGGGTTTCGATAAATCGGATGGTTTCGCGCACCGACGCGGCCGTCATGCGGTATTCATGCAGCACTTTCAGCGGATAGCCGCGCCGCGCCATGTCGATCTTGGCAATCGCCCGCCAACTGCCGCCGACCAGAAACAGCCGGTCGCGTTGCGGGCCCATCGCCGCGCTAAGGCCGTTGATCACCGTCTTGATATGCTCTTTGCGCCCGCGTCGCCCGCCCCGCACATCGCACAGTTTCAGCGGCCCGAGTTCCGAGGTCACGCATTTGCCAACCTCGCCATCGGATATCTCGGCCAGCTCCATCGACGACCCGCCAATGTCACAGATCAGTCCGTAGGACCCCGGCCAGCCCAGCAACACGCCTTGGGCAGACAACCGCGCCTCTTCCTCGCCGTCGATCACCCAGATTTTCAGGCCGGTCTTTTCCAGCACCTCGGCGCAGAAATCCGGTCCGTCGCTGGCGTCACGCACCGCGGCAGTGGCCACAACCGATAGCGGCGCCAGCCCCATGCCGGTGGCCACATGGCTGAACCGGGTCAGCGCCGACAAGGCACGCGCGCGCCCTTCGGGGTTCAGCCGCCCGGTTTCCGACAGGCCCGCCCCCAGCGCGCACATGATCTTTTCGTTGTAGAAATAGGCCGGGGATCGCGCCGCGCCGTCAAACACCACCAACCGGACAGAGTTTGATCCAACATCCACTACGCCGACGCGCGACAACGCCCGCGCACTGGGGTCGTCAAAAAGCGGACGCCCAAACGGGGCCCAATCGGCGGCAGCCTGTTCCAATTGCAGGTTCATGTCATCCCCAAGCCAAGCCGCCACAGGATGCGGGATCAAAACGCACCGGTCAATTGCCGATCAGTCTTCGGTATGCGTCAATTTGGGAACATCCGATGCGCCCGCCGATCCACGCCCGGACAGGGACGGGTTTTCCATGAAGAACCGATGGCACGAGAATGCAAATTCACCATCCGGCACGCCGCAGCGGGTGAACGACCCATCCAGCGACATCACCCAGCTTTGCGCCACATCCGCCAGATTGGCGGCCATGATCTGGCCGACGATCTGCGCTTTGACGGTGGCATTGTTGATCTCAACCAGCGTTTCCACTCGCCGGTTCAGGTTGCGGCCCATCCAGTCCGCCGAGCTGATGAACACCCGCGCCTTTTTGGCGGGCAGGCCAAAGCCATTGCCAAAACACACAATACGCGAGTGTTCCAGAAACCGGCCAACAACAGATTTCACTCGAATATTTTCGCTTAACCCTTTGATGCCAGGGCGCAACCCGCAGATACCCCGAATGACCAGGCTGATCTTTACGCCGCTTTGGCTGGCCGCATACAGCGCGTCGATCACTTCGCTATCGACCACCGAATTCATCTTGGCCCAGATTTCGGCTGGCCGCCCGGCTTTGGCATGGTCAGCTTCGGCGGCGATCATCTCTAGCAGGCGGGCTTTTAGGTTCAGCGGTGAAATCGCCAGATTGTCCAGGGTTTCCGGATGGGCATAGCCGGACAGATAGTTGAACACTTTGGTTGCATCGCGCCCCAGCTTGGTGTCGCAAGTAAAAAAAGACACATCGGTATAGATGCGCGCGGTAATCGGATGGTAATTTCCGGTGCCATAATGGGTATAGGTCACCAGCTGGTCACCTTCGCGGCGCACCACGGTGCTGATCTTGGCGTGGGTTTTTAGATCGACAAAACCGTAAACCACATGCGCACCGGCGCGTTCCAGCCGTCGTGATTGCCGGATATTGGCGGCCTCGTCGAACCGCGCCTTCAGCTCGATCAGCGCGGTGACGGATTTGCCGTCCTCGGCCGCCTCGCACAGGGCCTCGACAATCGGAGAGTTGCGCGAGGTGCGGTACAGCGTCTGTTTGATCGCCACAACATCCGGGTCACGCGCCGCCTGTTGCAGGAACCGGACCACCATATCAAAGGTTTCATACGGGTGGTGCAGCAGCATGTCTTTCTGGCGGATGGCGGCAAACAGGTTGCCCTCAAAATCGGTGACCCGTTCGGGGACGCGGGGGGTAAACAGCGGCCACAGCAGATCGGGGCGGGTGTCTAGTACCAGCTCGCTTAGATCGGCCATACCGATCATGCCCTCAACCGCGATTACCTCTTCGGGGTCGACATGCAACTCCTTCATGATGGTGTCCATCAGCTTGGCCGGGGCCCCGACTGAATGGGTCATGCGCACCACTTCGCCGCGACGGCGACGTTTCAGGGCAACTTCGAATTCGCGCACCAGATCTTCGGCCTCTTCCTCGACTTCCAGATCGCTGTCGCGCAGCACCTGAAATTCGAAATGCGCCTTTAGGCGATAGCCGGGGAACAGCCCGTTGATGCTGAGGATCAGCAATTCTTCCAGCGGCAAGAACCGGTTTTCCCCGGGCTCCGAGGGCAGAGCGATAAACCGGTCAACCTGGCGCGGGATCGGTAGCAGCGCCTGCAAGGCGCGCTTGGTGCTGATCCGTTCTAGCTGCAACGCCAGCGTATAGCCGGTGTTGGGAATGAACGGAAACGGGTGCGCCGGGTCAATGGCCAGCGGCGACAGCACCGGGAACACCCGGTTCAGAAACACATCGTCCAGATATACCTTGTCCGCGTCATTCAACGCGTCCCGGGTCAGAACCGAGATCCCCTCGGCCTGCATCTGAATCTGCAAATCACTTAGCACGCGCTGCTGTGCCAACATCAGGCGGCGCGCGTCTTCGTTGATCAACACCAGCTGTTCGGCGGGCGACAGGCCATCGGCGGCGGGGGTCGTGTGGCCTTCGT
>JBLINN010000077.1:0-14831 GCA_047639325.1 Paracoccaceae bacterium | reverse complement strand
TTTGACGATTGAGAAAGTCCCAATCATCAAACAAGTACGCCAGATTGTTGAATGTGCAGCGTTCAGGCCAACCCACTACACCTGCCACACACGCCATTGCCGCGCGAGCGGCTTCGTCCTTGGGCCGGAAGCGACGGGTGAGGCCGTGCGATAGATTGTCCGTTTGCCCCTGCGGTTTCAACGGGTCGCTGCAACACTGGCCTCAAATTTCTCTGCTGGTGTCTGATATTGCAAGGTCTTTCGAGGCCGCTCGTTGAGTTGGCGAGCGACTGCACTCAGTTTGGCTTGACTAAAGCCCGATATATCAATGCCTTTGGGGAAGTATTGGCGCAAAAGCTGATTGGTGTTTTCGTTGCTGCCTCTTTGCCATGCACTGCCCGGCAGTCGCTGCTTGCAGCGTCGAGAGGGGGGACTGAGGATCGCAAAATAGACGTCGATCTTTGTGGCCATGGTGGACGTTCGCTGATAGGAATTGCATCCTTGATCTTGCGCAGCTTGAGCCCCTTTTGGGTCGCATAGCGAGACCGTCTAATCGCACGTGGACTGCGCAGACACTCCTGCGATTCCTTCGTTAAAACCCCGCGGGCTTGAACATACAGGCTGCGGCAGATTGTTTCGTGTGACACGCGGTTTTGCTCTTCATCGGGGTGCGTGCGTTTGAGCCAACCGCGATTTGCTCTGGAGACCACTTGAAACGTAGTTTCCGCGATATCCAATGGCACAAAGGCGCGTTGCTCAGAACGCGCCGCGCGATACGCCTGACGCCCGCCGTTTCGGTGAACCTGCCGACTGACCGTGGAAGGCGCGCGCGCCGCAGCGTTCGCCCAATTGAGCGAAACGAGCGATTGACTGCGAGACCGCGAGACCGCGAGAAATCTCCTCGCGTTCCATCAGGGTCAGCGCAAAACGGGACCGCGTACGATTGGGTGGTCGAATGCCTCCCGTTATGGCCAGATGTCGAAAAATCGATGACGAGGCACGGTCAAACCGATGACCGATCGGGCTGAGAGACCCACCACGCTGCCATCGATCCCACATCTCTGACTTCTGCCGATCTGTGCAAAACGTACGCTGACGATACTTCATGCTTAACACCTCATCTTTCCAAAAAGACTAAAGTGTTGCAGCGACCCGTTGAACTCATAGTCTCAGCAGACGTTCACCCCCTCTCAATCCCCCTAAACGCCGACCTGCCACAGTTGGGGTTGGGCGAAGAGATGATCGCGGATCATGTCGCCGAACGCCTTTGTCTGCGGGCACGTCCGGTGGCAGGACCGCGGTCTATACGGACGCCGGAAGGACGCCGGGCGCCCTGCTCTCCTCACCCCCTCCCGTTGGGTTTTCTTGATGCCAACACCGTTCCGCGCTAAACGAAGGCACGCCCGCAACAGCATTGCACCAAAGGACGCCTGATGCCTGAACGCCGTACGGTCCAGACGATGTGTCCGATGAATTGCCATCCCACGCTTTGCGGCATGACGGTCGAGGTGGAAGGCGACGCGCTGATCTCGATCACCGGCGATCCTGATAACCCCGACAGCTCCGGGTTCCTCTGTATGCGCGGCAACGCGGCGCATCAGATTGTCGGCAACCCCGCCCGGCTGCTGACCCCGCTGATCCGCACTGGCCCCGGCCCGGAGAGCTGGCGCGAGGCAGGCTGGGACGAGGCGCTGGACCTGATTGCTGACAAAATGCGCGATGTAGGGCCTAAGGCGGTTGGCTTTTGGCAGGGGCATGGCAACGCAGTGAACGATTATGGCGTTGGGGTAAAACGCGGCCAGATGGAGCGGTTTGCCAATCTTTACGGCTGTCAGCACTGGAACCCGGCGATGATCTGCTGGGGGCTTGGCGGGTTTGGGTTGGGCCTGACCGGGGCGCTGGAAACCTCGACCAAGGAAGATATGAGCGCGCAGTCTGAAATGGTTGTTTTGTGGGGGGCAAACACCGTTAGTCAGGCCAACACGATCAAACATGTGGAAACGGCCAAACGGCGAGGCGCGCGGATCGTGGTGATTGACGTGCGCCGGGCCGAGGTCAGCGCGCTGGCAGACGAGGTTCTGTTGGTCAAACCGGGATCAGATACGGCGCTGGCGCTGGCGATGATGCATGTGATTGTCAAAGAGGGGCTGGTCGATCAGGGGTTCGTCGCCGAACACACCCTTGGCTACGGTGATCTGGTGCCGCATCTGGACCAATTTCCGCCAGACTGGGCCGCCACTCGCACCGGGCTTGCGACAGACCAGATCACCGTTTTTGCGCGCGCCTACGCGCAGACCCGCCCGGCGATGATCGTGCTGGGGGGCTCGTCCATCCACAAGGGCGACAATACATGGCAAGCCGCGCGCGCCATTTCCTGTCTGCCAGCGCTGACCGGCAATTATGGCCGCAGCGGTGGGGGGATCGGCCCACGACACGGGGCCCGCAGCCATGGGGCGGGGTTTGGCGATATCTCGGTCCCGCATCGGCGGCCACCGGGCCAGTATATCCCAAACCAGATCGAGTCGATTGTCGAGGCGCTGGAAACCCGTCAGGTCCGGGTGATGATGGCGTTAGGGTCTAACATGTTATCGTCGTTCCCTGACACCAACCGCATGCGCAGGGCGCTGGGGCAGGCCGATCTGGTGGTCAGCTATGATATTTTCATGAACCAGACGGCGCGCGAGGTGGCGGATGTGATCCTGCCCGGCACCATCTGGCTGGAAGAGATCGGGGCGAAGGCGACCAACACCCATGTCTATCTGTCCGACCAAGCCCTAGACCCAGCAGGCGAAACAAAGCCGCTGCATGATGTCTACCGCGCGTTGGCTACGCGGCTGGACATCGCTGATGTCTATCCCTGGCCTAGCCAGAAAGCGGCCATCGACGCGGTTCTGGATCACCCGGCAACCGGCCACACATCGGTTGCTGATATGCGGGAAAACGGCGGGCGGGCGGCGCTGAAGATTTCGCACGTGGCCTACCCGACCTTCGATTTTCACACACCTTCCGGCAAAATCGAATTCGCATCCGCGCGGGCCGCTGCGATGGGGTTGGGTGCCCTGCCCACCTGCGCACCACAAGCGGACGCGGCCTTTCCGCTGGCCTTTGCCCATGGCCGGACATTCGCGCATTTCCACTCTTTCTACGATCACGCTCGCGCTTTGCCAGCATTGGCCGCGCGCGAACCGGGGCCGCAATTGTGGCTGGCCCCGGGCGATGCAGCGGCGCGCCAGATCGTGGATGGCGACAAGATCACCCTGTCAAACCAGCATGGCAGTTTTCCCGCACAGGCCAAGGTCACCGGGCGCATGCCACAGGGCGCTGTCTGGATGCGCGACGGTTGGGCCGGTCTGAACGCGCTGACCGAGGGTGCGTCGGTTTTGCCCGACGCCGCGCTGACGGCTTTTGCGTTTTCCGTCGGCCAACCGCAGTTCGGCGCGCATGTCGAGGTTGAGCGCGCTTAGTGCTACGGCGTTAAACCCTCTGATTAACCCGGCATGATGCTATTTTCTTAACGCGACGACAAAACCGGTTCACCCTGCGTGCGCCACCGGCTAAAAGGCACTAAAGCAGACAAACCGGAGCCCCGCGCATGTCCACCCCCAAGCCAATTGTGTTGTGTATCCTTGATGGCTGGGGTCTGTCGGACCAGACCGAGGCGAACGCGCCCTTTCTGGCGAAAACCCCAAATTTTGACGCGATCATGCAAGGCCCCCATGCCCAGCTGATCACCCATGGACCGGATGTGGGCCTGCCCAGCGGGCAGATGGGCAATTCTGAGGTCGGGCACACCAATATCGGTGCAGGTCGGGTGGTGGCGATGGATTTGGGGCAGATTGATCTGGCGATTGAAGATGGCAGTTTCTTTGACAACGCTGCCTTGCTGGAGTTTATCGACAAACTGAAGGCCAGCGGCGGCACGGCGCATCTGATGGGGCTGGCGTCGGACGGTGGGGTGCATGGGCATCTGCGCCATATTCTGGCGGCGACCCGGGTGATCACCGATGCTGGGGTGCCGGTGGCGCTGCATGCCATCACCGACGGGCGCGATGTGGCACCGAAATCAGCGCTTGGCTATTTAGACGGGCTGGCTGCTGAACTACCTGATGGGGCCCGCATTGTCACAGTCATCGGGCGCTATTTCGCCATGGATCGCGATAACCGCTGGGCGCGGGTCAGCAAGGCCTATGACGCGATGATCAAAGCGGTTGGCCACGCGGCGGCAACACCGGACGCGGCAGTGACAGCGGGTTATGACCGGGGCGAAACCGATGAATTCATTACCCCCACAGTGATTGGCAATTTTGCCGGGGTGCGCGATGGCGACGGGGTTTTCTGCCTGAACTTCCGCGCCGACCGCGCCCGCGAAATCCTGGCCGCCATCGGCCAGCCGGGGTTTGACGCCTTTGATACCGGCCCGCGCCCGCAATTGGCGGCGCTGCTGGGGATGGTGGCATATTCAGACGCGCATGTTGGCTATATGACCGTCGTTTATCCCAAAGACGAAATCGTCAACACACTGGGGTCTTGGGTGGCGCAACAAGGTCTGCGTCAATTCCGTCTGGCAGAGACTGAGAAATACCCGCATGTCACTTTCTTTCTGAACGGGGGCAAAGAGGTGGCTGAAGTTGGCGAAGACCGGTTCATGCCCAAATCGCCCGACGTGGCGACCTATGATTTGCAGCCCGAAATGTCCGCTGCCGAAGTCACCGCGAAATTTGTCGAGGCGATTGAGGCCGGGTATGATCTGATCGTCACCAATTTCGCCAATCCCGACATGGTCGGCCATTCCGGCGATCTGGGCGCGGCGATCAAGGCCTGTGAAGCGGTGGATCGTGGGTTGGGGCAGGTGCTGGCCGCGCTGGAAAAGGCGGGCGGGGCGATGATTGTTACCGCCGATCACGGCAATTGCGAAATGATGGTCGATCCGGTGACCGGCGGGCCGCATACATCGCACACGCTGAACCCGGTGCCGGTGGTGCTGGTTGGTGGGCCAGCAGGTGCGCAGCTGCACGATGGGCGGCTGTCTGATCTGGCGCCAACGCTGCTGGCCCTGATGAACCAGCCCACACCCCGCGAAATGACCGGGCAGAGCCTGATATCATGATCTTTCGCGCCGCCACCTTTGCTGTTGCGACGCAGTTTGTTCTGGCCCTGTGGGGCGGGGCCGCGCAGGCCCAAAGCGATCCGGTCAATGCGGCCAGCGATGCGGCGCGGCAGTTGGAACAGGCAAACATCACCTTGTACGAGGCCAACAGCGCCCGTGATCGGGTCAGGGCGCTAACTGAAACCGTGCGTGCCTATGAGGCCGGGCTGGCCGCAATGCGCGATGGGCTGCGCCGGGCCGCCACCCGCGAAACCCAGCTGACTCGCCAGTTGCAGGTGCGCCAGACCGAGATTGCCCAGCTGCTGGGCGTGTTGCAAACCATCGAAACCGCGCCGCCGCCGGTGCTGCTGTTGCATCCTTCGGGACCGCTGGGCAGTGCCCGGTCGGGCATGATGCTGGCCGAGGTCACCCCGGCGCTGAATGCGCGCGCCCAAACGCTGCAACGCGACCTGACAGAAATGCAGGCCCTGCGCCGCATCAGGCAAACCGCTGCCGATACGCTGGAAAGGGGACTGGCTGGGGTGCAGCAGGCGCGGGCCAATCTTAGCAAGGCGATTGCCGACCGCACCGATCTGCCGCGCCGGTTTACCGAAGACCCGGTGCGCACCGCGATCCTGATGTCGTCAACCGAAACGCTGGACGAATTTGCCAACGGGCTGGCGGGCCTTGCCGAGGACGGTATCGCCGAATCCGACGCTGATGTCAGCGCGCGCAAGGGGCGGATAGCGCTGCCGGTTCAGGGGCTGATCCTGCACCGTGCTGGCGAATCGGATGCCGCCGGAATCAAGCGCGACGGGTTGATTATCGCCACCCGTCCCCGTGCGCTGGTCACAGCGCCAACCGCCGCCACGATCCGCTATCGCGGGCCGCTGCTGGATCTGGGCAATGTGGTGATCCTGGAACCCCAGGCAGGCGTGTTGTTTGTGCTGTCCGGCCTGCAAGAAGTGTTCGGCGAGGCCGGTCAAGTGATCCCCGAAGGCTCTCCGGTGGGTCTGATGGGCGGCAGCGCGCCACAATCCGGTGCAATTCTGTCACTAAGCGGTGATGGCACTGGAACTGATCGTTCAGAAACGCTCTATATAGAAGTGAGAGAGGGTGACAGCCCTGTGGACCCGGAAACGTGGTTCCAAACCGACAAGGATGGATAAACGAACATGAAGAAATTCGTGATGGCCGCTTTGGGCGGCACCCTGGCAGGCGTTCTCGTCACAACTCAGGTGGCCGGGCCACTGCTGGCGCAGGAAGCGGCGCGCAGTTCCAATGTCTATGAACAGCTGGATCTGTTTGGCGACATATTCGAACGCATCCGCGTGCAATATGTCGAACAGGTCGACGAAAAGAAACTGATTGAGGCGGCGATTGACGGCATGCTGACCTCGCTTGATCCGCATTCCAGCTATCTGTCGCCCGATGACGCGGCGGCGATGCGGGTGCAGACACGCGGGGAATTCGGCGGTCTGGGGATCGAAGTGACCCAGGAAGAAGGCTTTGTCAAAGTGGTGTCGCCGATTGATGGCACCCCGGCGGACGAGGCCGGGATCGAATCGGGCGATTTCATCACCCATGTTGACGGCGAAAGCCTGCTGGGCCTGACACTGGACAAGGCGGTTGATCTGATGCGTGGCCCGGTTGGGTCAGAAATCATCATCACCGTGGTGCGCGAAGGAGAGTCAGAGCCATTTGATGTCTCGATCATCCGCGACACGATCAAACTGACTGCCGTGCGCGCCCGTACCGAAGGCACCACCGTGGTTGTGCGGATCACCACCTTTAACGATCAGACCACCCCGAACCTTGAATCCGGGCTGAAAGAACAGATTGAGGCCGCAGGCGGTATCGACAACGTCAACGGCATCGTGCTGGACCTGCGCAACAACCCGGGCGGGTTACTGACCCAGGCAATCCGGGTATCGGATTCCTTCCTGGAAACCGGTGAAATCGTCAGCACCCGGGGCCGTAACCCCGAGGATGGCGAACGGTTCAATGCCACGCCGGGCGATCTGGCGATGGGCAAACCGATGGTGGTGCTGATCAACGGCGGTTCTGCCTCGGCGTCGGAAATCGTGGCAGGGGCGCTGAAGGATCACCGCCGGGCGATTGTTGTCGGCACCAAAAGCTTTGGCAAAGGCTCGGTTCAGACGGTGATGCCGCTGCGCGGCGACGGTGCGATGCGCCTGACCACCGCGCGGTACTATACGCCGTCGGGCCGGTCGATCCAGGCGCTGGGCGTGTCCCCCGACATCGTGGTGCAACAACCCCGCCGCAAACCTGAGACCGAAGAAGAGGCGGCCGCCTCGGCAGTCAAGCGCACCCGGTCCGAGGCCGACCTGCGTGGTCGTCTGACCAATGACAGCCTGACCGAGGATGAGGTACGCCAGATCGAAGCAGACCGCGCCAAGGCCGATGCCGCCGCTGAACTGCGCGATCAGGATTATCAACTGGCCTATGCCATCGACATCCTGACCGGTCTGTCAGCGCTGGCACCGACCAAGTAAGCCAGCCCAAATTCACGCCATCGGGCCGCACCATAGGGTGCGGCCCTTTTGGTTTCTGCGTGCCGGTTTTGCGGGCTGGCAGCGGCATGATGACCATACGTCATCGCGATGATTGCAATGATTCATATAAATGATTATGAATATGTCGGTGCGACCCCGCACACCGGGCTGTATTGCGACTTAGCGCCAGACAGACGTGGAAGCCATCATGTATCGCCAGGTCAACAGCTGACGGTTTATCGGCCTGACAACCTGTGGGATTGTCATCGTGATTGCAGTGTTCACCTGGGTCATGTGCGGCATGGCCCAACAGGTGTTCATCATGACCGATATCATGGTGGAACTGAGTGACAGTTTTAAGTCAATGAACACCATTCAGGTGCAGATGGCCGACGATATCCACAATATGAGCACCGATATTTCCCAGATGACCTAGACGGTCGGCGCGATGTCCGGATCAATCGAGACGATGGCCAGCTCTGTCGGGACCATGTCCAGAACCATGGGCGGCATGACAGAGGCCATGGGCAGCATGGCCGGCAATATGAACCGAATGGCCTATGATGTCAGCCTGGCGTCGCATGCCATGACCAACCCGATGTCCTATATGTGGGGGAATTCGTTTCCGTTTTAACCTGGCCTGACCCCCAGGGGACACCACCCGCCCTAGCTGAAAGAAAACCGATGTATGATGATCCCCCATGCCCAATCCCCAAAAGGCCGGTGCGCTGATCAGACATTTCGCCTTGCGGTTTACGAGGCCGGGCATGCCCTGACGGCGCGGGCGCTGGGACTAAAGCTGGTGTCGGTGAGGATGTTGCCCCGCCCGCCGGTTTTGATCAGCGACAAAGCCTTTGCCACCAATGACTGGGCCGCCTTTATCGAAACCCTGTAAATCCGGATTATCGAACAGTTTGGTGGCCAGATCGCCGAAGAACACGCCTGTGGCACCAATACGTGTTGCAGTGGTGACATCGCCAGAATCGACGAATTATCGCGTCTGGTGTCGGGCCTCAGCGGGGCCGAGGATTCCGGGACCGTGATGTTCAGCCTCGAAGACGCGGCCCAAAAGATATTCACCGACCCCGCCTATCGCGACGCCATCATCCCCATCGCCCAATTCCTGCACCAGCGGGTGGTCGACGGGCGCGAAGAAATCGACGGCCCGGATATCGAGGCCGAGTTAGACAAATCCGTGCCCCTGGCCCCACCGAAAACCTGGCTGAAACGGGTGTTTTCGTTTGGCTCGACTTAGGGGCCGGGACTGTTAACCAGACGGATTGGACAGGGTCGGCGGTGCATCCTGATCTAAGCGTCGCTTTCAGATATGCGCCCAACGGCGATCCAACTTAGCAGCACCATCGCGGCAGCCACCCCAAGGCACGCCGTCAGCCCGCCCGCCTGATAGGTTAGCCCTGACAGCATCGTGCCCATCAATCGCCCGGCAGCATTGGCCATATAGTAAAACCCGACATCCAGTGTGACCCGTTTGGCGTCGGTAAAACTGAGGATCAGGTAGGAATGCAGCGATGAATTCACCGCAAATACCCCGCCAAAGATCAGCAACCCCACAATAATGGCCGTGGTCAGCGCTGTCGAGGGCGCGGGAGCGGCCCAGACCAGGGCGGCCAGCCCGACAGGTACCACAACCAGCATGCCAACCCACAGGCGCGCCTGCGCCACCATCCCGGCCTGTGACCGCGACGTGGCGCGCAGGATGCGCGGGGCCCAGCCCTGCACAAAGCCATAGAAAATCGTCCACACCGCCATAAAACTGCCAATGGTGAAAAACGCCGCGCGGTTGCCTGACTCTGATCCATCCGACAGAACCGCGTAGAAATAGATCGGGATACCCACCACAAACCACACGTCCCGGGCACCAAACAGAAACAAACGCGCAAGGCTTAGCCAGTTGATGCTGCGGTTTTTGGACAGGACTTCGGAAAACTTGGCGTCCTTGCGCCCGACCGGCAGGCCGGATGGCATGCCCAGAACAGCGCCGACAAGGATAACCGCAAGGATCGCCGCCATGGTCAGAATTGACGGCACAAAGCCAAACACCGCCAACAGCACAGCGCCCAGCAGAAACCCCGCCCCCTTCACCGCGTTCTTCGATCCGGTCAGGATGGCGACCCAGCGGAACAACCCACCATCCTCAGCCGGGGCCAGGATTTTCACCGCGCTTTTGGAACTCATCTTGGCCAGATCCTTGGCCACACCAGACAGGCCCTGCACCAGCATCACAAACACCACCGACGCGGATATGCCCCAGTTAGGATCTAGTTGTGCCAGGGCCAGCAGGGCGATCACCTGCAGGCTCAGCCCCGCGTACAGCGTCGAAGTCAGCCCAAAACGCGCCGCAATCCAGCCTGCGGACAGGTTGGTCACCATGCCGGCGATTTCGTACAGAACAAACAGATAGGCCAGCTGAACCGGCGAGAACCCCAGCGTGTGAAAGTGCAGCAGCACCAACATCCGCAAGGCCCCGTCGGTCAGCATAAAGGCCCAATAGGCCGCTGTAACAATCACATAGGCGGCGAAACCGGCGGGGCGTGTCACAGCGCGTCGCCCACCATCAGTGCCACATCGGCCAGGCGATAAGCATAGCCATATTCGTTATCGTACCAAACATAGACCTTCAGCTGGGTGCCGTTCACCACCATGGTCGACGGCGCGTCAACAATCGCGCTGCGTTGGTCGTTGGTGTAATCGGACGACACCAGCGGGCGGGTTTCATACCCCAGAATTCCCTTAAGCGGCCCGTCGGCGGCGGCCTTGAACAACCCATTCACCTCTTCCACTGACGTCTCCCGCACCATTTCAAACACGCAATCGGTGATCGACGCGTTTAACAACGGCACCCGCACCGCGTGGCCGTTCAATTTGCCGGTCAGCTCCGGGTAAATCAGGGTAATCGCGGTTGCCGACCCGGTGGTGGTCGGGATCAGGTTGGTCAGCGCGGACCGCGCTCGGCGCATGTCTTTGGCGGGCCGGTCGACGATGGTTTGCGTGTTGGTGACGTCGTGGATGGTGGTGATCGACCCGTGTTTGATACCGATTCCTTCCAGCAGCACCTTGACCACCGGGGCGATGCAATTGGTTGTGCAACTGGCGGCGGTGATGATCTGGTGTGTCGCCGGGTCATAGATGTCGTCGTTCACCCCATAAACGATATTGGCGGTCGGCCCATCCTTGACCGGCGCCGATACCACCACCTTTTTCACGCCTGCGGCGAAATAGGGCGCCAGTTTGGCCTCTGTCTTGAACACCCCCGTACAGTCGATCACCACGTCAACGCCGTCCAGCGGCAGCTGATCCAGCGCGCCCGTGCGGGTCACCGGGATGCGGGTGCCGTCGATGGTAATAAATGTGTCGTCAAAGCCGAATTCCGCAGGCCAGCGTCCATGAACAGAATCAAACTCCAGCAGATGCGCGTGCATCTCGGGGTTGCCAACCGTATCGTTGATAAAGGCGATCTTGGCGCCGCGTTCCAGCAAGGGGCGCAGCGCCAGTTTGCCGACGCGGCCAAGGCCGTTCAGGGCATAGGTTGTCATTTGAATTATGTTTCCTGTTTAAAGTCAGCTTGGCCGATCTGATCGACATGTTTCTGCAAAGAATCGCGATCCAGCAAATCGAACGACAACGACGTAAACGCGCTGATCCGGTTGTGCAGCGCCCCATAGGCCTGGTGAAACGCCAAGCGGTGCTCGGCTTCGGTCCCTTGGGTCTTAACCGGGTCTGGCATGCCCCAGTGGCCGGACACTGACTGTCCAGGCCATGTTGGGCAATCTTCATTTGCGGCGCGATCACAGACGGTAAACACAAAGTCCATCTTGGGCGCATCAGTGCCCTGAAACTCTGACACGTTTTTGGACCGCAACGGCGACACATCATGGCCCTTGGCCTTTAGAATTTCGACAGCAAAGGGGTTCAGGTCGGATGTATGCGCTGTCCCTGCCGAATAGGCGGTAAACCTGTCCCCGGCCAGATCGCGCAGAATGGTTTCGGCAAAGATCGAGCGGGCGGAATTGCCGGTACACACAAACAGAACATTGAATTTCTTTTCAGACATGGGAGGCACGCTCCTTAGAGGATCAGAAAATTGGGCGGAGGGGTTGAACGTAATAGTTCCATATTTCATGGATATTGGAAGTATAGAAATTTGACAACCGGGATTTTCAAGGAAAAGCGCCCGCTGTCAGCACTGCAATAAGACCAAAGATCAGAATTATGGCGCAAACCCACAGCCTGCGATGCAGGTCATACAACGGGTTTTGGGGCGAACAGCCGCTGCCAGACAGGCAAAGGACCACGCCCAACCCGATACAGACCAAACGGCAAGCCCGGCCACCAAAGGCGGTCATTCCCAGCCTTCAGCCGGAAATGGATATACGAGCGGTAGGGTGGGTTTGGTGGAGCCTAGGAGGATCGAACTCCTGACCTCTTGCATGCCATGCAAGCGCTCTCCCAGCTGAGCTAAGGCCCCTGACCGTGCGCCGCTGAATAGGCGCAACACTGGGGGGGATCAAGTCCAAAAACCCCCCAGCGCCAATTTTTCGAACTTACTCTTCTTCGTCTGCCGGGACGTCGGCAATGTCGTCCAGCGAAACGCTGTCGTCATCATCATCGTCATCATCCAGAACATCATCCCCCAGATCGGCCTCCAGGGTGTCGTCATCGTCCAGAACAACCTCTTCCGTTTCGCCTTCGGCCTCTTTGGCCTTCAGGGTCGCGGCATCGGCTGCATCAGCCGCGATCATCCGGCTTTTGCTGACGTCCACATCGACCAGCTCACCGGTGTACGGGCTGACGATGGGATTCTTGTTCAGGTCGTAAAACCGTTTTCCGGTTGTCGGGCAAACGCGCTTAGTGCCCCATTCTTCTTTGGGCATGTGTATCCCCTTTGATTATCTGATGAGTCGTATCGACGATTCTGGTCAGGTGCCATATGAGGTGGGGACTGTCAAAGCCTTTAGTAACCGGGTGCGCTAGAATGGCCGACCATTTCCTGCCGGGGGTGCCACCGGTGCCGCTGACATTACGACGCTCGGCGCGGGCGCGCCGGATCAGTCTGCGCATATCCCAGCTGGATGGCCGGGTCACCCTGACGCTGCCCACAAGGGTGCCGCTGGCCGAGGCGTTGGACTTTGCCAACAGCAAAAACAGCTGGATTCGCGACCACCTGTCCAACCGCCCCAATGACGTTCCCGTGGCCCATGGCGCGGTGCTGCCGGTCGAAGGCGTGCCGCGCCGTGTGGTTGCGGCCCCCGGGCGTCGTGTGGTGCTGCGACCGGACGAGATTGCCGCGTCTGGCGCCGCCGTCGGGCCGCGCCTGAAATCCTGGCTGCGCGCCTTGGCCCGTGACCGGCTGGCCGAGGCGTCAGATCACTATGCTGGTCTTTTGGGGCGGCCTTATACGCGCATCACCATGCGCGATACCCGGTCTCGCTGGGGGTCATGTTCGTCGCAGGGGGCGTTGATGTATTCATGGCGGCTGATCCTCGCCCCGCCCGAAGTCCTGCGCTATGTCGCTGCACATGAGGTGGCGCATCTGGCCGAGATGAACCACTCGGCGGCCTTCTGGGACAATGTCACGCGCCTGCATGGCCCCTACGAGGCCCCCCGCCGTTGGCTGCACCAGCAAGGCGCGGATCTGCATCGCTATCGGTTCTGATTACCGTTGACCTACCCCGAGTCGCTTTGAGGGTTCTCACTGCTTGGCTAAGCTGACGCGGAGTGTCAGCGAAAGGACGATATGACTCCGGTCGAACACAGACGGCTTGCGGCCATTATGATGCGGGATGTGGTTGGCTTCAGCCGGATGATGGCCGAGGACGAATCGGCCACGCTGGCACGGGTACTTGATACGCGTCGCACCTTTGTTGAACCGGCGATTCGCCGCCATGACGGGCGTCTGGTCAAGCTGATGGGGGATGGTGCGCTTGTTGAATTCGCAAGTGTTACAGCCGCTGTCCAATGCGCGATAGAAATTCAACACTCCATGGCCGGGCAACCTGCTAAGGATCGGATCAACCTGCGCATCGGGATCAACCTGGGCGAGGTTATTGTCGAGGACGATGACATTTATGGCGACGGGGTCAATGTTGCCGCCCGGACAGAGACCCTGGCCGCGCCTGGTGGTGTGGCAGTGTCCAGTTCTGTGTTTGAACAGGTTCACCAGCGTCTGGCGGTAGCGTTTGCAGATGGCGGCACCCATCTGGTCAAGAATATTCCAAATCCGGTTCAGGTGTATCAACTGGGTCCGGAAAACCATTGGCACCCCTGCCGATGCCGACACCCCGGCGGCCGCAACCAATTTACCCGGACCCCGCAGGGCTTGGCCCGCGCTGGCTGTAGGATTGGTGTTGGTTTTGGCCCTGGCGGGCTTTTTCCTGTGGCAGCAATTCAGTGCTCCGGTCCCGCAATTGGCCGACAGTTTTCCGAATGACCCGGTGCCGTTGTCTCAGTCTGACAAACCATCCATTGCGGTTCTGCCGTTCGACAACATGTCTGGTGACGCCGATCAAAGCTATTTCAGTGATGGCATATCGGAAAATCTGATAACCGACCTTTCACGCATCAGCGGGTTGCTGGTAATCGCGCGCAACACCAGCTTTTCTTTCCGCGATCAACCTGGTGAGGCCGAGGATATCGCCAGCGAACTGGGCGTGCGCTATGTGGTAGAAGGCAGCGTGCAACGGGCCGGAGACCATGTGCGGATCAACGCCAAGCTGGTTGACGCTGGCACAGGCTTTCAGGTCTGGGCCGGACGATTGGATCGCAAATTCATAGACCTGTTCGCCCTTCAGGATGAGGTTACGGCGCAAATAATTGACGCATTGCAGGTTGAGTTGACACAGGAAGAACGGCAGCTGAAGGCCAAGCGGCATACCAACAGCCTGGAGGCCTATGATTTGTACCTGCGCGCTTGAGAGGAAATCTGGCGGTTCAATGACCAATCGCGTGCCAGGGCGCTGGATCTGTTAAACCAAGTGCTGGAAATTGACCCTGGTTTTGCTCTGGCCAAGGCGCAATTGGCAACGGCCTACACCAATCGCAGCGGGGCTTCGTTGCTGCATGCGGACCGATCGCTGGATATTGCGTTTACCCTGGCAAAAGAGGCCGTTGCGCTTGATCCGGATCTGCCGCAGGTTCATTCGGCCTTGGGCATAGTGCACATGTTTCGTCATGAATACGATCTGGCCGAAGCAAGCCATAGCCGGGCCGTCGTGCTGGATCCGAATTTTGCC
>JBLINN010000076.1:0-14879 GCA_047639325.1 Paracoccaceae bacterium | reverse complement strand
CCGTTCTGACCAAGCTGAACGAATATGGCGGCAAGCACGGCGTTGGCCGTCTGGATCTGGTCGAAGGCCGGTTTGTCGGCATGAAATCCCGCGGCATCTATGAAACTCCCGGCGGTACCGTCCTGCTCGAGGCGCATCGCGGCATCGAATCCATCACCATGGATCGCGGCGCGATGCATCTGAAGGACGAGCTGATGCCGAAATATGCTGAGCTGATCTATAACGGTTTCTGGTATTCGCCCGAGCGTGAAATGCTGCAGGCCGCCATCGACGCCAGCCAGACCCATGTCACCGGCACCGTGCGGATCAAGTTGTACAAAGGGTCCGCCACCTGCGTTGGCCGTTGGTCGGACCATTCGCTATATTCCGAAGAGCATGTGACGTTCGAAGATGACGCCGGCGCTTATGACCAGAAAGACGCCGCTGGGTTCATCAAGCTGAACGCCCTGCGTCTGCGGCTGATTGCGATGCGAAATCAACGGCTAAAGGGATAGGCCCGCGTTACATCGGTTTTAACGCCTTGTCTCGCAGTGCCTGATAGGCAGGCATTGCGGCGTCACATAGGGTTTGAAGTGCCCCGGTCAAGGCAGGCAAGGGCCCTTCGGCCCCCGCAAACCCGGTGCTTTTGTGCACGGCTCCATACCAATGCCGCGCCCATACGCCGTCTTCGGTCAGCCCACCAGCGGGCCAAGTCAGCATGTCCGTTGTAAACGGCAGCCCGATTTCGGCGCATAGGGCCCGCATCATCGCATCCGGGTTTTCGCGAATATCCTGGCTGTCGACGATCACCCCGCCCAGCCGATTATACAGATCCATCTGCTGCGCAAATCCGATATCGTCCAATGTCTGATCCGCACGTTTAGCGCCGTAGCTGGCAATCACCCGCGCCGGATGCCGGATCAAGTGAACATGAACACAGGCCTCTGCCCAGTCCATTGGCATCCCGTCCAACATCTGATGTGGCATCAGTTTCAGGTAAAAATGCGGCTTTCCCCCTGGAATAGGGCCTGAACAGGCCACCGCCACCTGCGCCGGATCGCTTTCATGTGCGGCGATAATCTCATCTGCCATTGGGTGCGGCAAGCCGGTTTGTTTCAGATAGGCCGCGTAAAACGGCTCGTCCCGGACCGCGCAATCGCCGCGCGCGGCAAAGCTGTACATCATCGCCGTCGACAAGTTGCGCGGGCCGGACCACATCGCAATCCGCATCAGATGGTTTCCTGTTCGATCAGCGTTTTGTACAACTGTCTTATCCGTTCGGTCACTGGCCCAATCTGCCCGGTGCCAATCTGCCGCCCGTCAATGTCGCCTACCGGGGTCTGCGCGCCAAAGGTACCGGTCAAAAACACCTCGTCGGCGCCATAGGTGTCGACCAGTGAAAAATTGCGCTCGAACACCGGGATGCCATCGGCGCGGCACAGATCGATCACCTTTTGCCGGGTGATCCCGTTCATGCAATAATCCCCGGTCGACGTCCAAACCTGCCCCTTGCGCACGATGAAAAAGTTGCAGGCGTTGGTGGTGTTCACAAAGCCATGCACATCCAGCATCAACGCCTCGTCCGCACCTGCCTTTTCGGCGGCGATGCAGGCCAGGATACAGTTCAGCTTGGAGTGCGAATTCAGTTTCGGGTCCTGCGTCATCGGCAGCCCGCGCTGATGCGGAACTGTCGCCAGCCGGATCGGACGCGGCAGTTTTGGCTGTGAATGTTCCATGATGATCACCATGGTTGGCCCCGACCGGCTAAGCCCCGGATGTTGAAACGGATGCGACTTGACCCCGCGAGTCACCATCAGACGGGCGTGGGCATTTGTGTGCATGCCATTGGCTTTTTGGGTCTCTAACAAAGCAGAAGTGACACCTGAACGATCCATCCCGATATCCAGATCAATGGCTTTTGCCGCCTCGAACAACCTGTCCATGTGTTCATTCAAAAAGGCCCAGTGCCCGTTATACAACCGCACTCCTTCCCACACACCATCGCCCAACATGAACCCACTATCATAGACGCTAACCGTCGCCTGTTGCCGTGGAACAATCCGGCCATCGACATAGATCAGGATCCCCTCGTTCCGGGCATCCTCTTCGGCCTGATGGGTGGTCATTTTGTCTGTCATTTTCGCCCCCGCTTCCGGGCACGCTAGTGCTCGTCCGGGCCTAGGCCAAGTGGTAAATTCCTGTCACCTCGGCGTGACATTCTATGTCGGCATCTTGCCTGCCTGCACGCGCACAGGCACGCTGGGATCAAAGGAGACCAGCCATGACCTTTTTCAACACCCTGAAACCAATTGCCCTGACCTGTCTGATCGCGCTTGCCTGCATATTACGGTACGGACCGGCCGTAGCCTCGAAGGTGGAAACGCTGACTGTTGCGGGCGGCTGTTTCTGGTGCGTCGAGTCTGATTTTGAAAAGGTTCCGGGCGTGGTCGGGGCGATGTCCGGCTATATCGGCGGGACGGCAAAGACCGCCACTTACAAACAAGTCAGCGGCGGCGGCACCGGCCATTTCGAGGCGGTTCAAATCACCTTCGACCCGGATGTTGTGACCCGTGACGCACTGTTGGTGATGTTCTTCCGCTCGGTTGACCCGACGGATGCCGGGGGCCAGTTTTGTGATCGCGGCGACAGCTATCGCACCGCCATTTTTGTTTCCGACAAAGACGAACAGGCCATTGCCAATCAGGTCAAGGCGCAAGCCCAGTCTGACCTGGGCATGATCATCGTGACCCAAATTCTAAGTGAAACCAAATTCTATCCCGCCGAAGCATATCATCAGGATTACCATAAAGGCACCAAGCTAGTGTTGACGCGGTTTGGACCAAAACGGCAATCCGAGGCCTATAAACGCTATCGCAAAGCCTGCGGACGCGACGCGCGTGTGCGGCAACTTTGGGGCTCGGCGACAGCGTTTTCCGGCAACTAACCCGCCTAGCCAATATCGCAGGACGCCAGCACCGCCATGTTCAGGATTTCGTTCGCCGTGGCGGCCGATGGGCAAATCTGAATTGGCTTGTCCACCCCGGTCAGGATCGGCCCCACAACAGTGGCATCGCCCATTTCCTGCATCAGCTTGACCGAAATGCTGGCTGAATGGCGCGCCGGAACCACCAGAATATTAGCCGGGCCCGTCAGACGTGAGAACGGGTAAGCCGCTTGCGCCTTGGTATTCAGGGCCACATCCACCGTCATTTCGCCTTCAAATTCGAAATCCGCGCCGCGCCGGGTCAACACGTCGGAGGCAAGGTGCATTTTTTCGGCGCGTTCGGAAATCGGGTGGCCAAAGGTCGAAAAGCTGACAAACGCCACGCGGGGCTCTAACCCCAGATGCCGCGCAACTCCGGCAGCACGTTCTGCGATATTGGCCAGGTCTTCAGGCTCGGGCCATTCATGCACCAGCGTGTCGGCGATCAACACGATCCGCCCTTTGTGCAGCAGCGCCGTCACCCCAACCGCCCCATGTTCGGCGTCCGCGTCAAACACGTGATTGATCCGATCCAACACATGCGCCGACTTGCGCGTCGCCCCGGTTACCAAGCCATCGCCATGCCCATGTGCCAGCATTAGGGCCGAAAACACGTGCCGATCCCGCGCGGCCAGACGATGAATGTCTTTGCTGTCGAACCCTTTGCGCTGCAACCGTGAATACAGAAAGTTTTTATACATATCGAGATGCCGGGTATTGGCCGCGTTCACGATTTCCAGCTCGTGAAACGCATCACCCAAACCTGCGGCTTCCAGCTTTTCCTTGGCGTCTTCGCTGCGACCAACAACCAAAGCTTTGCCAAAACCCGATCGCTGATACATCACCGCTGCCCGCAAAACCCGTGGGTCGTCGCCTTCGGCAAAGATCATCCGTGCCTGCGCCGCCCGCGCCCGCGCGTTCAGGCTGCGCAGGATGCTGGCGGTTGGGTCCATCCGGGATTTCAGGTTCAGCTCATACGCGTCCATGTCGATGATTGGACGCCGCGCAGCGCCCGTATCCATCCCGGCCCGCGCCACAGCGGGGGGAATCCGGTAAATCAAACGCGGATCAAACGGGGTTGGGATGATATAATCGCGACCAAAAGACAGGTTGCGACCATAAGCCAGTGCAACCTCGTCCGGCACGTCTTCGCGGGCCAATTCAGCCAATGCGTTTGCGCAGGCGATCTTCATCTCGTCATTGATGGCGCGCGCGTGTATATCCAGGGCGCCGCGAAAGAGATAGGGAAAGCCAAGAACGTTGTTCACCTGGTTGGGATAATCGCTGCGTCCTGTGGCAACAATCGCGTCAACCCGCACGGCGTGTGCCTCTTCCGGGGTGATTTCCGGATCGGGGTTGGCCATCGCAAAAATCACCGGATTATGCGCCATGCTGGCCACCATTTCCTGCGTCACAGCCCCTTTGGCGCTGACCCCCAAAAACACGTCTGCACCTCGCATAGACTCTTCTAATGTGCGCAATTCTGTCTTGATCGCATGCGCCGATTTCCACTGGTTCATGCCTTCAGCACGTCCCTGGTAAATCACGCCCTTGGTGTCACAAAGGATGCAGTTGTCGTGCCGTGCGCCCATGGATTTTAGCAATTCGATACAGGCAATCCCGGCAGCGCCCGCACCATTCAACACAATCTTGACGTCTTCGATCTTTTTGCCCGAGATATGCAGCGCATTGATCAGCCCCGCCGCGCAGATCACCGCTGTGCCGTGTTGGTCATCGTGAAAGACCGGAATATCCATCTCTTCTTTCAGACGCTGTTCAATAATGAAACATTCCGGCGCCTTGATGTCCTCCAGGTTGATACCACCAAAGGTTGGCCCCATCAGCCGCACCGCATTGCAGAATTCATCCGGGTCTTCGGTGTCCAGTTCGATATCAATGCTGTTCACATCCGCAAACCGCTTGAACAGAACCGCCTTGCCCTCCATCACCGGCTTAGAGCCAAGCGCGCCCAAATTGCCCAGACCCAGCACCGCTGTACCATTGGAAATCACCGCGACAAGGTTGCCCTTGTTGGTATAATCATAGGCGGCTTCCGGATTTTCCGCGATCGCCAGACAGGGCACCGCAACACCCGGACTATAGGCCAACGAAAGGTCGCGCTGCGAATTCATCGGGACAGTCGCAGTAATTTCAAACTTTCCCGGCGTCGGCTCTAGGTGAAAGGCAAGTGCCTCGTCATCGGTAATATTGATCTTAGGCATTTGCGGCCATCTCCCTATGGGTGCCTTGGAGACATAGCCTAGGGCGCGCCGGGCCTCAACGACAATGCGTTTTCGCCTTTCGCCGGTTTGACCGGGTTTGTACAGTCTGCTGGATTCCAGGCCGAGGGGAAAAAGACGTGACCACCGTCACGCCAATGATGGCGCAATTTCTTGAGATCAAGGCCGAGTACAGCGATGCTTTGCTGTTCTATCGCATGGGCGATTTTTACGAGATGTTCTTTGACGATGCCGTCGCCGCGTCCGAGGCGCTAGATATCGCCCTGACCAAACGCGGCAAACACGACGGCGCCGATATTCCGATGTGCGGCGTCCCGGTGCGGGCAGCGGATGGCTATCTGCTGACGCTGATCCGTAAAGGGTTTCGCGTGGCGGTCTGCGAACAGCTTGAAGACCCTGCCGAGTCTAAAAAACGCGGCTCTAAATCGGTGGTAAAGCGCGGTGTCGTGCGTTTGGTCACACCCGGCACCCTGACCGAAGACGCCTTGTTAGAGGCGCGGCGCCACAATTTCCTGGCTGCGTTTGCCGAAGTACGTGATCGGGCGGCCCTGGCCTGGGCCGATATATCGACAGGTGCGTTTCACGTGATGCCGTTGACCCCGGTTCGGCTGGGCCCGGAACTGGCGCGCCTAGCCCCATCCGAACTGATCGTATCCGAAACGCACGAGGGGACGTTGCACGAGCTTTCCTCTGATCTTGGCATCGCCCTTACCTCGCTGGGACGCGCAAGTTTTGACAGCGATGCCGCCGAAAAACGGGTCTGTGCGGTGTTTTCCGTCGATTCTTTGGACGGGTACGGCAGCTTTGGCCGGGCAGAAATCTCGGCCATGGGCGCATTGGTTGATTACCTGCAAATCACCCAAAAGGGCAAACTGCCGTTGTTGCAACCGCCGATCCGAGAAACAACTGACCGCGTTGTGCAGATCGACGCCGCGACCCGTCGAAATCTGGAACTGACTCGCGCGCTGAATGGCGGTCGGTCGGGCTCTTTACTGTCAGTCATTGATCGAACGGTCACACCCGGCGGTGCGCGCCTGCTGGATCAGCGGCTTTCCAGCCCGTCGCGCGACCTTGAAACCATCCATGCGCGTCTGGATGGGCTGGATTTTGCCGTTGAACAGACCCACATATCAACCGATCTGCGTGACGCCCTGCGCAAAACCCCCGATCTGGATCGCGCTTTGTCCCGGTTGTCACTGGGGCGCGGTGGCCCCCGGGATTTGGCCGCAATCCGTAACGGTTTGGAACAAGCCGAAGCCATTGCAGGGCTATGTGCCCGCCTCAACCTGCCAGCCCTGCTAAACGCCGCTACCCGTGACCTGACCGGGTTTGATGACATCCACGCCCTGCTTGACGCCGCGCTGATCGCCGAACCGCCGCTGATGGCCCGCGACGGTGGCTTTATTGCAGCCGGGTATGACAGTGAGTTGGATGAAGTGCGTACGCTTCGGGACGAAGGCCGCTCTGTCATTGCCGGGCTGCAACAAAAATACGTGGATCACACCGGCATCGCGTCGATGAAAATCAAGCACAACAACGTCTTGGGATATTTCATCGAAACCACCACCACCCATGCACAGAAAATGCTGTCTGAACCACTGACAGAGACCTATATCCATCGCCAAACCACCGCCAACCAAGTCCGGTTCACCACCGTTGAACTCAGCGAGATTGAGACCAGAATTCTAAATGCCGGAAACCGTGCATTAGAGATTGAAAAAAGGCTCTATGATGGCCTGGAATCGTCTCTACTGTCCCAATCGGCGCATCTGGCCGCTGCCGCCAAGGGACTGGCCGAGATCGACCTGACCACAGCGCTGGCCGACCTGGCCCAAGGCGAAAATTGGTGTCGGCCAACTGTCGACAATACCCGCAACTTTGAAATCTGCGGTGGCCGGCACCCAGTTGTCGAACAGGCGCTGCGGCACCAGAACGGCGGCAGCTTCATCGCCAATGATTGTGATCTCAGCGCTGAAGATGGCGCCGCCATCTGGCTGCTGACCGGTCCCAATATGGCCGGTAAGTCAACCTTTCTACGGCAAAACGCCCTGATCGCCCTGCTGGCACAAATGGGCAGCTATGTTCCCGCCGAAAGCGCCCATATCGGCATGATCAGCCAATTATTCAGTCGCGTTGGCGCATCAGACGATCTGGCACGGGGGCGATCAACCTTCATGGTGGAAATGGTCGAAACCGCTGCTATCCTCAATCAAGCTGATGACCGCGCGCTGGTGATTCTGGACGAAATTGGCCGCGGCACCGCCACCTATGATGGCCTGTCCATCGCTTGGGCCACGCTAGAACATCTGCACGAAACCAACCAATCACGTGCTTTGTTTGCCACCCATTACCACGAACTAACCGCGTTGGCCGGCAGGCTGAAAGGCGTGGAAAACGCCACCGTTGCCGTCAAGGAATGGCAGGAAGAAATCATTTTCCTACACGAGGTCCGCAAAGGTGCCGCCGACCGATCTTACGGCGTTCAGGTCGCCCAACTGGCCGGACTGCCTGAAACCGTTATCAATCGCGCCCGCGTGGTTCTGGAATCGCTGGAAAAAACCGAACGGGAAGGTGGCGGCAAACAAAAGGCCCTTATCGATGACCTGCCACTTTTTGCCGCTGCCTCTGCGCCACCGCCGCCACCAAAACACTCTCCGGTTCAGGACATGCTAAGCGACATCCACCCGGATGAACTCACCCCGCGCCAAGCGTTGGATTTGCTCTACAAACTCAAAACCGCCGCCAAAACCTAAGGCCAGCTCTTTTTCTGGCCCAAAATATCCCCGCCGGAGGCTCCCCAACCTGATACTTAGCAGGCGGCTGGATTAACCCGTAGGTGTCGAAGACACGCCAACTTGTGCCGGACGCAACAAACGGTCATGCAACATAAACCCTTCGGCCGCGACCTGAATGATCTCTCCGGCCACGGTGCCCGGCACGGGCGCTTCGAACATCGCCTGATGCAGTTGCGGGTCAAACCTGTCACCAACTTCCGGCGTCTCAATCCGAATGCCGTGTTTTTGAAACACGTTCAGCAATTCACGCATTGTCAGCTCGATCCCTTCGATCAATGCCGCAGACACCTGTTTCTGCTCGTCCGTCGCCGCCTCGATCGCGCGCTTCATATTGTCAAACACCGGCAACATATCCCGCGCCAGCTTTGATCCACCATATTGCTCAGCCTCGCGTCGATCCTTGTCTGACCGTTTGCGCGCATTTTCAGAATCAGCCAACGCCCGCATAAACCGGTCGCGGAACTGGTCTCGCTCGGCGCGCAGCGAATCGATCTCGATCAGCTCAGGATCAAGATCCGCCATCTCATCGGCCAAAGCCTCGGCTTCTGCATCCGCAATATCGTCCAGGAAATCTTCGTTTTTGTGCTCTGCCATCTTCTTTACCTCTAACTCCGGTCGGAAATCAGCCGCCCGACCAGCTGTGCCGTGTAATCCACAATCGGCACGATCCGCCCGTAATTTAACCGCGTGGGTCCAATAACCCCGACCGCACCAATGATCTTACGATCAGCGTTCATATAAGGAGACACCACCAGAGAGGAACCCGAAAGTGAGAAAAGTTTGTTCTCAGAGCCAATAAAAATGCGCACGCCTTCACCGTCTTCGGTCAAATCCAGAAAATCGGCGATATCGCGCTTGCGTTCCAGGTCGTCAAACAGCGATCTGATGCGATCCAACCCTTCATCCGGGGTGTCATCGCCAATAAGATTCGCCCGCCCCCGCACGATCAACCGCTCTGCCTCTTCGCCTTCGCTGTCCCACACGGCCATGCCGCTTTCCACCATAACCTGCGCCAGACTGTCGATTTCCTGGCGTCGTGATTTGATCTGATGCTGAATGACTTTGCGCACCTCCCTTAGGGTTTTACCCTCGACTAGCGCATTCAGGAAATTCGCCGCCTCACGCATCGAACTGGGGGTTTGCCCGGGGGGTGGGGTAAACAGCCGGTTTTCCACATGTCCGTCGGCAAAGACCAGAACCACCAATGCCCGATCATGCCCAAGTGAGACAAATTCGATATGGCGGATCGCTGCCTCGTGCTTGGGCGTCAACACCAGCGACGCGCCTTGCGTCACACCCGACAAGGCCGATCCAACCCGGTCCAGTATATTGCCCATATCCGCGGTATTACTGGATAGCGTGGCGTCAATCTTTTGCCGGTCAGAGTCATTCAGATCGCCAACCTCTAGCAATCCATCAACAAACATCCGCAGCCCCATCTGGGTCGGCACCCGCCCGGCACTGACATGCGGACTGTCCAACAGACCCAAATATTCCAAATCCTGCATCACATTGCGGATGGTCGCCGCGCTGACCTTTTCGCTTAGCGCGCGGGTCAGGGTGCGGCTGCCAATCGGGTCGCCACTGTCCAAATACGATTCAACCACCAGCCGAAACACTTCGCGTGACCGGTCGTTCATTTCGTCCAACAATTTTGTCGTGTCGTTCATCCGCGCCCCTCTTGGCTGGACTGCCATTAAAGTCGCCCTGCAGCAAAGGTCAATCGGGGTTGCATCATCGCCCCGCTGGACGGTATCCCGACCCTAACCAAAAAAGGATATCAGAATGCGCCCCTCTGGAAGAGATTTAAGCGAAATGCGCCCGGTTTCAATCGAAACGGGCTTTACCAAACACGCCGAAGGGTGCTGCCTGATCAAGGTCGGGGATACCCATGTGTTGTGCACGGCATCGCTGGCGGATCGCGTGCCGCCTTTTATCAAAGGCTCTGGGCTGGGCTGGGTCACCGCAGAATACGGCATGCTACCACGCGCCACCAACACGCGGATGCGACGCGAGGCCACAGCCGGCAAACAAGGCGGGCGCACCGTTGAAATCCAGCGGCTGATTGGCCGGTCCTTGCGCGCTGGGGTTGACCGGGTGGCGTTGGGCGAGCGGCAAATCACTATAGATTGCGATGTTTTGCAAGCTGATGGCGGTACGCGCTGCGCCTCGATTACCGGCGGCTGGATCGCGCTGCGCCTTGCGGTCAACAAACTGATGAAAACCGGCGAGGTGGTCACAGACCCACTGGTTGATCTAATCGCCGCCGTCAGCTGCGGTATTTACGCTGGCCAACCAGTGTTGGATTTGGACTACCCCGAAGACAGCGAAGCAGGCGTTGACGGCAACTTCATCATTACCGGGACCGGCCAACTGGTCGAGGTTCAGATGTCTGCCGAGGGCTCCACCTATTCCCGCGATCAGATGAACCAACTGATGGATCTGGCTGAAAAAGGCGTGACCGAACTGGTCGCCATGCAAAAAGCAGCCACCGCATGACCCGCAAGTTTTCCGGCGAAAGGTTGCTGATTGCGACCCATAACCAGGGAAAACTGGACGAAATGGCGCATCTTCTGTCCCCCCACGGCGTCACTGTCGTGGGGGCGGCGGAAATGAACCTGCCCGAACCGGAAGAAACCGAAACCACCTTTGTCGGCAATGCACGTATAAAGGCGCATGCCGCCGCCAAGGCCACTGGCCTGCCCGCCCTGTCCGACGATTCCGGTATCGAGATTGACGCGCTTGACGGCGCGCCCGGTGTCTATACTGCCGATTGGGCCGAAACCCCAAATGGTCGGGACTTTTCGATGGCAATGGAGCGCACCCACCGAGAGCTTGAAGCCGCAAATGCCCCGCATCCGCGCACTGCCCGGTTCTGTTGCACGCTGGTCATCGCCTGGCCTGATGGCCATGACGAAGTTTTCCCCGGCTTGATGTCCGGCAAAGTGGTTTGGCCGATGCGCGGTTCGCAGGGTCACGGTTATGACCCGATTTTTGTGCCCGACGGGCATGATATCACCTTTGGTGAAATGGATCGTTGGGAAAAGAACAAAATCAGCCACCGCGCGGATGCGGTCGCCAAATTTGTTGCAGGGTGTTTTGGCTGAGGATTGGCGCCATGGCGGCTTTGGCCTGTATGTGCACTGGCCGTTTTGTCAGGCCAAATGCCCCTATTGCGATTTCAATAGCCATGTTTCCCAGAATATTGACCAAAATACCTGGGTTAGAGCCTATTTGGCGGAAATATCTCGGGTTGCGGCCGAAACCCAAGGCCGGGTTTTGAACGCAGCCTATTTTGGCGGCGGCACACCTAGTTTGATGCATCCCGACACTGTCGCGGCTATCATCGACGCCATCCGCGCCCATTGGCCTATGGCAAATGACATTGAAATCACGCTCGAGGCCAACCCGGGCTCAGTCGAGGCCGGTCGCTTTGCTGGGTATCGCGATGCGGGCATCAATCGGGTGTCGATGGGCATACAGGCCCTAAATGATGTGGATTTGCGCCGTCTGGGTCGCATTCATACAGTGGCCGAGGCACAAACGGCCTTTGATGTCGCCCGATCCTGTTTCGATAGGGTCAGTTTTGATCTGATCTATGCCCGGCAAGACCAATCGCTGGATCACTGGAAATCAGAGCTGAATCAAGCCCTTGGCATGGCGATTGATCACCTGTCCCTTTACCAGCTGACCGTCGAAACCGGCACCGCCTTTGGCGACAGATACACCAAGGGCGGGTTACGCGGATTACCATCAGACGACCTTGCCGCAGACATGTATCAGGCCACGCAGGACATTTGCGACACACACGGCCTTCCGGCCTATGAGGTGTCAAACCACGCGCGGCCCGACGCCCAGTCCCGCCACAACCTGATCTATTGGCGCTATGGCGACTATATCGGCATCGGCCCCGGCGCGCATGGCAGGCTGTCAATCGGCGGGATCCGCGTCGCCACCGAATGCGCCAAAGCCCCCGGCGCTTGGTTGCAGGCTGTCGCCAATGGGTCAGGTGAGGTTTTGCGCACACCGTTGACAGCGATGGAACAGGCCGAGGAAATGCTGATGATGGGCCTTAGACTGACCGAGGGGATTGACCCCGATCGTTATCACTCCCTTTGCGGCGTGCCTTTGGAGGGTAAAAAGCTGACCTATCTGACCGAACTGGGGATGATAACCGCACAGGACGGGCGCATTATGGCCACGCAGTCGGGTCGCGCGGTTCTTAATGCAGTGATCCGTGAATTGTTATCGGATTAGAACATGCAGGTTATCTGGGCAGCTTTGGGATTGATTTGCGTCGCGCTCGCGGTGATTGGCATTGTCCTGCCGCTGTTACCAACCGTTCCATTCCTGCTGCTGGCCGCCTTCTTTTTCGCGCGTTCGTCCAGCCGCCTGCATAATTGGCTGTTGTCTCACCCGATTTTCGGGCCTCTTATTGACGATTGGAATAGATCAGGGGCCATTCGACCGCGGGCAAAGCGACTAGCAACGTTGTCCATCGCTGCGGTCCTCGGCCTGTCCCTGTTCTTGAGTGTTCCACTATATGTTCTTATGATTCAAATAGTTACACTTGGCGCTGTCTTGACGTTTATCTGGACGCGCCCTAACGGCTAAGGATGCCGCACAGCTCGTCCAGTTGATTAAGCGTGTCGTATGAAATGACGACTTGCCCGGATTCGCCACCTGACTGGTGATCAATCGACACTTTCATACCAAGAATACCCGCAAGATCGCCCTCAAGCGCCCGCGTATCTGCATCCTTTTCCATCCTGGTCGCTTTGACCCGCAGTTTCGACGGGGCAGCATTACCCGGCAGCGGCTTTTTCACCAGCCGTTCGGTCGCCCGCACCGACAACCCACCTTTAACAACCCTTTTCGCCAAGTCTGACGAATTGTCCGAAGTAATCAGCGCCCTAGCATGGCCAGCAGTCAATTGACCATCGCGCAACAACGCCTGGACGTCATCAGGCAGCGAGAGCAACCGCAACAAGTTGGCAATATGGCTGCGGCTTTTGCCCAAAGCCTCGGCCAGTTTTTCCTGCGTGTGGCCAAAACCATTCATCAACTGACGATATCCAGCCGCCTCTTCAATCGCATTCAGATCGGCACGCTGAATGTTTTCGATAATCGCCACTTCCAGAACTTCGACATCGTCAAACTCACGCACAAGCACCGGAACCTGATGCAGCTGCGCCTGCTGGGCAGCCCGCCACCGTCGTTCGCCAGCGACAATCTCGTATTTGTCGCCATCAATCGCCCGCACCAACAACGGCTGCAAAACGCCCTTTTCCCGGATCGACGCGGTCAGATCGTCCAAATCTTCCTGAACAAAACTGCGGCGCGGCTGATTGGGGTTGGCCACCAACTGCTCAATCGGAACCAACATATCACCGCGTCGCGTTCCTTCGGCCATATTTCTATTCGGTTCGGTTGTCACATCCGCCATCAGCGCTGACAATCCACGACCCAGCCCCCGAGGTTTCGCCTTGTTTCCTGCCATTTTACCCTCGCTTTCGCCGGTCAACCGGCTGCTTTGCTATGGTTGCCAATTAGTTCTTTTGCCAACGCCCGATAGGCCATCGCCCCTTGCGATCCCGGATCATAGCTGAGAACCGGCATCGCATAAGACGGCGCTTCGCTGACCCGCACATTTCGGGGGATCCGCGTTTCAAACACCAACTCGCCCAGGTTTTTACGTGCATCCTCTTCCACTTGCTGCGACAGATTGTTGCGCCGATCATACATCGTCAGCACCACGCCTTCGATCCGCAAGCCTGGATTAGCCGTCTGGCGCACCTCACGAATCGTCATCATCAATTGCGATAACCCTTCCAGCGCAAAAAATTCGCTTTGCAGCGGAACCAGAACGGAATGTGCCGCCACCATCGCGTTTACCGTCAACAGGCTAAGCGACGGCGGGCAGTCAATCAGCACGTAATCCCATGCAAACTGGTCCATCGCCGTCTGGCGCAAGGCGTCATGCAGCAAAAAGCTGCGTTTTTCGTTTGAAATCAGCTCCATATCAGCTGAACTCAGGTCGACGGTGGCCGGTATGATCCCAAGCCCGTCAATCGCGGTGTCTTGAATGACGTCCACCAGTGCGGCATCCTCCACCAGTAGATCATAGGTTGTCAGCGTGCGATCAGCAGGCTCAACCCCCAATCCGGTAGATGCATTTCCTTGCGGATCCAAATCCACAACAAGGACACGCAAGCCAGCCTCAACCAAAGCCGCAGCCAGGTTGATCGCCGTTGTTGTCTTGCCAACGCCGCCCTTTTGGTTGGCGACCGCAATAATGCGTGGCCCGGCTGGGCGGGACAAATCAGACACGCGACACTCCTGTGATTTTCAAAATGGCTGCTCCCGGTTTGGTCAAACTATTAATCGCCTCAACCTCGAAACGCCATTGCCGTTGTGCCGCATCCACCTCTTTTTGCCAGGTGACACCTTTGGGAAACAACGCCGTGCCCCCCGAGGCCAGATGTCGTTCCGCGTGGTGTAAAAGATCCGACAAATCCGCCAGAGCCCGCGCAGAAAGAACATCCGCTTCTTGGGGCGGGACCGCCTCACTCCGATCAGAGATCACAGTACAAGGCGCCCCAGTTTCCCGGGCGGCCGTGCGCAAAAATGTCGCCTTGCGCTGATCACTTTCGACCAGGGTAGTCTTGATGTCAGGCGCTTCGTCCATGGCAAGAATGGCGACAACCATACCAGGGAATCCACCGCCGCTACCCAAATCAACCCAGTGGTTTACAACCGGTGCAACCCGAAAAACATGAATGGAATCAGCGATGTGGCGCTCCCACACGTCCGCCAAACTATTGCGTGATACCAGATTGATATGCGGGTTCCATTTTCCCAGAAGGTCGGTGAATACCTGCA
>JBLINN010000075.1:0-14993 GCA_047639325.1 Paracoccaceae bacterium | reverse complement strand
ATCGCCCATCGGCACCTCGCCCATCACCGAGCCCACATTGACCACCCTCGACGGGTCATCGACGCTGCCCGAGGCGGTCAACATCGGCAGCAATGATTGCGTCAGGTGGAACATCGCGGCTACATTGACGTTCATCACCTTTTCCCAGGCCTGAAACGGGAATTTCCCCAGCGGCGCGCCCCAGGTGACGCCCGAGTTATTCATCAAGATATCAAGGGTTTCCGTGCGGGTCTTGACCTCGGCCACCAGCGCGTCAATGCCCGCTTCGCTGCCGATATCTGCGGCAAAGCCTTCGGCAGACCCCGGCGCGTCCAGCGCATTCAGTTGCGCGGCAACCGCGTCGCAGGCGTCGCCCTTGCGCGAGGCGATCAGCACCCGCGCCCCGGCGCGCACCAATCCTTCGGCGGCCATGCGGCCAATGCCAGTGGCGCCGCCGGTGACCAGCGCGGTTTTACCGTGCAAAGAAAATAGAATTTCTGGTGTCATGTTCTGTCCCTTAAAACCCGCGCAGGCGGGCAATTATTCTTGCGTGATAGCCGTAATCGCCCAGCCATTCGGCGGCGACGCGGGCGCGTTTCATGTAAAATCCCATGTCAAAAGCGTCGGTCATGCCGATGCCACCATGCATCTGCACACCTTCCTGCACCGCCAGCTGCGCCGTTGCTGTGGCGCGCGCCTTGGCCAGCGACACCGCCAGCGTTGCATCGTCGCCAGCATCCAGCATCCGCCCGGCATTGGTGACCGCCGAGGCCGTGACCTCGATCTCGCACCACAAATGCGCGGCGCGATGTTGCAGTGCCTGAAAGCCACCAATCGGCACGCCGAATTGTTTGCGCTCTTTCAGGTAGTCAATCGTCATGCCAAACGCCCCCGCCGCCACACCGGACAGCTCTGCCGCCAATGCCGCCTGCCCGGCCTGAAGCGCGGGTTTCAGCACAGTCATCGCTTCGTCAACGCTGCCCAGAACGTCAGCACCGGTTGCTTGCACGTCATCAAACCTGATCTGCGCCGCATCGCGGCTGTCGATCATCGCGCTGGGGTCGCGGGTGATCCCGGCGCGATCGGTGGGCAGGTCAAATAGTGTCAGGCCCTCCGTCGTGCGCGCCAGCACCAGTATCCGGTCGGCCAGACCGCCATCAATCACAAAGGTTTTCTGACCGGTCAGTCGAAATCCATTGCCATCACGTACGGCCTTCATCTCGCTGCTTTCAGGCGAAAATTTCGATCCTTCATCCATTGCTACGGCATAGGTCAAAGTGCCTGCAGCAATGGCCTGCAACGCGGCTTTACAGCGGTCATCCGACACCTGACGCAACGCGGTTGCGGCGATCACTGCGGTGGACAGGAACGGGCTGGAAACCAGGGTTTTGCCCATCTCAGCCGCCAGCACCCCGGCAGCGGCATGGCCCATATCGGACCCGCCCGCGCCTTCGGGCACCAAGATGCCAGTCCAACCCATGGCGGCCATCTCGGCCCACAGAGCTGGATCAAGAGTTTGCCCAGCATCGCGCAGCCCGCGCAGATGCGACACCGGTGCGGCGCCGTCCAGAAACCCGCGCGCCATATCACCCAGCATGGTTTCTTCTTCGGTCTTTACCAGTTTTTGCATGATACTCATCCCGGCAGCCCCAATATGCGTTTTGATATGATGCTCAGCATCACTTCGGACGTGCCGCCTTCGATGGAATTGGCCTTGGTACGCAGCCAATCAGCCGGGCGTGCATCTTCCCAGGCCAGCGCATTTGACCCACCCGCCGACATCACCAACTCGTGCCGCCGTTTGTTCATTTCAGTGCCCATGTATTTCAACATAGCCGACGCATCGCCGACGCCCTGCCCCGATTCGGCCATATCTTTGTAGCGTTCCAGCGTCAGCGCAAAGGCCAGCGAGTCCACCTCGGCCCGCATCGCATCGCTGTGTAACACCACGTCCGACAACCCGGCCTCTTCGTCGTTCAGCACCGCGCCAAGGGCCCGACCACCGCCGCCCGCCGAACCACCAGCGCCGCCAGAAATCATTTCGCGCTCATGGGTTAGCAGGTATTTCGCAACATCCCAGCCGCGATTGACAGTGCCAACAACCTGCCCCTTGGGCACGCTGACATCGTCAAAGAACGTCTCGCAAAACGGCGACACGCCTGAGATCAGCTGAATTGGGCGGGTTGAAACACCGGGGCTGTTCATGTCGATCAGCACAAAAGAGATGCCTTTGTGCTTTGGCGCATCCCGGTCACTGCGCAACAGCGCGAAAATCCAGTCGGCCTTGTCGGCATAAGACGTCCAGACCTTTTGACCATTCACCAGCCAATGATCGCCCTTATCTTCACATTTTGTCTGCACACTTGCTAGATCAGACCCGGCGCCGGGTTCGGAATAGCCCTGACACCAGCGCACTTCGCCGCGCGCGACTGGCGGCAGATAATGCTGTTTCTGCTCGTCGGTGCCAAACTGCAGCAGGGCAGGCCCCAGCATCCAGATTCCAAAGCTTTGCAACGGCACCAGCGCGCCGATCCGCGCCATTTCTTCTAGGAATATCTTTTCCTGTGCCCGATTCAGCCCGGCCCCACCACAATCGGCGGGCCAGGTCGGCACGGTCAGGCCACGCGCGGCCATCCGTTCCAGCCAGATGCGCTGCGCGTCCGACTGAAAGGTCCAGTTTTTGCCGCCCCAACAAATGTTTTCCTCGGCCCCAGCGCCATCGCGCATCTCGTACGGGCAGTTGGCTTGCAACCAATCGCGCAGCTCGTCCCGGAATTCTTCCAGCCCATCATCCTGCATCGCCAAGCCCCCCAAAATGCCATTTGCGTTCCGCACAGCAAAATTGCATTTCGAATTTCGATTGACAATAGGGTTTTCAACATCAAATCCTGCCGCAAGGATCAGACATAAGATCAGGGAGATTTGATGATGAAAGCCATGCTTAGCACAATTGTTGGCGGCCCGGAAACGCTGGCGCTGACGGAATTGCCGGATCCGACGCTACGGAAGGGGCATTTGCTGGTGCGGGTCCGTGCAGCCGGGGTGAATTTTCCCGACACGCTGATGATCCGCGACATGTACCAGATGAAGCCACCGCGCCCGTTTGCGCCGGGTGGCGAGATTTCTGGCGACGTGATTGCCGTGGGCGAAGGTGTGACAGGGTTTGCGGTGGGTGACCGGGTGTTGGCGCTGACCGGGCATGGCGGTTTTGCCACGCATCTGAATGTCGAGGCGGCGCGCGCCATCAAAATACCCGACGCGATGCCTTATGATGAGGCCGCGTGTTTTGTGTTTACCTACGGCACGTCGCATCATGCGCTAAAGGATCGCGCGCAGGTGCAGCCGGGCGAGTCGCTGCTGATTCTGGGCGCGGCGGGTGGCGTTGGGGCGGCGGCGATCGAGCTGGGAAAAGCCTCCGGGGCCAAGGTGATTGCCGCTGTGTCGTCCGAGGAAAAAGCGGCTTTCTGCCGCGAGATCGGCGCGGATGAGACGCTGATCTACCCGCGCGAGATGGACCGCGATGCGCAAAAGGCGCTGTCGGCCAAGATCAAGGAATTGGCCGGGCCGGACGGGGTGGATGTGGTTTATGACGCCGTGGGCGGCGACTACGCCGAACCGGCGATCCGGTCGCTGGCCTGGAAAGGGCGCTTTCTGGTGGTGGGGTTTGCCGCTGGTATCCCAAAAATCCCACTGAATCTGACCTTGCTGAAAGGCTCGCAGATTGTCGGCGTGTTCTGGGGGGCATCGGTGTTCCGCGACCCCAAAGGCCATGCTGCCAATGTGGCTGAGCTGTTTCAGCTGTATCAACAGGGCAAGATCAAGCCGCGCATCAGTGCGTCATTCCCGTTGGAACAGGCCGCCGAGGCGTTGCAGATGATGGATGCCCGCAAGGTGATGGGCAAGGTTGTGGTGCTGCCCGGTTAGGGCCTAGCCAAGATGCGTCGTGTCATTAAATCCCCGCACCACCATCCGGTCGCCGATGATCACCAATCGGCTGATCGAGCCGTTGCCCGCGCCGTTAAAGGCAAAGGGCGCGGCACCGGTGGCTATCGACATCGCCGCGCCAATCACCCCGCCATGCACCACCGCCGCGACGCGCTGATCGGCGTGGCGCGCGGCAATCCGCAACAAGCCCGCCCGCACCCGCGCGTGCAATTGCGCCGTGGTTTCGGCGCCCGGAATTTCACCCCATTCCTGCCCCGCCTCGGCGCGGGTAAAGGCCGGATGCCCTTCGGCCGCCTTGATACGGTACAATCCACCATCCCAGTCGCCCAGGCAGACCTCTCGCAGGTCGGCCTCGACCACCGGAGTCAGGTTTTGATGCGCCGCCAACGGCGCCGCCGTCTGGTGGGTGCGCCGCAAGGTGGTGACATACAGCGCTGCCAGCGGGTCGTCTTTCAGCCGCGCCCCCACGGCTTGGGCCTGCGCCTGCCCGTTGGCATGCAGCGCCGGGTCGCCATGACCGTCTTTCATCTGAAACGATTCTCCTTGGCGCGCCGGTTCGGATTCGCCGTGGCGGATCAACAAAAGATCAACCGCCCCAACCGGAGGGCGATATACATGCTGGCGGTATTCTTTGGTCATCTCAGCCTCAGGAGTTTGGGTTTTGCGCAGGTTACCCCGGATAAACCCAACCGCAACCACGTATCGCCCGCGTTTCATTTATCTTTAGAAAAGAGCACCGCATGACAAACCGTCAGATCACCGTCGCCAGCCTGCCAAAGGGCGAATTGAAACCGGATCATTTCCGACTGGACCCCGTCGAAATGCCCGTACCTGCCGCCGGAGAGGTGCTGTTGCGCACCATCCTGATGTCCATTGACGCCGCCAACCGGTCGTGGATGCAGGGCGCCACCTATCGCGCTGCCGTCAATGCCGGGGACGCGATGCCGACCTATGCGGTATGCGAGGTGATGGCGTCGAACGATCCGCGTGTGTCGGTGGGCGATATCGTAGCGGCGGAAACCGTTTGGGCCGATTATGTCACTTGTTCGGGGCGCAAGGTGCAAAAGCTACCGGATATCCGCCCGGTGTCGCACCTGATGTCGGTCTATGGCATCGCCGGAAAAACCGCATTTCATGGCCTGATCAGCGTCGGCCGCCCGATTGCTGGCGAAACCGTGCTGGTGTCGGCGGCGGCGGGGTCGGTTGGTGGCTTTGTCGGCCAGATCGCCCGCGCTTTGGGTTGCCGGGTGGTCGGCATCGCTGGGGGCCCGGAAAAATGCGCTTGGGTTGTGGACACGCTGGACTTTGACGCCTGTGTGGATTATCGCGCGCCGGGGCTGTTCAAGGCGCTGCGGGCCGCCTGCCCCAATGGCGTGGACGTTTATTTCGACAATGTCGGTGGGTCGGTTCTGGAAACCGCGCTGGCCGTGATGAACGAACGTGGCCGTGTGGTGTGCTGTGGCGCGATCAGCCAATATGACAGCGAGGCCCCCACCGGACCGCGCAACCTGCCCGGGCTGTTGGTGGTCAAACGCCTGCGGATGGAGGGGTTCATCGTGATGGATTTCGCCGATCAGGATGCCACCGCCCTGCGCGCCTTGCACCACTGGACAGACTCTGGCCAGATCGTGGTGACCGAAGATATCGTCGAGGGGTTGGAAAACGCCCCCGCAGCACTGACCGGCCTTTTGGCTGGCGACAACCGGGGCAAGCGCATGGTGCGTGTTGGCCCCGATCCCAAATAAAATTGAAACAGGAAAATCCCCATGACTGATATTCAAGCCGCACTGACAGAGATGCAATCGCAGGTGGGCCGCGAAATTGGCGTGTCAAACTGGATCACTGTTGATCAGCAGATGATCAATGATTTCGCCAAAGTCACCCATGACGAACAATGGATCCACGTGGACCCGGTGCGCGCCGCCGCTGAAACCCCGTATGGCGGCACAATCGCGCATGGGTTCCTGTCACTGTCGCTGGCCAGCCGCTTTGTCTACGATTGCTTTCCGATGATGCCGGGGCAAGTCATGGGCATCAACTATGGCTTTAACAAACTGCGGTTTCTGTCACCGGTGCCGGCGGGTGCACGGCTGCGCGGGCGATTTGTGCTGAACGAGATCAAACAGCGATCTGACACCAATTTGTTGCGCGAAACCGGCATGACAATCGAGATCGAGGGCCAAGAGACACCCGCTCTGGTTGCTGACTGGTTGGGAATGGCAGTGTTTGGCCCCCCTGCCTAAAGTCAGCTGGGGGGGCGTGGCGCATTTGCACGTCTTTGTTCCCACAATGCCAAAAAACCCGGCCTTTATGCCTCGGAACTGGACAAATGTCGGTTTCCGACGTCTAGATGGCGCACGAATGGGGAAAATACAATGAGTGGCATTCTGGTCCTGAACGGCCCGAACCTGAATTTGCTTGGCACCCGCCAACCAGAGGTTTACGGCTCGACGACTCTGGCAATGGTTGAAGACGCCTGTCGCGCCCATGCGCAGAAACTTGGGCGTTCCATCACCTTTGCGCAATCCAACAGCGAAGGTACGCTGATTGACCTGATACATGCCGCAAAAGGCGAGGCCGATGGCATCGTTCTGAATGCCGGCGCCTATACCCATACATCGATTGCCCTGATGGATGCGATCGCGTCGGTTGAGCTGCCGGTGGTCGAGGTTCACCTGTCAAATATTCACGCCCGCGAAGAATTCCGGCACCGATCCTATATTGCCCCGGTCGCCTTGGGCCAGATTTGCGGCTTTGGGATGCAGGGTTATATTCTGGCGCTGGATGCCTTGGATACCCATCTTGGCGGGGCGCGACCGGTATGAAACTGCAAGACTATCTGTTTTTCCTGTCAAACGCGCAAAGCCTTGAAGAGCTTTGGCTGGCACATTGCAAACAGATGGACAGCTTTGGTTTTGATCGTCTGATCTATGGCTATACCCAGTACCTAACGGAAACGTCGCTGGGGGATCCGGATGATTTCATCATTCTGACGAACCACAGTCAGGAATATATTGACGGGTTTCTGCATGATGGGCTGTATTTTCATGCGCCGATGTTGCAGTTGGCGGTTAATCGGCCAGCTGATTGCAAGCGACATGATGACCAGCAAAGAACGCCAGGTCTTTGATTTCAACGCGAAACTTGGCGTGACGGTTGGCCATACCATCAGTTTCAAATCGGTCTCGGCACGTTCAAAAGCCGCGATTTCAATCTGTGCGCAGGACGGAATGACCCAAGATCAGGCCGATGCCGTCTGGGAAAAACATGGCAACGCAATCCATCTGATGAACAATATCGCGCATCTGAAAATCCTGTCCCTGCCCTATAGCGCGCCCAACCGCGGCTTGACAAAACGTCAGCGCGAGGCGCTGGAATGGGTTGGGGATGGCAAGACAACGCAGGACATCGCGTTGTTGATGGGCCTGACGTCAGCCACCGTGGAAAAACACCTGCGATTGGCACGCGAGACTCTGTCGGTTGAGACCACAGCACAGGCCGTAATGAAGGCCGCATTGCACAATCAGATGTTTGTGATGGAAGCCTGAACAGGCTAAGTCATATCACTGATACAAAAGTTTCACATAATTTGCGCAAGGTAAGGTATTCATTACTTTCGCAAGCGGCGCAAAAATCGCAGACTTGTGTGGTTCCGTGAGTGGTGGCTTTGGCCTGGAACAACAGGACATGACCCTTGGTATTTCAGGGCTCTCTGACCTGTCCGGTTCGGGTTCTTTTTATTCGGCGTCCCGGCCGGAGTATTTGAACGGTCCCTGTCCATCCCCATTGACAAGGGGGCCTTCAATTATGGCGGGGCTGCGCTACAGCGCGGCTCCGCATTTGATTGATATTTCAGGGCAAGCCAGATCAGATTTCACCCAGACTTCGCGGCTTCCAAACAGAAAGGGCGAGACACTTTATGTGCCCCGCCTCAATTCTTTCAATGACCTTTGGCGTTAGCCTTGGTTCATTTTCGCAACTTCAGCTGCAAAATCTTCTTTTTCAACGGTGATGCCTTCGCCCACTTCCAGACGCACAAACCCGGTCACTTCAACACCGGCTTCTTTGGCAGCGGCGCCAACGGTCAGGTCAGGGTTCACCACAAACGATTGGTTCAACAGGGTCACTTCGGCCATGAATTTCTTCATCCGGCCAACGATCATCTTTTCAATCACCTGCTCGGGCTTGCCGCTTTCGCGGGCAATGTCCATCTGAACCTTTTTTTCCTTCTCGACCACAGCCGCATCCAGATCGGCCTCGGACAGGGATGCAGGGTTCACAGCGGCGACATGCATCGCGACCTGCTTGGCAAACGCTTCGTTGTCACCGGTTGTGGCAACCAGAACACCAATCTTGCCCATACCCGGCGCGGCGGCGTTGTGC
Source organism: Paracoccaceae bacterium (assembly GCA_047639325.1). Classification (GTDB taxonomy): domain Bacteria; phylum Pseudomonadota; class Alphaproteobacteria; order Rhodobacterales; family Rhodobacteraceae; genus NVQY01. The sequence goes on along the minus strand of JBLINN010000075.1, from coordinate 6,686 downwards.
ACATAAGACACCACATTGCCACCTTCCAGCACAGCCATACGGCGCACGGACATGTTTTCGCCGATGGTGGCGATCTTGTCGGTGATCGTGTCGGCAACTGATGTACCGCCCAGATCAGCCGCTTTCAGCGCGTCGATATCCGACACAGCCAACGCGGCAGTGGCAATAGCGCCAACCATGCCCTGGAAATCGGCGTTCTTGCCGACAAAGTCGGTTTCCGAGTTCACTTCAACCGCGATCCCCTTGCCGCCGGCAACTGCGACGCCAACCAAACCTTCGGCAGCGATGCGCCCGGATTTCTTGGCGGCCTTGGCCAGACCCTTGGTGCGCAGCCAGTCAACCGCGGCGTCCATGTCGCCATTGGTTTCGGTCAACGCCTTTTTCGCGTCCATCATGCCCGCGCCGGTACTGTCGCGCAGTTCTTTCACAAGTGCTGCTGTGATTGCCATCTCTTGGCTCTCCTCAAATCAAATTGCCAGTGGGGCAGGTCTTAACCCGCCCCATTGTCATTCAGGTAACAAGTATTGCTTAGCTTGCAGCCGGGGCTTCTTCGGCAGCAGGGGCTTCTTCGGCAGCAGGGGCTTCGGCTTTGGCCGCCGGGGCTTCGGCGGCGGCCTCAGCGGGGGCCACTTCTGCAATCAATTCTTCTACCGGGGCTTCTTCCATCGCGCCCAGATCAACACCAGCCGCACCCAGTTGGGCCGACATGCCGTCCAGGGCCGCACGGGACGCCAGATCGCAATACAGCGCAATCGCACGGGCCGCATCGTCATTGCCTGGGATGATGTAATCCACACCATCAGGCGAACAGTTGGTGTCCACAATCGCCACAACCGGAATGCCCAGCTTGTTGGCTTCGGCAATGGCCAGCGCTTCTTTTTTGACGTCGATGACGAACAACAGGTCCGGGGTGCCGCCCATTTCGCGGATGCCGCCCAACGAGGCCTGCAATTTGCCCTGGTCGCGCTGCATGCCCAGACGCTCTTTCTTGGTCAGGCCTTCGATGTCGCCTTCCATGGCTTCGTCGATCTTCTTAAGACGGCTGATCGACTGGGACACGGTTTTCCAGTTGGTCAACGTGCCACCCAGCCAACGGTGGTTCATGTAATACTGTGCGCAACGCTCGGCGGCGTCTGCAACAGGCTGTGCGGCCTGACGCTTGGTGCCAACAAACAGGATACGGCCGCCTTTGGCGACGGTGTCACGGATTGCGTTCAGTGCCAGATCCAGCATCGGAACGGTCTGTGTCAGATCCATGATGTGGATGCCGTTGCGCGATCCGTAGATGAACGGACCCATACGCGGGTTCCAGCGCTGTGTCTGGTGACCAAAGTGAACGCCAGCTTCCAGCAGCTGTCGCATGGTGAACTCAGGAAGAGCCATGTGGTTTACCTTTCCGGTTTTAGCCTCGGCGGGGGTCTCGACGCGGGTGCGCCAACCGGAGGACCTTTGGGGATGTCTCCCCCATCGGCCCAAACCCCGCCTGCGGGTTTGAATGGCGCGCGTATACGTCAGGTTCCGGGGCGATGCAAGGGTCGGCGGCATCTCTTCGGCGCGTTTGCCATGATGCGGGCGATTACAGTCCAAAGAACTGGTAAACCCCGCTATTGCCGGTCGATCATCGCGCGGTCGTGCCCCTGACGCACCACCGCTTCGACATGCGCCGCCAGCGCTTTGCGATCGGCAAAATCGGCGACTTTGACCGGTGTATGATAGGTCAGATGCACCGCCCCGTTGCGCGGCACGGCCAGGATCTTTAGCAGATGCGAGGCAAAATCCATCTCTCCCCACCAGCCATAAAACCTGCGCGGCGCGCCTTTGGGTGCGTGATAGAGAACCGACACCGGCTGAACATACATGATCTCGCGCAGGTGATCTGTGAAGAACGCCGCAAAAAGCGTTGTTTTAAATGGCAAAACCCGCTGTCCATCGGTCGAGGTGCCTTCGGGAAAGAATAACAGCTTGTGGCCAATTGTCAGGCGGTCCTCGAACATCTGCATCTGTTCGCGTGCTTTCTTCGGATTGCGCTCAATAAACACGGTGCCAGTGGCCCGCGCCAGCCAGCCGATCCCTGGCCAGGATGCCACTTCGGCCTTGGACACAAAATAGATGCGTTTACGGGCATTCAGGGCAAAAATATCCAGCCAGGATGAATGGTTGGCCACCACTGCGCCGCGATCACGCATCAAATCGCCCGAGGTTTCAAACCCCATTCCCAGAATGCGAAATGCATTGCGGCAAACAAACTGCGTGATAAACGGCGTCACCGGGCGCTGTAGCCCGCAAAGCGGCCGTTCCAGCAGACGGATCAGTAACAACAGGATCAACCCGCCAAACACCAGCGCCGCCAAGGCCGATCCGCGCAGCAATACCCGGACCCAGCCCAGCGGCCCGATCTTCACCGGGTCCGGGTCATCAACACTGTTCCAAGTGCCGTTCATCCGCCATGCCCGCCCGCATACATCCGGCTTTGTCGCGCGTTCAGACGCGCCGTATCCAACACCAGACAGACATCGGTGGTATTGAACGCTTGGTCAACATAGGCCCCCTCGCCCACAAACCCGCCCAGCCGCAGATAGGCCTTGATCAAGGCCGGCACCTGCAACATCGCCTTGCGTCGGTCCAGGTCATCGGGCGCGATCAGGTCCATCGGCTGGAAATGATCCGCCAGCGCCCGCACCCGCAGGTCCGGCGGCGCCAGATGGTTCAGGTGCAACATCGACAAAGGCGCGGCCAGGGTCTGGGCATCAGTGCCGTGAAAACTGGCAACACCAAACAGGATTTCGATGTCGTGTCGCGCCACATAGTCCGCCAACCCGTTCCACAGATGAAACATCGCAGTGCCGCCGCGATAATCACGATGCAGGCAGGACCGCCCCAGTTCCAGCAACTTGCGGCCGCCGGATTTGAGGATGCTCAGGTCATATTCGTCTTCGGAATAAAACTGCCCGGCCCGTTTGGCCTGATCGTCGCGCAGCAGCCGATAAACGCCGATCACCTGACCCGAGTCTGTGTCGGTGGCAATCATATGGTCGAAAAACCGGTCAAACCGGTCCTGTTCCAGACCTTGCTGGTGGTCCACCATATCACCGCTGCCACCAAGTTCGCGGATAAACACGTCATAGCGCAAAGCCTGCGCCGCCCGCAGCTCTGCTTCGGTTTCGGCGATTTTGACGCTAAAGTTTGGCCCCGTGTTAGGCCCGGTATCAGGCATGAGAGTCTGGTATCGCCTTGTTGGGACAGGATTGGGCGCTGATAACGTGAAAGGGCGCGATTTGGCAACCTGTTGGGTTTGAGACATACCGGACAGAAAATATTAACCCTTCGTCAATCTGTTTCAGGGATCAAAGACAGGTATCAAGGCAATGCGGGTGCTGTCGATCACCAGTTTTCCGGTGTCCCGGAAATTCACGGTGATCCTGGCGGTAATGTTGGATTGCACCTGTCCGACACCCCATTCAGGGAAATCGGGATGGCGCACAAACATGCCGGGTGCGAAGATGGCATTCAGGTCGGTCATGGATTTGTCCGGATACTAGGGCGATGTCTGTAGAGGGAATATCATGGGCGAAACCAACGTCAATCTTGCCGCACTGATCGGGTCGCGTATTTGCCATGATCTGATCAGCCCGATTGGGGCGATTTCCAACGGGTTGGAACTGTTGGATCTGGCCGGTGGCGCCCAGGGCCCCGAAATGGACCTGATCGCCGACAGCGTTGGCGATGCCGGCGCCCGCATCCGGTTTTTCCGCATCGCCTATGGCGCGGCGAGTGAACAGATGTTGGGGCGGGCTGAAGTTGTGTCTGTGTTGGACGACATGTTGCGCGGGGCGCGCCTAAAGGTGCAATGGGCCCCTCTTGATCCCCAACCCCGGGCCGAGGTGCGCCTGGCCTTTCTGGCACTGCAATGTCTGGAAACCGCGATGCCCTATGGTGGCACCGTGCGGATATTGGCTGAAGGCGGCGTTTGGACAGCCATCGGCAAGGCCGACAAGTTGAATGTCGATGATAACCTGTGGTCAGACATGGGCACGCCCGGCACCACGCCCAAGATCACGCCTGCCCAGGTTCAGTTTGCGCTGTTGCCTGCTGTTGCCGCTGATCTGGGCCGCAAGCCACGCATGATGCATGACGGCGATCAGATCACCATTCGGTTCTAACGCGACACGCTCTAGCTGCGCACAGTACCGTCGCCGGTCACCAGATATTTGAAACTGGTCAGTTGCATCGCCCCCACCGGGCCACGGGCATGCATTTTGCCGGTCGCAATACCAATTTCCGCGCCCATACCAAATTCTCCGCCATCGGCAAACTGGGTCGAGACGTTGTGCATCAGGATCGCACTGTCCAGCCGCTCAAAGAAATGCGCGGCGGTGGCGGTGTCTTCGGTGATGATGCAATCGGTATGGTTTGACCCATACTGGCGGATATGCGCGATGGCGGCGTCAATTCCGTCAACCACTTTGGCGGCGATGATCATGTCCAGAAATTCATGACCCCAGTCATCATCCTTGGCCGGAACCGTGCCAGGAATATTGGCCAACGCACCCCCGGCCCGCACCTCGACACCAGTCGCCAGCAGCGCGGTGATGATATCGCGGCCCAGAGTGTCGGCGATTTTTTGATCTATCAACAGACATTCCGCCGCGCCGCAAATCCCGGTGCGGCGGGTTTTGGCGTTCAGCACGACTTCGACCGCTTTTTTGGGACCGGCGGCAGCGTCGATATAGATATGCACGATGCCTTCGAGATGGGCAAAAACCGGCACGCGGGCCTCGCGTTGCACCAGCCCCACCAAGCCCTTGCCGCCGCGTGGGACGATCACATCGACAAATTCGGTCATCGTCAGCAATTCAGACACCGCCGCACGATCCCGGGTTGGCACCAGTTGGATGGCGTCGCCGGGCAGACCAGCGGTTTTCAGCCCCTCAACCAGACAAGCATGGATCGCGCCAGAGGAATGAAAGCTTTCCGAACCACCGCGCAGGATCACCGCATTGCCGGATTTCAGGCACAAGGCACCGGCATCTGCCGTCACGTTGGGGCGGCTTTCGTAGATCACCCCAATCACCCCCAAAGGCGTGCGCACCCGGCGGATATTCAGGCCCGACGGCATATCCCATTGAGCTATGACTTCGCCGACGGGATCTGGTTGGTCGGCCACGGCGCGCAGGCCTTCAGTCATCGCTTGGATGCGGGCATCGTCCAGCATCAGGCGGTCCATCATCGCCGGGCTTAGGCCCTTATCGCGGCCAAATTCGAGGTCTTTCAAATTGGCTTTGATGATGTCGGCCCGTCCTGAGCAGACGGCACCCGCCGCCGCAACAAGGGCGGCACGTTTTTGATCGGCGCTGGCAAAGGCCAGCACAGCGCTGGCGGTTTTGGCGCGGGCACCGATATCGGCCATCAAGGCGGGGATGCTGTCGAAGTCTTTCATCGGTGTTGTGCCTTTGGTTTGCTAATGGGGCAAAGTTTTTTGCCTCCGGCGGGGATATTTAGAGTCAGAAAAAGAGCCTTATAGTGCCATATCGTCCCGATGGATCAAGGCGGCTCGGCCCGGGTAACCAAGGATGGCTTCTATTTCGGATGATCTGCGGCCTTGAATGGCAGTGGTTTCCTGGGCGGTATAGCGGGTCAGGCCCTGGCCCAGTTTGTGGTTTTGCGGGTTGCGGATTTCCACCGGGTCGCCGCGCCCGAATGTGCCAGATACTTGGGCGATACCGGCCGGTAGCAGGCTTTTGCCGCGCGCCAGGGCGGCGGCGGCGCCGGCGTCGATGGTGATGATACCTTTGGGTTTCATCGCCGCGATCCAGCGTTTGCGGGCGGCTTGCGGATCAAGCTGCGCCGGAAACCAGGTGGCAGGTGCGCCACTTTCCAGGGTTTTCAACGGGTTCAGGGGCGACCCTTCGGTAATCGCCATGGCGCAGCCCGCTGCTGTGGCCATTTGCGCCGCCAGCAGTTTGGTTTTCATGCCACCTTTGGACAGGCCGGAACCGGCGTCACCTGCCATCGCCTCGATCTCGGGGGTAATCCTATCGATCACGTCATAACGGATGGCGTTTGGATCGCTGGAGGGGTTGGCGGTGTAGAACCCATCGACATCTGACAGCAGGACCAGTTGATCGGCGCCAATTGTCACCGCCACTTGCGCCGCCAGCCGGTCATTGTCGCCATAGCGGATTTCGTCGGTGGCGATGGTGTCGTTTTCGTTGACAATTGGCACCACGCCCAGACCCAGCAGGGTTTCCATCGTGGCGCGGGTGTTCAGATAGCGGCGCCGGTCGGTGCTGTCTTCCAGCGTGACCAGCACCTGCCCGGTTGTGATGCCATGCGGGGCAAGCGCCTCTTCATAGGCGCGGGCCAGGCGGATTTGGCCGACGGCCGCCGCCGCTTGGGATTTTTCCAGCGGCAAGTCAGCGTATCCAAGTTGCAGAACCCCGCGCCCCAGCGCGATCGACCCGGACGAGACCAGAATGACATCTGTCCCCTGCCCTTTGATCCAGGCGACATCTGCGGCCAGCGAATGCAGCCAGTCGCCGCGCAATGTACCGCTGGCCCGGTCCACCAACAAGGCCGAGCCGATTTTGACCACCAAACGGCGAGCGGTGCCTAGGGACGCCACGTTTCTTCCACTTCGGCGGGTTTCAGGCGCAGTTTGTCTTCGTCAATCTCGGCCCTGAGGGCGC
>JBLINN010000074.1:0-15086 GCA_047639325.1 Paracoccaceae bacterium | reverse complement strand
GGCGACTGACGCGGCTGCAAAAGCGGCCACCGATGCGGCTGCAAAAGCGGCGACCGACGCGGCTGCAAAAGCGGCTACCGATGCGGCTGCAAAAGCGGCGACTGACGCGGCTGCAAAAGCGGCTACCGATGCGGCTGCAAAAGCGGCGACTGACGCGGCTGCGGATGCAGCCACCGATGCAGCTACAAAAGCGGCCACTGACGCGGTTGCCGATGCCGCGACCGATGCGGCCACTGACGCAGTTAAGGACGCAGCAACCGGTGCTGTGACCGGGAACTAAGGCCACCCGCCAAGGCGACTGGTGACGTGTGTCACCTAAAAGATTAAGCTGCGCCCGTCACCGGGGGCAGCTTTTTGCTTTTGCGGGTTTTGATCCCGGCCCGGGTCTGTTGGCGGTCAGATTTACTTGTAACAATTCGTAAGATTTGGGAAAACTTCCAGACAAGGTTAAGCGCGACTTCTTGGTCAGGTTTAGACAGGGAGAGATTCGCATTTGCGGGTCGCACCGGATTGCCAGGCAGTTCGGTTGGGGAGGAAGACACTTGGTTCAGATGCAATCTGGTGCCGATGGGCATCGGTCCATTCCGGCGCTGCTTGACCGCAACGCGTCGCAGTTTGGCACATCACCTGCTTACCGGGAAAAAGAGTTTGGCATCTGGCAAAGCTGGAGCTGGGCCGACACCGCCAAAGAGATCGAGGCGCTGGCGCTGGGGCTGATCAATCTGGGCGTGAATGAGGGCGACTTTATCGCCATCATTGGCCGCAACCGCCCCTATCTGTACTGGTCGATGGTTGCCGCGCAATCGGTTGGGGCCATTCCGGTGCCGCTGTATCAGGACGCCAACGCCGAAGAGATGGCCTATGTGCTGGGTCATTGCGGTGCGCGGTTTGTGATTGTTGCCGACCAGGAGCAGGTCGACAAGGTGATCGAAATTCAGGACCAGCTGCATCAGTTCGAACATCTGATCTATCTGGATCCGCGCGGTTTGCGCAAATACGACCATTCGCATCTGCATGAATATAGCCACATTCAGGCCCAAGGCCGGGCGGCCTATGATGAGCTTATCAACGATCTGACCGCGCGGCGGGACAAGCTGGATTACGACAGCATCTGTGTGATGCTGTATACCTCGGGCACCACGGGCAAGCCCAAGGGTGTGGTTCTGTCGAACCGCAACGTGATCGAAACCGCCAAGGCGTCGTCTGAATTTGACAATCTGCGCCGCGATGACCAGATTTTGGCCTATCTGCCGATGGCCTGGGTGGGGGATTTCATCTTTTCCATTGGTCAGGCCTATTGGACGGGTTTCTGTGTGAACTGTCCCGAAAGCCCGGAAACGATGATGACCGACCTGCGTGAGATTGGGCCGACATATTACTTTTCCCCGCCGCGAGTGTTCGAAACCCAGCTGACCAATGTGATGATCCGCATGGAGGACGCCAGCAAAACGAAAAAGCGGATATTCGACTATTTCATGGCGCATGCGCGCAAGGTTGGCCCGGATATTCTGGATGGCAAGCCGGTTGGGTTTCTGGATCGGTTGAAATACCGGGTCGGCAACGTGATGGTGTATGAGCCGCTGAAAAACACCCTTGGGTTTTCGCATGTACGGGTCGGCTATACGGCGGGCGAGGCGATTGGGCCGGAGATTTTTGATTTCTACCGCTCGCTTGGGATCAACCTGAAACAGCTTTACGGCCAGACCGAGGCGACGGTGTTCATCACTGCCCAGCCTGATGGGCAGGTACGGTCCGACACGGTGGGGATTCCCAGCCCGGGTGTCGAGTTGAGGATCGCCGACAGTGGTGAGGTGTTTTATCGCTCTGCGGGGACGTTCGTCGAATATTACAAGAACCCCGAAAGCACCGCCGATACCAAGGACAGCGAAGGCTGGGTGGCCACCGGCGATGCCGGGTTTATCGAAGAGGGCACCGGGCATTTGCGGATTATCGACCGTGCCAAGGATGTGGGCCAGATGGCATCGGGGGCGATGTTCGCGCCGAAATATGTCGAGAATAAACTGAAATTTTTTCCGGACGTTCTGGAGGCTGTGCTGTTTGGCAATGGCAAAGATAACTGTGTGGCGTTTATCAACATTGACCTGACGGCGGTTGGGAACTGGGCAGAGCGCAACAACATTGCTTATGCGTCCTATCAGGAACTGGCCGGGCATCCCCGGGTGATGGACACCATTCAGGGCCATGTGGAGACTGTGAATAAATCGGTGGCTGCGGATCCGATGTTGTCGGGCTGCCAGATCCACCGGTTTGTGATCCTGCACAAGGAACTGGACGCGGATGACGGCGAGATGACCCGCACCCGCAAAGTGCGCCGCCGGATCGTGGAAGAGAAATTCGCTGATATTATCGAGGCACTTTATGATGGCTCTGCGACAATCAACACCACCACCGAAGTCACCTATGAGGACGGGCGCAAAGGGTCGATCAGTGCGACGCTGGACATTCGGGATGCAGCTGTTGTGGCAGTGACACAGAAAATGGCGGCGGAATGACCGTGCTGGGCGGAAGAGCCGCGTTGTGGCGGATTCGGGCCTTCCCTTTCGGCGGCAAAGCCGCCTGCCGGGCAATGGGCAGGGATATTTGTGGCCAGAAAAAGGGACTGGTTTGGTGAAAGACATGGACGAGGGATACGTCACCGCAGACGGGCGCCAGATTGGCGGCGTGATGATGGAAATGAAAAATATCACCCTGCGATTTGGCGGTGTGGTGGCGATCGAGAACATCTCGTTTGATATCCGCGAGGGCGAAATTCGCGCGATCATCGGCCCGAACGGGGCGGGCAAGTCTTCGATGTTGAACATCATTTCGGGGTTTTATGTGCCATCCGAGGGCGAGGTTTGGTTTCACGGGTCCAAGCGGCCACAAATGCGGCCCTATCAGGTGGCGCGTCAGGGGATTGCGCGGACCTTTCAGAACATTGCGTTGTTTGAGGGTATGAGCGTTCTGGACAATGTGATGACCGGGCGATTGACGCATATGAAAGCTGGCGTATTTGCGCAGGCGATCTGGAAGGGCAAGGCCGAGGCCGAAGAGACCGCTAATCGTGAGATTGTCGAGAGGATCATTGATTTTCTGGAAATTCAGGCGATCCGCAAGACACCTGTGGCGCGCTTGCCTTACGGGTTGAAGAAGCGGGTCGAGTTGGCGCGGGCCTTGGCGGCGGAACCGAAGTTGTTGCTGTTGGACGAGCCGATGGCGGGGATGAATGTCGAGGAAAAAGAGGACATGAGCCGCTTTATTCTGGATGTGAACGACGAGTTTGGCACCACGATTGCCCTGATCGAACACGATATGGGCGTGGTGATGGATCTGTCTGACCGGGTGGTTGTGATGGATTACGGCAAAAAGATCGGCGACGGCACCCCCGAAGAGGTGCGTAACAATCAGGATGTGATCGACGCCTATCTTGGCGTGCAACACTAAAAGGACGGACCAATGCTGTACGATATATTCATCCGGCCCTTTATTGAGATGGTCGAGGCACCGGATTTTCTGATGCAGGTGCTGTGGGAAGGGCTGGTTTCCGGCATTCTTTATGCACTGATTGCGTTGGGGTTTGTGCTGATTTTCCGGTCCAGCCGGATCTTTAACTTTGCCCAGGGCATCATGGTGGTGTTTGCCGCGCTGACGCTGGTGGGGCTGCACGAGATGGGCGTTCCGGCGTGGATCAGCGTGGTGCTGACGCTGGGCGTGATGTTTGTGCTGGCGGTGACCATCGAGCGGGTGGTGTTGCGGCCTCTGGTCGGCCAGCCGGATATCATCCTGTTTATGGCGACGATTGGCATCACCCTGTTTCTGATCGGCTTTGGCGAAATCATCTTTGGCGGTGAAAACAAGGTGATGATTACCGAGCAGTTGGGCATTCCAACCGGGTCTTTTGTGTTGGAACCGTTTGGCGGCTTGCTGATCCTGGAGCAAAAGGACGTCACCGCCGTGGCTGTGGCCGCGATGCTGGTTGTTGGTTTGCTGGTTTTTTTGAACCGCACGCAAATGGGTCGGGCGATCCGGGCGCTGGGCGATGACCCGCAGGCCGCGTTGTCGGTTGGGATTTCGCTGCGCACCATCTGGGTGCTGGTGTGGTTCATCGCCGGGATTATCGCGCTGGTCACGGGCATTGCATGGGGCGCGCGGGCCGGGGTTTCGTTTGCCCTAGAGGTGATTGCCTATAAGGCGCTGCCGGTGCTGATGCTGGGCGGATTGGAGAGCATTGCCGGGGCGATTATCGGCGGGCTGATGATTGGTCTGATGGAAAAGATGTTCGAAATCTACTGGGGGCAGCCGTTGCTGGGGGGCAATACCGAGACATGGTTTGCCTTTGTTCTGGCGTTGATTGTGTTGCTGTTCCGCCCGCAAGGATTGTTCGGAGAAAAGATAATCGAAAGGGTCTGACGCGGCGCGGGGCGCGCTGGCAAAAGACCGAGGCCGCAGGGCCTGACACAAGGATACATGGTGGGGGAGACTAGCCCGCCGTTCTGAAGGAAAACATCGAGATGCTGTATCGCACCGCTGGACAATTCAAGACCTCATACGTAGCCGATCAGGCGTTGTTCCCGGTTCGCCAGGACGCGTATTTGCTGGGGATCATCCTGATCTTTGCCTGGGTTGTCTTTCCGATGACCGCCAGCGAATTCACCTTTCAGACGCTGTTGATTCCGGTGCTGATCTATTCGCTGGCCGCGTTGGGCCTGAATATTCTGACCGGATATGCCGGGCAGCTTAGCCTGGGTACGGCGGCGTTTATGGGTGTGGGGGCCTATGCCTGTTACAAGATGATCACCCTGATGCCGTGGATGAACCCGATTGTCGCCATTTTGCTGTCAGGCGTGTTCAGTGCCGGTGTCGGTGTTGTGTTTGGTATTCCCAGCCTACGGATCAAAGGGTTCTATCTGGCGATTGCCACGTTGGCGGCACAGTTCTTTCTGGTTTGGTTGTTCGAAAAATGGGGTTGGCTTTATAACTATAACGCCAGTGGCGCTATTCAGGTGCCGAACCTGAAGATGTTTGGTGTCTATATTGCCGGTCCGCAGGCGTCTTCGATGGTGCAGTATTATGTTGTGCTGGTGGTGGTGACGCTGATTACCTGGGTGTCGATCAACCTGACCCGCGGCACGCTGGGGCGGACGTGGAAGGCGACGCGGGATATGGATTTCGCGGCCGAGCTGATTGGCATCAATCTGATGAAATCCAAGCTGACCGCCTTTGCCGTATCGTCCTATATCGTGGGGGTATCCGGCGCGCTGTTCGTGTTCATGTGGCGCGGTGCGGCAGAGCCGAACCTGTTCGACATCCCGCTAAGCTTTCGCATCCTGTTCATCGCGATTATTGGCGGGTTGGGGTCGATCATGGGCAATTATCTGGGGGCCATCCTGATTGTGGGCCTGCCGGTGATGATGAACACGGTGCCCGAGGCGCTGGGCATCCCGATAGACTCGGCCCTGATCGAACATCTGAATATCATGATCGTCGGGTCGCTGATCATCTTTTTCCTGATCATCGAACCACATGGGTTGGCGCGTCTATGGGCGCTGATCCGCGAAAAGCTTGTGATCTGGCCGTTCCCGTACTGACGGGGCCTGCTGAATTTCGAACCATCGACATAAACCAAAGGGAGGAACTTCGATGAAACAGTTTACCAAATGGGCGGCGGTAGCTGCTGTGGCGGCGGTAACCGCCGGTGCAGCATCTGCCGAAATTTACGCGCCAAACCTCAGCTATCGGACGGGCCCGTTTGCGGCCACGGGTATTCCGCTGATGAACGGTCAGAAAGACTATATTGCGATGCTGAACGCCCGTGATGGCGGTATCGGCGGCGTTCCGATTGATTTTGCCGAATGCGAAACCGGCTATTCGACGGAAAAAGGCGTGGAATGCTATGAAAAGACCAAAGGCGAGGCCGTCGTGACCCAGCCATGGTCAACCGGCATCACGCTGCAGGTTCTGCCCAAGACAAACATCGACAAGATCCCAATTCTGGCACCCGGCTATGGCTTTTCGCCAATGGCAGACGGCAAGGTATTCCAGTGGGCGTTCAACGCACCGGGGTCCTATTGGGACGCAGCGTCGATGATCCTGAACTATGTCGGCGACGGCGATCTGGACAGCCTGAAAGGCAAAAAGATTGCGTTCCTGCATCTGGACCACCCGTTTGGCAAAGAGCCAATGCCGTTTTTTGAGGCCAAGGCTGCCCAGCATGGCTTTGAATTCCTGCCGATCCCGGTTGGTCTGAAGGAAATGCAGAACCAGTCAGCGCAGTGGCTGCAAATCCGCAAAGAGCGTCCGGATTACGTTGTGATGTGGGGCTGGGGCGCGATGAACGCCGGGGCCATCACCGAAGCCGTGAAAACCAAGTACCCGATGGATCAGTTCATTGGCGTTTGGTGGTCGGGTCACGATGCTGACCTGCGGATCGTTGGCGATAAGGGCAAAGGCTATAAGTCGATCAGCTATTCGTTCCCCCAGCTTGATTCCGCCGTTATGGCCGACATCAAGAAGCATGTTGTCGACGCCGGTAACAGCGAATCCAATGCCGAAGAGATGCAGGGCGTGTTTTATGGCCGTGGCATCGTGATCTCGATGATCCTGGCAGAGGGCATCAAAGCCGCGCAGGATAATTTTGGTGTTGGTGAAATCAACGCCGAACAGCTGCGTTGGGGTCTTGAGAACCTGAACATCACCGAGGCCCGTCTGGCCGAGCTGGGCATGTCCGGCATGGTGGCACCGTTCAGCACATCTTGCGCCGACCATACTGGTCACTCGGGTGGCTGGATCCTGGAATGGGACGGCAGTGCCTTTGTGAAAGCGTCTGATCATCTGACGCCAGACGGTGCGTCGATCATGCCGCTAGAGCAGGAAAAAGCCGCCGCTTATGCCAAGGACAACGCGCCTTGGCCGGTGAACGAAGACTGCAAGTAAACCAACCTTCCCCCGGCGGTGCATTCGCCGGGGGAAACCGAACCTATCTTCAGGAAAGAAAACCCCATGTTGGACGCTGGCGAGACGCAAGAGACCCTGCTTGAGGTCAACAATATCGAGGTGATCTATAACCACGTGATCCTTGTGCTGAAGGGCGTGTCCCTGAACGTACCCAAAGGCGGTATTACGGCGCTGCTTGGCGGCAATGGGGCGGGCAAGTCGACCACGCTAAAGGCGATTTCCAACCTGCTGCATTCCGAACGCGGCGAAGTAACCAAGGGCACGGTCAAGTATCGTGGCAAGGATGTGCATCTTTCTGACCCGGCCGATCTGGTGCGCCGGGGGGTGATTCAGGTGATGGAAGGCCGCCATTGTTTCGAACATCTGACGGTTGAGGAAAACCTGCTGACCGGGTTTTACACCCGCCGGGGCAGCAAGGCGCAGATGAATGCTGATCTGGAAAAGGTGTATCAATATTTCCCCCGTCTGAAAGAGCGTCGCCGCTTGCAGGCCGGGTACACGTCGGGCGGGGAACAGCAGATGGTGGCCATTGGCCGTGCGCTGATGTCCAAGCCCGAAACCATCCTGCTGGACGAGCCCAGCATGGGCCTTGCGCCGCAGTTGGTCGAAGAGATTTTTACCATCGTCAAGGATCTGAACGAAAAGGAAGGCGTGTCCTTTCTTTTGGCCGAACAGAACACCAACGTCGCGCTGCGCTTTGCCCATTACGGGTATATTCTGGAAAGCGGCCGGGTGGTGATGGACGGCCCCGCAGCAGAGCTGCGCGAGAATCCGGACGTGAAAGAGTTTTATCTGGGCATGTCGGACGATGGGCGCAAATCCTTTCGCGATGTGCGGTCTTATCGTCGCCGTAAGCGGTGGCTTAGCTGATGCGGGATGGTCCAATGGGGTTTTACGATACACTTGAAACGCGCTCACCCGATGAACGCGCCGCTGATCTGGCGCAACGCCTGCCGGAACAGATAGCGCGGGCGCAATCGCTGCCGGGCTATGCCGGGTCTCTGGACGGGGTGGACAGTGCCGCGATCAACAGCGCTGCGGCGTTGGCCGACCTGCCGGTACTGCGCAAGTCTGAACTGGGGCGCGCGCAGGCGGCGAACCCGCCGTTTGGTGGCTTTACGGTCAAGGCGCCGTCGGGCTTTGCCCATATCTTTCAATCACCCGGCCCGATCTATGAACCGGGCGGCGGTGACAAGGATTGGTGGCGGTTTGGCCGAGTGTTGCATGCGGTGGGCATTGGCCCCGGTGATATCGTGCAGAACTGTTTCGGCTATCACCTGACGCCCGCCGGTATGCTGTTTGAAAGCGGTGCGCGCGCTGTTGGTGCTGCTGTGCTGCCCGCCGGGACCGGGCAGACCGAATTGCAGGTGACGGCGGCGCGCGACGTTGGTGTCACTGCCTATGCAGGTACGCCCGATTACCTGAAGGTGATTTTGGACAAGGCGGACAGCATGGGCGTGACGCTGGGCATCACCAAAGCGGCTGTTGGAGGTGGCGCGTTGTTCCCGTCTTTGCGCGCACAATACGCCGATCGCGGCATTTCCTGTCTGCAGTCTTATGGCACTGCCGATCTGGGCAATATCGCCTATGAAAGCCACACGATTGACGGGATGATTGTCGACGAACATGTGATTGTCGAAATCGTCACCCCAGGCACCTGCAACCCTGTCGCCCCGGGCGAAGTGGGCGAAGTGGTCGTGACCACCCTGAACCCGGACTACCCGCTGATCCGTTTTGCCACGGGCGATCTCAGCGCCGTGATGGCCGGGCAAAGCCCCTGTGGGCGCACCAATATGCGCATCAAGGGATGGATGGGCCGGGCTGACCAGACCACCAAGATCAAGGGCATGTTTGTGCGCCCTGAACAGGTGGCGGCGCTGGTTGCTAAACATGATGAAATCATCAAGGCGCGGGTTATTGCCAGCCGCCTAGGCGAAATGGACGTGATGAAGGTGCTGCTTGAGGTGCCGGGCGGCGACGGTGCGGCCTATGCCAAATCCGTGGCCGATATCCTGAAGTTGAAAGGTGCTGTCGAGGTGGTGGCACCGGGCAGCCTGCCCAAGGACGGGCTGGTGATCGAGGATCAGCGCAGCTACGATTGATGGCATCGGCGCAGCGCCCTGTCAGGTGATCTGACGGGGTGTTGAGGCAGCACAACCCGGTTGTTTATCCCGGGGTGGGTCCATCGGGGTGCGGGTGCGCAAGCTGTGATCAATTGGAATGCTTTGCGCGCTGCCGTCCGGCATCTGCCCCGCCTGCCGGTCTTTGGTCTTTTCTGTACGCTGATCGGGTGTTCTTCGCCTGACTCGTTTACCGGCGCATAATCGCCTTTGGTGTTTGACAAAGATCAGGTGGCGCGCGCCGAGACGCTGTTTTTTCTGGTGCCCGGCGGGCTGGTGTCCATCGACATTTTTGATCCGGTGAAAAGCTGGGCGAGTCAGAGTTTGCGCCAGTCTACTATCGGTTTCCGGGGTTTGATGGTCTGCCGATGGATCCTTCGGTGGGGATAGAGAATGCAGCAAACCAGATAGCAGACCTTGCCAACCGGTATCCTGGGAAAAAGGTGCGGATACTGGGGTATTCGATGGGCGGGGTGATTGGCATTCTTGCCAGTAGCCGGATGCAATCTACCGATGTGCGGGTGGCGGCCATGTCCACGGCGGTGCCACGGGCAGGCGGGCTGAACACGGCGCTGCGGGCCTCTGGGGATGTGCTGGCGGCAGCGCTGCGGGTGCGATCGGTTGATCGCGAGACGGATTGGCTGGAATATTACCGCACATTGCTGTTTGGCCATGTTGGGCTGAAAGGTCCGGCGCTGGCGGATCAGATTGACGCGCTGGCCGCTGCCAAGAAAGAAACGATTGTTCTGCCCAGCCCCACACAGGCCGACGCCCATTCGCTGAATTTGCGGGGTTGGTCGCTGCCCAAAGGCACCAAAGTTGGTCCGGCGCGGGTTCGGCTTTTTGTCGGGCTGGCTGACCCTGTGTTCACCACGGCCCAGACACACCGGTTTTCGCGTCATCTGGGCGGTGTCCGGATCCTTGGTATCCCGGTCAGGGGCATCTGTTGTTCCTGACACGCCAAGATGTTTTTGCGGATGTGCTGGCGTTTTTTCAGGCCGGTGACCTTTGATGTCAGATTCGGGGGTCACAGCGATGGTGCCCGTGGGACATAGCCGCGCAGATACCGGGCTTGGCTCTGGTATTGCTGACAGAAATGGTCGATTAAGAGTCGGGCGCGCGGGCGTGCCCTTTTAGATATGTCGAACAAAGGCAGACCGGACGTGGCCGACACCCAAATCTATGCGCCCCATGGCACCCGTCGCCGGATCACCGGTGGCAGCCGCGTGATCGGTTCGCTGACCTATATTGTCGCCGCTGTCTGCCTGCTGCCGATGCTGGCGGTGGCGCTGGCCGCTGTGACCGGCGGAACCGAGACTATTGCGCATCTGATTGACACTGTGTTGCCGCGCTATGGGCTGACCACGCTGATGCTGGTGGTGATGGTGGCGATTGGCACGTTTTCCATTGGGGTTGGGGCGGCGTGGCTGGTGACGATGACCCGTTTTCCCGGTGTGCGAATACTGGAAATCGCGCTGGTGCTGCCGTTGGCCTTTCCGGCCTATGTGCTGGCCTATGCCTATACCTATGTGCTGGATCACCCCGGCATCGTGCAATCCACCCTGCGCGATGTAACCGGGTGGGGGCCGCGCGATTATTGGTTTCCGGAAATCCGGTCTATCGGCGGTGCGGCAGCGATGCTT
This sequence comes from Paracoccaceae bacterium, assembly GCA_047639325.1. GTDB lineage: Bacteria > Pseudomonadota > Alphaproteobacteria > Rhodobacterales > Rhodobacteraceae > NVQY01. The sequence goes on along the minus strand of JBLINN010000074.1, from coordinate 4,369 downwards.
ATTCTGGTGCTGTATCCGTATGTCTATCTGCTGGCGCGGGCGGCATTTTTGCAGCAAAGCTCGGCTGCGTTTCTGGCGGCGAGGGCCTTGGGCAGCAGTGCGTGGGCGGCGTTCTGGAAAGTCAGCCTGCCGATGGCCCGCCCGGCGATTGCGGGTGGGGTGTTGCTGGCGGTGATGGAGACCGTCGCCGATTTTGGCACAGTGGCCTATTTCGGGGTGCAGACCTTTGCCACCGGTATCTATACCAGCTGGTTTGCCATGGCCGACCGTGCTGCGGCGGCGCAACTGGCGCTGTGCCTGCTGGTGTTTGCCTTGTTTCTGGCGGTTGCCGAACGTACCCAACGTGGCAGTGCGAAATACCACACGGCGGGTAAACGCCACATGGCGCTGCCGCCGGCAGAGCTGAAGGGCTGGCACGCGGGTTTGGCGCTGGTGTTGTGCGTCACCCCGGTGGTGCTGGGGTTTGTGCTGCCGGCGGCGATTCTGACCCAGATGGGGTTGGAATCGGAACAGGACCTGCTCAGCCGACGCTATCTGGGCTTTCTGAGAAATTCGATCACTCTGGCAGGCACCGCCGCTGTGATCACCGTATTTGCAGCGATCTGTGTGGGGTTCTATCAGCGGCTAAGGCCCGGGCGTCGGTCGGCGATGGCGGCCTATGTGGCGCGGTTGGGCTATGCGGTGCCGGGCGGGGTGATCGCGGTGGGGCTGATGGTGCCGTTTGCGATGTTTGACAATGCGTTTGATGGCTGGATGAGGGCGACGTTTGACATCTCGACCGGGCTGTTGATTACCGGGTCGATCTGGCTGTTGGTCGCGGCCTATATGGTGCGGTTTCTGGCCGCAGCCTTGGGGGCCTATGAAGGCGGGCAAAGCACGGTGCATGCCAATATGGATGCTGCTGCCCGATCGCTGGGACAAACCCCGTTTGGCACCCTGCGCCGGGTGCATCTGCCGATCCTGACGCCCAGCTTGCTGACGGCGCTGTTGATCGTGTTTGTCGACGTGATGAAGGAACTGCCCGCAACGCTGATCATGCGCCCGTTCAACTATGACACGTTGGCGGTACAGGCCTATCGGCTGGCGTCAGACGAACGGCTAGAGGGCGCGGCGGTGCCGTCATTGGTGATTGTTGCGGTGGGGTTGTTGCCGGTGATCCTGATTTGTCGTCAGGTCGGGCGGCGCATATAGGTCTAAACCTAATCCGACGCGTATTGAATTTTCATGTTCTTTGTGTCGAAGGTCAGCGCGCTCGATTCTTCCTTGCGCGCACCAGAGCCCAGGAAAATAAGGCCGCTGCCGTTCAGCAAGGTGGCGCGGCGATGGATCGAGATTTCTTTGCCTTCGTCGGTTTGCACCACGCTGCCGGTGGAACTGTGATCGGAAAACTCCAACTGGCCCCGGCGCACCGAAACAGCGGCATGTTTGCGCGACACCCAAGCGTGGCCCATAACAATGTCATTGTAGTCTGAGCGCCCGATTGACAGCGTTTCGCCTTCGCTGACCTGCCAGTTTTGGTCATTATACGTCAGCGACACGGCTTCGGTCTGGCTGGACTTGGCCTTTTTGGGGTTCACAACGATGACCGTCTGATCGGACATATCAACAGCCGAGCAGGAATAGACCCGGGTTGGATCGTTTTTGCCTTTCAGCGGCAATTCCCCAATCATCGCAAGCTGTCGTTTTGACACCGGTTCCAGTTGGTCAAAACACGCGTCCCCCAACAAAATCTCGCCCGGTTTTGCCATTGAGGCCAGCCGGGCCGCTGTATTGACCGGGCGTCCATAGATATCGCCGTCCTGGGACAGGATATCGCCAACATACATGCCGACATGGACGGATAACGCGCCGTGCCAGTCTTCGTGGATCATTGTCATGGCGGCCTGAAACGCCGGATCGGCCTGATCGAAATAGCTTAGGACATCGTCGCCCTGTGATTTCACGCAATGACCGCCGCTGTCTTCGATGATCTGGCGCATCCGGTTCAGTACGATTGTGATCTGTTCCAACGCGTCAGCGCCGTTTTCAGCCTCATAAAGCTGAGTGCTGCCGGTGATGTCAGAGATCAGAACGCAGGCAAAAGGCATGTCAGTTGGCGGCCAGATAAGATCAACGATCTACGTCGATAGGGAGGGGACGACATTGGGTAAACTGACGATAACGTGGCGCGACCGGAATGTGCAACACTTACAATGGGTGGGCAGTGTGCCGGTTCTGCGGGTGGGTCGGTTGTTTTGGCGCAAAAAAAGGCACGGGACTCAACCGCGCGCCTTTTTTAGGATTTGTCGAAGGGAGGGGTTATTCCCAGCCGACCTGATTAAAGATCTTCTGCGCGGCGGGGACGTTTTTGGCGACCTCGGACAGGTCGACATCGTCAGGCTTGAAAAAGCCCAGTGCGGCCACGGCAGGGGACAGGCCCACGCCCGGAACCGCCGGATATTCATCGTTTCCGGCCGAGAAATAGGTCTGCGCCTGATTGCTGGTCAGGTATTCCAGGAACAAGATTGCATTGTCGCGGTTTGGGGCGTTCGCCGCGACGCCACCGCCCGACAGGTTCATATGTGCGCCTTGGGCGTTTTGCGACGGGAACACCCAGCCGATCATATCACGCTCTGCCGACAACCCTTTGACGTTGGTGCGGATGGAGCGGGCGAAATAATAGGTGTTGGCCACAGATATTTCGCATTCGCCCGACACGATGCCACGCAGTTGGTCGGTATCGCCGCCTTGCGGTTGGCGCGCCATGTTATCGACAACGCCCTGCGCCCACGCCGTAGCTGTTGGGATATCGCTGTGGGTGATCATTGCCGCCAACAGGGTCTGGTTATAGGCGTTTGACGACGACCGGATACAGATCAGACCCTTGTACTTTGGGTCCGCCAGATCGGCATAGGTTAAGGGCGGGTCAGAGACATCGGCCTTGTCATAAAAGATCACCCGGGCGCGTTGGGAAAAGCCGAACCACTGATTGTCTGCGTCTTGCAGATAGCCGGGCACGCGGGCCTCTAGCACGTCGCTGTCGATGGATTGCAGCACACCGGCATTCTTGGCGCGTTCCAACCGCGAGGTGTCGACGGTTAGCAGGACGTCTGCCGGAGAGTTGGCGCCTTCGGCCTTCATCCGCGCGATCAGTTCGTCGCCTTTGCCTTCGATGCGGTTGATGGTGATGCCGGTGGCCTCTTCGAAATCAGAATACAGCCGCTCGTCCGTGTCATAATGGCGGGACGAATACAGGTTCACGTCCCCTCCGGCGGCGGCGGATGTGGCCATGGCAAGGGTCAGCGCGGTGGGCAGCCAGTAATGTGTCTTGGTCATAATGTGTTCCACAATAGTTGTTTGAGGGTGAATACCCGACTGAAACCATCAACTATCAGAGCGCAGGGTTTTTGCAAAGCAATTCTGACTAAATAACTCAGATATTATAGTATGGTGTGGATGATCATGAATTATGGACAGTTCTATCTTGATCGGTTCGAAAACAAGCTCTTCCGGCGGGGCGTTCCCAGTCGCAATATCCACCAGTTTCTGCAGCGGTGCTGATGTCGGCAAGCTGCGTCACCGTTTCCTTGGACATCTCCGAATACCGCTGTTTCTGTTCGCCGGCTGCCAGAATATATTCTAGCAGCCGCATAGCTCTTACCAGGGGTCAGGCATAGGCTGTGTTACAGCCCAGATCCTGCTGCACCCTCACCCCTGTCGCGTCTTCCCACGAATCGAGCGGCCCTATTTCCCGGAGTTTTTGATAAATGAAACCTAGCAAACTGTCGGGCGAATGGTTTGAATGGGCAATCGCGTTGGTCCTTATATCGGCAGCGGTCAAAATCTTTTCGGCTGTCAGACCGGGATTGTTCAGACCGAGGGTCGCTGCCAAATCCTCCCAGAAATCAGCGTTATAGGGAGAAGCCAGAACCTGGCGGCGAAGGTAACCCCGCTTTTCGTCGTCGGTGGGACTGCCCGTGGGTGTACTCATTGAACTGCCCGAAGCCTGAACCGTGACTTGATGGCTGTCTGCGAGCAGGATTTTCAAGTCCCCAAGGTTGTACGGGTCGTGTTCCAGCACGCCATACGCCCAGGTTTTGGCCCGCGCTAGAACGATTTTCTCAATCGGTTCGCTGCCGTCCTGGTAGGAATAATGCGTGTCAAATTTTCTGGCGAGCCTCAGGTCGGTTGTTGTACCTTCCTTGAAGTATTTAACAGCAAGAGCAATTTCTTCGGCACTTGCGGGTCTGTGACTAAATATGTCCTGAACCCGATAGCGATCAAACTAAGCGGGTTGGTTTTGGCTGGCCAACGATTGTCGGGTGTGATTCTGTTTCGGTATCTGATTTGGAGGATGAGATATGGCGGGCAAATCACCATTGCAGGCAAC
>JBLINN010000073.1:0-15265 GCA_047639325.1 Paracoccaceae bacterium | reverse complement strand
CTTAAGCGAGCAAGAGAATGATTTTCTGAGTGACGCGCGCACCGGGCTGATCCTGTGTCTGACCGGGATTTATCTGGTGCTGGCCTGGGTGTTTTCCAGCTGGACGCGGCCGATTGTGGTGATGGCGATCATCCCGTTTGGGCTGGTTGGCACCATCTGGGGCCACAACGTGTGGGGGGTGCCGCTGAGCATGTTCACGGTTGTTGGCCTGTTGGGGATGACCGGGATCATCATCAATGACAGTATTGTTTTGGTGACCACCATTGACGAATACGCCACCGAACGCGGGTTGATCCCGTCGATCATTGACGGCACGGCGGACCGGTTGCGGCCGGTGATGTTGACCACCTTGACGACGGTTCTGGGGCTGACACCGCTGCTGTTTGAACGCTCGCAACAGGCGCAGTTCCTGATGCCGACGGTGATCACGCTGGTCTATGGGCTGGGGGTTGGGTTGTTGCTGGTGCTGCTGGTGGTGCCCGCGCTGATCGCAGTGCAACGCGACGTGTCGCGCCCGATTACGGCGCTGCGCCGGGCGCTGAGCGGGTCGAACCGGGGGCCCAATAGGGGCGTGCGGGCGCTGATGATGTCGACCGGGCTGGTGCTGTTGGGGTGGCTGGGGGTGACGATGGGCTGGGCGGCGGTGACGGGTGGTTTGCCCGGGGTTGCGCTGGAACGCCTGCCGATGCTGGCAGACATGGTGCCGCTGCGCGCCGGGCTGGCGTTGTTTGTGCCGGGGGCTGTTGCCATCGTTCTGGTGGTCTATCTGCTGGCCGCGCTGATTTTTGGCCGCAAACCGGTTCGGGCGGTTTAGGGTCAGGCGGTTTGCAAAAGCTTTTCGCTTAGGCCCCAAAGACGTTCTGCCGACTCGTCGCTGCAGGCATGCGCGTTGACCCCCATGAACCGCGCCATGGGGCTGTCGGGGTCGGTGGGCGCTGCGATGTCACAATCTTCGCAATAGACGCCGGGTTTTCCATCAAGCTGTGCGGATGTTGCTGCCCACAATGTTGTCGACGCACCTTGTTCGGGGGTTTTGAACCCTTGTTTTGCCAAGTCCGAAGGCGAGCCATCTTTGTTTAGCCAGCCCAAAGCCACCATCTCTTCTTGCGGCAGATGGCGTTGCAGCGGTGTGAAAATGCCGCCCGGGTGGACGGAAAACGCCAAGCCACCACTGCCTTGCAGGCGCCGGGACAAGGCGTTGGCAAACAGCGCGTCGGCGGTTTTGGCCTGCCCGTAGGCGCGCCACTTGTCGTATTCGGTATCTTCAAACTGCACGTCATCCCACAGCACGTCCGAAATCTTGTGCCCGGTTGACGACAGCGCAACGGTTCTGGTCTCGCCAGTGTTTTTCAACAGTGGCAGCAAGGCCTGCGTCAGGGCGAAGTGACCCATGTGATTGACGCCAAACTGCGATTCCCAACCCGGGCCAACGCGGGCCAGGGGGCAGGCCATGATGCCGGCATTGTTGATCAACAGATCAAGGGTCGACAGGGATTCCAGCATCGAGTCGGCAAACCGGCGCACCGATGTCAGATCTGCCAGATCCATGGGGGCTGTTTTCACGTCACCTTGCACACCGGCAAGGTTTTTGGCGGCCTTTTCTGGCGAGCGTACTGGCACAACAACCGAGGCCCCCTTGCTGGCCAGCGCGCGTACCGTTTCCAGGCCAAGGCCGCTGTAACCACCGGTTACAATAGCGGTTTTCCCGGTCAGGTCGACATTGGCAACAACCTCGGCCCCGGTGCTTTTGGCGTGGAAACCGGACTGAACCGGGATTTGATCGGAGATACCCATTTTGGCGACCTTTCGGTTGGTCCTGCGCGTTGCAGCCAGAATGGCAGGCAGAATGGCAGGCAGAATGGCAGGCTGTCGTGTTGCCCCGAGGACGTCAAGGTTGCCGGTGGTGACGGCTGGCAGTGTTCCGCCCGCGCCCATTCACGGGCGGTTATCGCAGCGGTTCGCGGCTGCGGTCCTGCATCCACAATAAGGCGCAGGCGGCGATTGCACTGGAAAGAACCATAAGAAAGACCGGTATGATCGGTTGCGCGGTGATCTCGATCAGCCAGGTTGCGATCATCGGGGTTGCGCCGCCCAGAACACCGATCCCAAGATTGAAAGAGATCGAGTATCCGGTCAGGCGGTCCGCACTTGGGAAAAGCTCGACAAATGTTGCGGGGGCCAGCCCAAGCGGGACACAGATAAGGATAACAAGGGTGGCTTGGGCCGCGACAATCCAGATGGGATCGCCGGTCAGCATGACAATGCCCAGTGGCCACGCCAGTAGCGCGAGCAAAATCAGGGCCGCCGCGATCAGGCGGATCCGCCTGATCCACACGTCGCCAAGCCAGGCAAAGAAAATCATAAACGGGATCGTCATAAGCGTCAGCGCGCTGTTTATCTGCAGTGCGTGTGCCGCGCCAAGGCCGCTATAGCGCGACAGCCAGCCGGGCAGGTAAACCATGATCAGATAGAAAATCATCCCATACCCCGCCGCAAACAGAAAGGCCTGGACCATTTCCGTGCGGTTCTCTTTCCAGACCCGCCGAAACGGGGAAACCGATGGGGTTCCGGCCTCGTGTGCCTGAAAATGGGGGGATTTCGGCAAATTCCGGCGCAGCAAAAGCGCCGAAAGGCCCAGAACACCGCCAAACAGGAAGGGCAGGCGCCAGCCCCATGATTCCAGCGCCTCGGCGGGCAGCAGCGTCATAACAAGGGCCGACGCTGCCGAGCCCAAAAGCATCCCCGCCATGCTGCCAACATTGGCCCAGGACCCGGCGCGCCCGCGTTGGTCGTCCGGGGCGGTCTCGACCATGTAGGTCACTGAACTGGAGAATTCTCCGCCAACCGAAAGCCCCTGAACCAATCGCACCAGGATCAGCAGTACCGGTGCTGCAAGGCCGATGCTGTCATAAACCGGCAGCAGGCCCAGCAGAATTGTGGGAAACGCCATCATCGCCACCGAGATCAGCATCGTCCGTCCACGCCCGATAGTATCGCCCAGCCAGCCAAACACCACGGCCCCCAAGGGGCGCATGATGAACCCTGCCGCAAAGACGCCATAACTGGCCAGTAGGGATGCGGTGGGGTTTTCGGAAGGGAAAAACAGCCGGCCGATCACAACCGCCAGATAGCCATAAAGCGCAAAATCATACCATTCGACAATATTGCCGATCACCCCGGCAATCCGTGCTTTGCGGCGCTGCGCGTGGGTCATCTGCGAGATATGCAGGACCGGATCACCCATGGCGTGTTTCCCCCGCTTCTTTGGTGATATCTATTTCACGGGCGCTTTAGCAAGGGGTCATATCAGTCCAGCGTATTGCGAAAGCGTAACAGCGCGAGGACCGCATAAGCGATGGCAAACAGTGTCAGCGCGGCCAGTGGCGCGGAAACCGCTGCATAATCGGCGCCTTTCAGCATCACCGCCCGAATCAGGCGCAAGAAATGCGTCAGCGGCAGCAGCTCGCCCAGCATCTGTGCCCAGGTTGGCATGCCGCGAAACGGGAACATGAACCCAGACAGCAAAATAGACGGCAGGAACACAAAGAACGCCAGTTGCATGGCCTGCATCTGGGTCCGGGCGAGGGTTGAAATCGTGTAGCCCAAAAAGACCAGCGACAGAACAAAGACAAACACCCCCAGCAGCAACAGGCCAAGGCTGCCGACAAAGGGGATGTCAAACAGGGTGCGCGCCGCAACAAGCACCAGGCCAACCTGAAATGCGCCAATGCCAAGATAGGGCAGGATTTTGCCCAGCATGATCTCTAGCGACGTCGCGGGCATCGCCAGCAGGTTTTCCATTGTCCCGCGCTCTATTTCCCGGGTCAGCGCCATGGAGGTCATCATCACGATGGTCATCTGCAGGATCACCCCCAGCAGGCCCGGTACGATGTTATATTGGGTGATGCCTTCGGGGTTGTATCGTCGGTGCACCACCACTTCGAGCTGGGAGTTCCGGGTTTGTCTGGCCTGTGCCTCGACCCCCAGTTCGCGTGTCAAAGCCTGGGCGGCAACGGTGCTAAGCGTGGACACCGCGCCCGAGGCGACAGAAGGGTCAGTTGCATCAGCCTCGATCAGAATTTGCGGGCGATCACCGCGCCGCATCCGGCTGGCGAAATCCGACGGGATGGTGACCACAAAGGACACAGCGCCGCTGGCGATCAGATTTTCGGCCTCGGTGGCCGAGGAAACGATGTGTTCGAACCGGTAATAGCCGGTGATTTCCAGCGCAGAAACCATCGCCCGGGTGAAATGATCCTGACTGGTTGTCACCAGCGCGGCGGGCAGTTGTTTGGGGTCGTTGTTGATGGCAAAGCCAAACAGGATCAACTGCATCAGCGGCACGCCCAACATCATCGCCAGGGTCAGCCGGTCGCGGCGCGTCTGGATGATCTCTTTGATCAGAACGGCCATCAGGCGCGTCAGGGAAAACCCCCAGGTCATGCGTTTGCCACCAGTGGCGTTTTCATCAATTGGATAAACACGTCCTCAAGGCTGGTGGTGCCCTGCGACGCTGTAAGATCAAACGCGGCGGCAACCTGGACGACAGATTTATGCAGCTTATCGCTGTCGCGGCCAACGACATGCAGCAGCGCGCCAAATGGGGCCACCTGATCGACGCCGGGCATGCCTGTCAGGCGTTCAATGGCATCATCTGACCGCGCGCCCTCTAGTACCATGGTGGTCAGCCCGGCCTCTTCAACCACGTCGGCAACGGTGCCGCCGGTCAGCAGGTGGCCATCGAAGATATAGTTTATCCGGTGGCAACGTTCGGCCTCGTCCATGTAATGGGTCGAGACCAGGACGGTCATTCCATCGCTGGCAAAATTGTGGATTTCGTCCCAGAATTCCCGCCGTGCTTTGGGGTCGACCCCGGCGGTGGGTTCGTCAAGCAGCAGCAACCGGGGTTTGTGCATGACCGACGCCGCCAGAGCCAGCCGCTGTTTCCAGCCGCCCGACAGCTTACCGGCAAGCTGGTCGCGCCGTTTTGTCAGGCCCAACCGGTCTAGCGCGGTTTTCACATAGTCCTTGGCGGGTTTCAGTTGGTAAAGCCGGGCGACAAAGGCCAGGTTTTCTTCGATCGTCAGGTCTTCGTAAAAGGAAAACCGCTGGGTCATATAGCCAACTTCGCGCTTTATCCGTGTCGCTTGGGTTAACAAGTCCATGCCCAGCACGCGCCCCGATCCCTGATCGGGGGTCAACAGGCCGCACATCATGCGGATCGTGGTGGTTTTGCCAGAGCCATTTGGCCCCAGAAATCCAGATATTTCGCCCTCGCGGACGTCCAGGGACACGTTATTCACAACGATTTTGTCACCATAGCGCTTTGTCAGGCCCTGCACCTCGATGACGTTCATTCCGGGGGCTTTTGGATCAGGACATCAACGATCTGTCCGGGCTTCAAAGCGATTGCATCGGCCAGCGGTTCGGCCTCGATCAGCACAACCAGCTTTTGGCGCGATTGCAGCGAATAGATCACCGGGGGCGTGAATTCGGGGTGGTCTGAAATGTAATTGACCTTGGCGCGCATCCCGGTGCCACAGCCATCGCAGCTGACGGTCAGGATGGTGCCCACCGAGACTGCCTGTAGCGATGTTTCGGGCACATACAGCCGCAGCTTGGTGGCCCCGTCGGGCAGGATCGACAGGACCGGTTGTTGCGGGCCGGCAATTTCGCCGGTGTGGCGAATGATATCAAACACCATTCCCGGGGCCGGAGACACCAATGTGCGGTTCTCGATCCGCCATTGGCTGTTTTCCAGCACCGCCTGTTGCTGGGCAACGGCGGCTTTGGCGGCGGTGATCTGATCGGGTCGCGCGGGTAGGCGGGCAACGGCAAGGCTGGCCTCAAGCTCGGCGACTTTTGCGCCTGCGATATCGCGGGTGGTCAGTGCGCCATCCAGTTGGGCCTGCGAAATCACGGCGCGCTCGAACAGGTCGGAATTGCGGGCCAAATCGCGCTCGGCCTCTTGCAGCTGGACTCGGGCGGATCGCAACGATGCCTCGGCCATGGCGATTTCTTCGGGCCGTTTGCCATGTTCCAGATCGGCCAGCTGGCCCTGCGCCCGCGCCAGTTCCGCCTGTGAGCGCGCCAGCGCGATTTCGGTATCGCGGCGCTCCAACTGGGCCAGAACCTGTCCGGCCTTCACCCGGTCGCCGCGACGGGCCAGCACCGCCGAAACCTGGGCCACTTCAACCGGGGCGATCAGGGCAAATTCACCTTCGACGTAGCCCACGGCAAACGGCGAGGGCGCGATGCAGGCCGACAGCAGCGAGGCAAGCAGGGGAACAGAACATAAAAAATCCACGGGGTTCAATTTCCTTCAGATGGCAGTGTCGGATGAAACAGTTTTCACCCACACCCGTCGGGGCCTGCACCCCTGAATTCAGGCTTCATTTGCGTCGCGTTTGGAGACACCCGCAGAACCTTTTAGATCCTTGTCCAAACGTAACAGACCGCCAGACCTAACAACACCCGAAACCACAAGCGCGAAGTCCGGACAGTGGATTGAAATGGGTGTGGGCAATTGAATGCGCGAAAGCGAGTTTCTGCAAACATTGCACCTGCTGACCCGTGACATTGCCCGGTCTGGCGCGGAAATGCCGACGAGGGCTGGTTTATGTCATCCAGAAAGCTGCGCGACCGCCGTGCGCCGACGGGCGAAATCCCACTGGCAATGTCGATGCCCGTTACCTTCGGGATATTCTGCTGACGCGCAACCAGTACAAACGCGCCCGCTGCTCAACCTGAGAGCGGCTGGAACAGCGGCAGGATGTCCGCTTCCGACAGGGTTGCCGGGCCGGTTTTCCTGGGTCGAACAGGGCGTCGGCAAGATCCTGTTTGCGCACCTGAATGGCCTCGATCTGGGTTTCGACCGTGCCTTCGGTGATCAAACGATGCACGAACACCGGCTTGTCCTGGCCAATCCGGTGAGCCCGGTCCATCGCCTGACGCTGACCGCCGGATTCCACCACGGGTCATAAAGGATCACGGTGTCGGCCGCTGTCAGAGTCAGGCCGATACCGCCTGCCTTCAGGCTGATAAGGAAAATCGGGACATCGCCGTTCTGGAAACGCTCAACCAACTCGGTCCGGTTTTTGGTTTTACCGCTCAGCCAGGCGTAATCATAGCCGCGCGCCTTGATGTCATCCTCTATCATGTGCAGCATCTGCACGAATTGCGAGAACACCAGCACGCGGCGGCCCTCGACCATCAGTTCGTCCAGCATGGCCAGCAGATGCGTACGCTTGGCGCTGGCAGAGATGTCGCGCGCGGCGGGAAGTTTGACCAGCGCCGGGTCACAGCAGACCTGACGCAATTTCAACAATGCGTCCAGAACGGTGATACGGCTGCCAGCCAGACCCTTTTGATCAAGCGCCGCACGCACCCGTTTGTCCATCGCAATGCGAATAGTTTCGTACAATTCGCGTTGTGGGCCACTTAGCGAGATGCTTTCGGTGATCACGGTCTTGGGCGGAAGATCGGCGGCGACCTGTTCCTTGGTGCGGCGCAAAAGAAACGGCGAGATGCGTTTGTTCAGGCGTGCCTGCGTAGTCCGGTCACCTTCTTTTTCAATCGGTTTGCGGAAAACCTGCCCGAACGTCTTACGATTGCCCAGAAGGCCAGGAATCAGCCAGTCGAAAAGCGACCAGAGTTCCTCCAGATTGTTTTCCATCGGCGTGCCGTCAGGGCAAGACGCTGACGCGCTTCAACGAAACGCTGTTTGGCACATTGCGCGATGCCCGCAAAACGCCTGAAGAATGGCGGGAGGACTACAACTGGCGTAGACTACATTCAGCCTTGGAGAACCTGACCTCGATGGAATTCTTGCAGAGAAAGACGCCTGACGGGGATTGTGAGCAATCCCCTGACGGCCAAAGGATGGACAAGATGGCCGCCTAACGCCAAAGATTTAGCCCCAAGGACTCCGCGCAAAGCTGGAGGAGACTTGGGGCGCAGGTCAATCCCGTTAAAGGGTTTCTCGGCCCCGGTTCCGGCATTCGCCGCATTGCGGGCCCCAAGTCTCGACGCTGGTGGTCCGGTGGAACAGGCCGATCTTGCGCCCTGCTCACCTGAGGTTCAGTGATCAGCGTCAGATCGAACGACAGCTTGTCCTGATCAATCGACATGTGGATCACGAGGCGGGGTTTGATCCCGCGCCAATCCCCGCATGACGCAGCATTTCAGGGGGGTCGAGCCGGTTTTGACCAGAACCCAAAAGGCGGGTACGGTGCTGCCGGACGAATGTAAAATCGCCCCCCCTCCTTTGGGCGGCCTGAACGCGTGGCGGTCCCGGGGGCCTGCTGTAATGCGGTTGCAAACGATCACTCACGAGTTAAATGACCTTTTAACGTTTGGACAGAAGGTGACACACCCGGGATCAGAATTTGCAATCAGCGCCTGCGTGGCGCTTTTGCTGGGCGTCGGGGCGGGGCAGGCTGACCCAAACGCGCTGCGCAACGCCTATTTCGGCGAAACCCATATGCACACGATGTTTTCGCTGGATGCCTATATTGGTGACAACCGGCAATCGCCTGACATGGCCTATCGCTTTGCCAAGGGCGAGGCGTTTGACATTCACGGCACCACCAAACAGCTAAAACGCCCGCTGGATTTTGCCGCAGTAACCGACCATTCGGAATATATCGGCGAGATGTATTCGACCATCGTCGAAGACGCGCCGGGCCATGACAATGCAGATTTGCAAAAGCTGCGGTCCCTTACAACGCTGGAAGAAAAGCAACAGTGGTTTTACCGCTATGTGGTGTCCGTCAACCGAGGCGCGGCAAAGCCTGCACATCCCAGCTTTTTCGCCGGGCCTGCCACGGTCAAAAGTGCCTGGCAGATCATGATCGACACCGCCGAGGCCCATAACGACCCGGGCGTGTTCACGGCGATGATCGGCTTTGAATGGTCAGGCGCGCCGGGGGGCGCAAACCTGCACCGCAATGTGTTGTTTCGCGATGCAAACGTCCCAGCCAACCCGATCAGCTATATTGACGTGAACACCGAAGAAGGCCTGTGGGACTGGATGCGCGTGCAAGAGGCCGAAGGCATTCGCCTGTTGGCGATTTCGCACAATTCCAACGCCTCCAAGGGGCGGATGTTTCCGGACACAGACTCGTCCGGCGCCCCGCTGAGCGTGGATTACGCCCGTACCCGTCAGCACTATGAACCGCTGATCGAGATGATGCAGATCAAGGGAAATTCCGAGATGCATCGCAAATTCTGGGCTGCGGATGAGTTTTCGGACTTTGAGAACGCGGATTCCATTCAGGCCAATTCCGGGCGCATTTTTAATGCCCGTGATTTTGTTCGCGGCGGGTTGAAGATTGGCCTGCAACATCAGCAAAACCTGGGTGTGAACCCGTTTCCCTATGGATTTGTTGGCGGCACAGACAGCCATAATGGCCTGATGGCGGACGTGGACGAAGATACGTTTATTGGCGGCCACGGCCCCGAGGATGGCACAGTAGAGCGTCGGCGCAACGCCGGTGTGGGCGGCTGGATTGATGGCAAGGATCTGTCGATCGGGTCAATCACCGGCGTCTGGGCCACCGAAAACACCCGCGCCGCGATCTGGGACGCGATGCAGCGGCGCGAGACATTTGTGACCTCTGGTCCGCGCATCAAGCTGCGGATGTTCGGCGGGACTGACCTGCACGGGGTTTCGGACCCGATGGCGATGATAGAACAGGGCTATCAGTATGGTGTGCCGATGGGGGGGGCTTTGCTGCGCGCCGGGGCTGCGCCGACATTCACCGTTTACGCAGAAAAGGACCCCGATGGTGCCAATCTGGACCGTATCCAGATCGTCAAGGGCTGGGTCGATGTCTATGGCGATACCAACGAAAAGGTCATTGATGTGGTCTGGTCCGGAGATCGGGCCGTGGGGGCGGCGGGCAAGCTGCCTGCGGTGGGCAACACGGTGGACCTGACAACGGCAAAGTTCACCAATGACATCGGCGCACCGACCCTGATTGGCAGCTGGACGGACCAGGATTTCAACCCGGTCGAGGGCGCGTTTTACTACGCCCGCGCGCTGGAAATCCCGACCCCCCGCTGGACCACCTATGACGCGGTTCGCAACAATCTGCCGTTGATGGCGGATGTCCCGGCGGTCATTCAGGAACGCGCTTGGGGATCGCCGATCTGGCATACACCATGAGGTTGGGGGAAACGGCCAGGAACAGCGGGCTGTCCACGCAACAACGCGCATTGATTTCCGGCGGCGGTTTTGGCATGGCAGTAGCAAGCCACAAGGAACCAAACGCATGACCCGTATCGACGCCAAATTTGCTGACCTCAAGGCACAGGGCAAAAAGGCATTTGTCGCCTATGTGATGGCCGGTGACCCGAATTACGACACCTCGCTGGAGGTGGTCAAAGGCCTGCCCGGCGCCGGCGTCGATATTATCGAACTGGGCTTGCCGTTTTCCGATCCGATGGCCGATGGCCCCACCATCCAGCTGGCCGGGCAGCGCGCACTGAACAATGGCATGACGCTGACCAAGACGCTGGCGCTGGCTGCGGCGTTTCGCGAAACTGACGATACCACACCGATTGTGCTGATGGGCTATTACAACCCGATCTACAGCCGGGGCGTCGATACTTTTCTGACCGATGCCAAGGCCGCCGGGATCGACGGGCTGATCATCGTTGACCTGCCCCCCGAAGAAGACGCAGAGCTGTGCCTGCCCGCGCAGGCCGCCGGGCTGAACTTTATCCGGCTGGCCACGCCCACGACGGATGACAAACGCCTGCCTCGGGTGCTGCAAAACACTTCGGGGTTTGTCTATTACGTCTCGATCACCGGCATCACCGGTGCGGCCGAGGCCGACGCGGTCGACGTGGCCCCCGAAGTGGCCCGGATCAAGGCCAAGACCGACCTGCCGGTGATTGTTGGCTTTGGTATCAAGACGCCAGAAAATTCCCGTGACATTGCCGGGGTGGCCGATGGTGCCGTTGTCGGCTCAGCGATTGTCAGCCAGATCGGTGCCGGCAAACCGGTGCACGAGGTTCTGGCCTTTGTAAAATCCCTGGCCGATGGTGCCCACGCCGCCTAGACGCGCCGTTTCAGGATGTGGACACCGGTATATTCGGCGACGCAGACATCATCCTGGTTGAACACTTGATTGCGCACGGTGATACGCCCGCGATCGGCGCGCGACTTGCTGGGGTTACTCGCCAGAACTTCGGCCACCAGCTTTAGGCTGTCGCCCGGGCGCACCGGGTGCATCCAGCGGATGTTGTCCATCCCCGGCGATCCCATCGACGCATCCGCCCACAGCCCGGTCTGATAACTCAGCAAAAACCCGATCAGCAGGGTGTGAAATCCGCTGGCGATGATGCCGCCAAAGACCGATTCAGCCGCCGCTTCGGGATCAATATGAAACGGTTGCGGGTCCCACTCGCGGGCAAACCGCATGATATCATCTAGCGGCAGGTCTTTGCTGGCGGTTTCAAACTGGTAACCCACCGGGAAATCATCGAAATACATCATGTCGCGCGGTCCAGTCCTGATTGCAGTGTCTGGCCGGTTTTACCGGGCTTTGGGCGAAATGGGAACCGGGCGGTCGCGTGGCGGTTCGGCATTGCGCTGATGGTCCATGAACACGCGTAGCTCTGTCAGCAAGGGCAGGATGGCGCGCAGCTTGTCGCTGTCAAACCCGGCGGTCAGGGTTTCAATCTCCGGCGCCATCGCTGAAATTGTATCGTTCCGCAGTTTGCGCCCGGCATCGGTCAGCCAGACACATTTCGACCGCCTGTCATTTGGGTTGGGGCGCACATCCACCAACCCGCGCTTTTCCAACATCGCAACCGTGTGGGTGACCGAGGTTTTGGGTAATTGAAAAGCGCGCGCCAGTTCCACCGGCGTGCGCCCGTCTTCCACCCGCATCAAATGGTGCAGCACGGTGAAATGCGACGCCAGCAACCCTTTGGGCAGCCGCGCCTCTAACAAGGCGCGGCTAAGTTGGTCGATAATCCCGATCTCGGTAAAAGCGCCGAAAAACAACGCCTTGTCCTGGTCCTGCATCAGCTGCTCCGCAGTTTTTCCTCTAACGGCCAGCGCGGTGACGGCGCCGTTTGCGGACCATATCCCAGCCGCCCCAGCATTTGAACCGTCTCGCCGGGCTGGGCCAGCATTTGATGCACAAGGTCATAATGTGCGGCCATTTCGGGATATTCCTGCAAACACTGGCTGACTGGATGCAGCGCCAGCCCCATCTGCGTGGTCGCCAGGTTCAGCCGCAGCCAACGCCGCCCGGCGGTGATCTGATCCACCCTGGTATTGCCGTCCGAGGTTAAAACAGCATAGGCCGGGGTGGCCCGCAGCATGTTCAGCAGCATGTCCTCGCCTTGTTTAAAGCTGTTACTTGTAGGGTCTGATTGCGCCTCGCGGCTCAGAAGTCCCGTCAGGATCAGGCTTTCCAGAAACGGCCCGCCCAGCGCAATCCCATCCGGGTTGGCGTTGATCTCTGCCTTGCCAAGTCGCATCAAATCAACGCTTTCCATCATCGTGCGTTTGGTGTGCATTTCCAAGCTTATCGCCTTTAGGGTCAGGGCGCGCAGATCATTGACCGTGGATGGTTCGGTGATGATCGTGGCATAGCCCGCCAACGCGTGGGCCGTGTCACCAGAAACCGGCGTCTCTGCATAAGGTTCCTTACAAGACCGCCGGTCTAGTATCGCGCTGGCCAGCGGGTCGGCCTGCGCCCCTTGGGAAAACACGGCGCGTGCAATCGGCCCGTCCGGCCCGTCCGGGTACAGCGCCAAATCCACATGCTGCCCATCGACCGAAGCCGCGATAACCATTTGTTCCAGAAAGCAACCCAGCCCGATGGTGATCTGGCGATCAAACGGGTCCGTGTGCGGAATGCGCCGGGACGGGTCGTGATACAGGCTCAGCGCGTCTGTACCCTCCAGATCAACCAGCCAGGGTTGCAGATTATGCGGGTTCGGCACCAACAGCGCAAAGGACAATGCGCGTTTGCGCGGGTCATCATAGCCCCCCGCCGCTGCCCACGGCGCCAACGCCTGTGTCGGCGTGCGGGTTGTCAGAAATCCGGTGGCCCCGGCCCCGGCTGCCAGAATGGTACCGCCACCAATCAATGCGATGACCTTACGTCGAGAGAAGGACATGGGGGACTCCTTTGTGATGCGATATCGTACCAAATAATCTTATACCGCGCTTTTGCAACCCCAAAAACCCGGCGTCTCGCTATTGAGCGACCCTGAAATCGGGCACTGTCCCACAACACATAGATCGCGCAGGGATTTTTGTTTTGCGGAATATCGCCGGGCTGCTAGCATACCCCTCGCTCAAGTCGGCAGGCAGTGAGCGGAATCGGTGTGTGCCATATCAATCTTTCGCAACGGGAGAATTTGAGATGGTGAAAAACATGACCAATAAATCCAGACCACGGCGCGGGCGCGCCAACCCACCAACCGGGGGGGCCATCGCCGATGCGTTCACCTTGGATCAATCCGGGGCGTCACGGGCGCATCTGGGCTTTCTTGACAGCGACCGAATGGCGTTCATGCAGGACCGCGTTTTGCGCCTGCTTGGCGATTATGGCGTGATGATCGTGCATCCGGGGGCGCGCGCGGCGCTGCTAAAAGCCGGGGCCACCGAAGGCGCGACAGCCGGGCGTCTGCGCCTACCAACCTCTTTGGTGCAAGAGGCGCTGGCCGCTACGCCCAAATCCACAACTCTGGCTGGCAAAACCCGCGCCCGTGACTTGATACTGCCCCGGCGCGACAAAGGGTTCATCCTGCGCACCGGCACCGGCGGTCATGGCTATGTTGACCCGCGCGACACCAAATATCGCAATATGGATCTGAAAGCGGCAGGCGAAATCGCCGCCGTGGCCAATGATCTGGATCAGGTCGGGTTTATCGCCCATCCGTTTGTGCATGGCGTGCCCGAGGTAACGGCAGACATCCACAGCTATGCAAGAATCTCATCCAACACCGACAAACATGTGTGGATGCAGCCCTATCAGAAAGAAAACGTCGAATACCTGCTAAAGATCGCGGCCATTGCTGCGGGGGGCGAGGACCAGTTGCGCGCGCATCCGTCCACCAGCGTTATCACCTGTTCGTTCTCGCCGCTGGAATTCAAATATATGGATACCGAGGTGATCATTCAGGCCGGACAATACGGCGTGCCGGTGCATGCCTGTTCGCTGCCCTCTGCCGGGGGCACCGCGCCCTTATCGGTGTCCGCCTCGGCGCTGATGGCGGTGGCCGAGGTTGTCGGTATGACCACCATGGCGCATGTGCTGGCACCGGGCACGCCGATCATCGCCACGCCGCTGATGTTTGTGCTGGACATGCGCACCGGGTCTGCGCTGCAATCGTCGGTCGAGGCGCTGCAGGCGGCGAATATGGCGATCCAGTTGGTGAAACAGGGCTTTGGCCTGATGGCGCATACCTATGGGTCGGGGTCGGACACGCCGGATGCGGACCATCAGTCGATGGCCGAACGCGCCATGCTGATGCAAAACATCGCTTTGGCGGGGGCGGACATTCTGGGCGGGGTTGGCCAGTTGGAATGCGCCACGGTGTTCAGCCCGGTGCAGGCGGTGCTGGACAATGAAATCGGCGCGATGGTGCGGCGGTTCATCCGCGCGCCGCAAGTGGACGAGGCTAGCCTGAACTGGGACGAAATATCGGCGGTCGCTGTGGGCGGGCATTTTCTGGACAGCACCCACACGGTGAAGGGCTGTCGCGATCAGTTGCTGCCCAGCGTGTTCCAGCGCCAAAACCGTGATGATTACGAGGCGTCCGGGCGACGCGGTGCCTTTGAAGAGGCGCGCGACCGGGCGCTGGCGTCGATCAAAGCCGCACCAGAAGGGGGCGTGCTAAGCCAGGACCAGAACCGCGAGATCGCCAAACTGGCCGCGCAGGCGGACAAGCATATTGTCGAGGTCTATCGTGGCCCGGTCGAGATGATCTGAAGCGGGGGTGCTATCCGGCCTTGGCCATGATCGACACCAGATCGTCCTCGGTGAGGGTAACGGGGTTTGCCTGCATCGACGACGCCCCCAGCGCCGCCGCTGCAATGCCCTGCCGCTGCTTGGGCAGAACGCCCAACTGCCCAAGTGACGGCAACCCGTGGCCGCGCGCCCAGCTTTCCAGCGCCACCACCCCAGATGCGTGATCCGGGGCGGCAAAGGCCATGGCGATCGTGTCGCAGACCCAGGATAGCCGGGTGTGCGCCGTTGTTCCCGGCGCCGCTGCTGCCAGATTGGCAGCCACC
>JBLINN010000072.1:0-15281 GCA_047639325.1 Paracoccaceae bacterium | reverse complement strand
ACTGGAAAAATCTAACCCAACACCACCCAATTCCCATATCCGGGTCTGACAGCTGGAATTTCACCAGCGACGTGGCGATCATCGCCTGCACGCCACTGTTGGGCTTGATCTGTTTCAGTTGTTTCTTGGGATACTCGCCAACCGGTTCGGCGGTATCAAAATCAAACAGGCGATAGACGTTCTTTTCAGTCTCGGTGCCGTAAAAGAACAGCTTGTCCTCTTTGCGCTGCAAAATCTCGCGCGCCTGCCATTTCTGCAAGATCAGCTGCACCTGCGGCAAACCGCTGGCGGCCAAATTGTCCACGGTGGGCTGAATGGTCTTGCGCGAGCTCTTTTCGATCATCGCGCGGTTGTCTTGCAGCAAGCTCTGCACTGGACCTGTTTGGGCGGCAACTGGCAGCGCCAAAAACAGGAGGGCCGTGATAGCCGCTAGGATATGCCGCATGAATTTAATTTGCCCCGTGTACTCGTGAAAGAGGGGACCACAGCCCCCTCTTTTTTAGTTTTGTCGGTGATCAGTAGTTGGAAAGGGTCTGTACGCAGGTCTTGGTGGTGGTGTTGTACATGCCACATCCAAGGTCTTTCCAATCGGACATCAGCACGGCTGATTCTGGCAGGAAATCTGTCCAGGCATCGCCGGGAACTTCCTTGGTCTGGCTGATGATGTCGAACTGGCCATCGTCCTGAATTTCACCAATCAGCACTGGTTTGGCCAAGTGGTGGTTGGGCAGCATCACCGCGGTGCCGCCGGTCAGGTTTGGAACCTCAAGGCCATACATCGCGGTGCGCACGGCGTCGACATTTGTTGTGCCCGCTTTTTCAACAGCTTGCACATACATGTTAAAGCCAATGACGTGGGCTTCCATCGGGTCATTTGTCACCCGATCTTCGCCAGCGAATGCTTTCCACTTGGCGATAAACGCATCGTTCAGTTCAGATTCAGCGGACTGGAAGTAATTCCAGGCGGCCAGGTGACCCACCAGGTTGGTGGTGTCCAGACCGGACAATTCTTCTTCGCCAACCGAAAAGGCAATAACCGGGATGTCATCGGCAGAGACGCCAGCAGCGGCCAGCTCTTTGTAGAAACCGATGTTAGCATCGCCGTTGATCGTGCTGATAACACCAACTTTTTTGCCATCGGCACCCAGGGCGACCACGTCGGCCACGATCTTGGACCAATCGGAATGACCAAACGGTGTGTAGTTCACAAAGATATCAGATTTCGCGATGCCTTTGCTTTTCAGATAGCTTTCAAGAATGTTGTTGGTGGTGCGCGGGTACACATAGTCGGTGCCCAGCAACGCGAATTTTTCAATCCCCAGCTCTTCCAGGAAATAGTCGGTCGCCGGGATCGCCTGTTGGTTGGGCGCGGCACCGGTGTAGAACACGTTTTTAGAGCTTTCTTCGCCCTCATACTGCACCGGGTAGAACATCAACCCGTTCAACTCTTCCAGAACCGGCAGGGCCGATTTGCGGCTGACGCTGGTCCAGGAGCCAAAAATCACATCGACATTTTCAACGGTCAGCAGCTCGCGGGCTTTTTCCGCAAACAAGGGCCAGTCGGACGCCGGGTCAACCACAACAGCCTCGATCGGGCGACCAAGGATGCCGCCCTTGGCATTCTGATCCGCGATCAACATCAGCATGGTGTCTTTCAGCGTGGTTTCGGAAATTGCCATCGTGCCGGACAACGAATGCAGCACGCCAATCTTGATCGGTTCTTCGGCCTGCGCCGAGGCCGCCATCGCACTAAGGGCCACAGTCGCGGCCAGGGCTGTTCTTTTCAGGGTCATAGATGTCTCCAGGCGGGGCTGAGTTTACGCACCACCTTGCGCGTTGCGCTTGGCAGGCCTAGATTCTCCCCGCAACGTAAGTGTTGCAAACGTGTGGCGACCGTTTGATTTCCACGTCTGTGGTCGTCACACACCCAAGTCCTGTGCAGGCAGACTGCATTTGGATCGGGCATGTGCATCAAGGCCAGCCCACGGAAGCCACGCAACAGTTCGTTAACGGTTGCCCCTGACAGAAACTGGCGTTTGCCCATTTTTTCATCAAATAGGCCGCGACCGCCCATTAACCGGGCAGCAGGCGAGGCAAAGTTACGCAAGACCGGTCATTGGACCTGTCAGACTGCGCAAATTAGTGGCTAGTTATTCACGATCCACTTGCTAACCCCGGAGCCGGTCATTTTTGCTGCCCCCCCAATCCCCCCTGATGCGTCTCTTTTGGTGCAGCCCCGCGCAATTGGCCGGGCGTCGGTGTCGTGCAAGCTGCGCGATGGGCATTCGGTTCTGGATCACCTGCACCAGCAGGGGTCAATGAAACTGTTATTCCCGCGCACCCCACAGAACAGCCTGACTGGCGTGACATTAAACACTGCCGGGGGCATTACCGGCGGTGACCGGTTTGACGTGGCGGCCAAGGTTGGCGCGGGATGCCATATGGTTCTGACAACCCAAGCTGCCGAACGCGCCTATCGCGCGCAACCCGGTGAAATCGGGCGGCTGACCAACCGGGTTACGGTTGGCGCGCAGGCCCGGCTGGACTGGCTGCCGCAGGAAACATTGCTTTATGATCACGCGGCGCTGCACCGGTCGCTAGAAATTGATCTGGCCCCCGACGCGCGCCTGTTGGCGGTAGAGCCGGTCATTTTTGGCCGCGCCGAAATGGGCGAAGTTGTGCAGCATCTGGACTTTCGCGACCGGATTGATCTGCGCCGCGCCGGGCAGGTGCTGTTTGCCGACCGCACCCTGATGCACGGCGATGCGGCGACGCAGATGCGCCACGCCGCCACAGGCGCCGGATGTGGTGCCATGGCCAGTGTTTTGCTGGCCGCCGACGACGCCGAACGCTTTCTGACCCCTGCCCGCGCCCTGATGCCCGCAACCGGCGGTGTCAGCCTGATCCGCGACGGGCTGCTGTTTGCGCGGCTGCTGGCGGTTGATGGCTTTATCTTGAGAAAAACCCTTGTGCCGCTGATCGAACTGCTTGGCACAGCCCCAATGCCCCGAACATGGATGATCTAAGATGCAATTGACCCCCCGAGAAAAAGACAAGCTGTTGATCACGATGGCCGCCGAAGTGGCGCGCAAGCGGTTGGCGCGCGGCGTCAAGCTGAACTATCCCGAGGCGATTGCCCTGATCACCGACGCAGTTGTCGAGGGCGCGCGTGACGGGCGCAGCGTGGCCGACATGATGCAGGCGGGGGCCGAGATTATCACCCGCGACCAGTGCATGCAGGGCATCCCCGAGATGATCCACGACGTTCAGGTCGAGGCCACCTTTCCTGATGGCACCAAACTGGTGACCGTTCATAACCCGATCCGCTAACCCACCCTTTTCGAAAAAGGCGCATATGCCATGACACGACTATCCCTGACCCCGCTGTTTATTCTGCTGGCCACGCAAGCCTCGGCGCATGCGGCCCCGGCGGCGCATGCGCACACATCTGACACGCTGTCGCTGGCGACGGTACTGACGATCAGCCTTGGTTTGATGGGGCTGAGCCTGGGGGCTGCTGCCCTGCTGCGGGCCCGCAGCAAATGATTCCCGGCGAGATGTTCATCGTCGAGGGCGATCTGGTGCTGAACGAAGGGCGCGAGGCGATCACGCTGATGGTTGCCAATACCGGCGACCGCCCGGTGCAGATCGGATCGCATTATCATTTCGCCGAAGCCAACGCCGCGCTGGCCTTTGACCGGGACGCGGCGCGCGGCTGTCGGCTGGACATTGCGGCAGGCACCGCCGTGCGGTTCGAACCCGGACAACGGCGCGAGGTTCAGCTGATTGCCCTGGCGGGCGACCGGCGGGTTTTTGGGTTTAACCAACAGATTATGGGCGATCTCTAATGCCGATGAGTTTGCAAGGGTCGTGCAATTGTGGGGCGGTGTCCTTCACCGTCGCCAGCCATACGCCGCATCCCTATATGCGGTGTTATTGCAATGCCTGCCGCAAAACCGGCGGCGGCGGCGGATATGTCGTCAATATCATGGCGATCACTGACACATTGGCCGTGACCGGGCGCGACCAGATCAAGGAACATGGCATCATCGACGACAGCGGCAAACCCAGCGCCGCGCGCCGCTCTTTCTGTCGTGACTGTGGGGCGATGTTATGGAATTTCGATTCGCGTTGGGCTGATATGATCTATCCGTTTGCGTCGGCCATCGACACAGCCCTGCCGGTGCCGCCGCAGAGCTGCCACATCATGCAGGATTTCAAAGCGCCCTGGGTCACGCCTGATATACGCGACGGCGACAAGGTGTTTGCCCGCTATCCGGACCAGTCGATCGAAGACTGGCACCGCGCCCGGGATTTGTGGATGGCATAAGGGTGAACATGTTCACCCTGCCCCCCAAATCAAACGCGTCAATCGCCATCCAAATGCCCGTTGGAACACAGCAAAAATTAACTTACCGAGGTGACCCATGCCTGCCAAAATAGCCCGCTCTGACTATGCCGCGATGTTCGGCCCCACCACCGGTGACCGGCTGCGGCTGGCTGACACTGACCTGATTATAGAGGTCGAACGCGACCTGACCACCTATGGCGAAGAGGTCAAGTTTGGCGGCGGCAAGGTGATCCGCGACGGCATGGGACAATCGCAAACCACCCGCGCAGATGGCGCGGTGGATACGGTGATCACCAATGCGCTGATTGTCGACCATTCCGGCATCTACAAGGCCGACGTGGGCCTGCGCGACGGGCGTATCCACAAGATCGGCAAGGCGGGCAACCCCGACACGCAACCCGGCGTCGATATCATCATCGGCCCCGGCACCGAGGCAATTGCCGGCGAAGGGCGCATTCTGACCGCTGGTGGTTTTGATAGCCATATCCATTTCATCTGCCCGCAACAGATCGAGGAGGCGCTGCATTCCGGCGTCACCACCCTGCTGGGCGGTGGCACCGGGCCGGCGCATGGCACATTGGCCACCACCTGTACCCCCGGTGCCTGGCACATTGGTCGCATGTTGCAATCGTTGGATGCGTTCCCGATGAATTTCGGCATTTCGGGCAAGGGCAACGCCAGCCAGCCCGGCGCGTTGGTCGAGATGGTCGAAGGCGGCGCCTGTGCGCTGAAACTGCACGAGGATTGGGGCACGACACCGGGCGCAATTGATTGCTGCCTGTCTGTGGCGGATGACATGGATGTGCAGGTGATGATCCACACCGACACGCTGAACGAGTCTGGGTTTGTGGAAAACACCGTTGCCGCGATGAAGGGCCGGACCATCCATGCCTTTCACACCGAAGGCGCGGGCGGCGGGCATGCGCCGGACATTATCAAAATCTGCGGCGAGCCGCATGTGATCCCGTCATCCACCAACCCGACGCGGCCCTTTACGGTGAACACGCTAGAGGAACATCTGGATATGTTGATGGTGTGCCACCATCTGGACAAATCCATCCCCGAAGACGTGGCCTTTGCCGAAAGCCGTATCCGGCGCGAGACCATCGCGGCCGAGGATATCCTGCACGACATGGGCGCGTTTTCGATTATCGCCAGCGACAGTCAGGCGATGGGCCGGATCGGCGAGGTTTTGATCCGCACTTGGCAGACCGCCGACAAGATGAAGAAACAGCGCGGGCAATTACCGGATGAAACCGGCGATAATGATAACCTGCGGGTGCGGCGCTATATTGCCAAATACACCATCAACCCGGCGATCGCCCACGGGATTAGCCATGAGATCGGCAGTATCCAAGAAGGCAAACGCGCCGATCTGGTGCTGTGGGACCCGGCATTCTTTGGGGTCAAACCCGAGATGGTGTTGATGGCGGGCACGATTGTTTGTGCTCAGATGGGCGACCCCAATGCGTCGATCCCTACGCCGCAGCCGGTCTATACCCGCCCGATGTTCGGGGCGTTTGGCAGGTCGGTCGAAAACTCGGCCGTGTTGTTTGTATCCGAAGCCGCGCAAGCCGCCGGGATTGGCAACAAACTGGGATTGGCCAAGCAAACGGTAGCGGTGAAGGGCACTCGCAACATCGGCAAGGCCGACATGGTTCTGAACGACGCCCTGCCCCACATCGAGGTAAATCCGGAAACCTATGAAGTTCGGGCGAACGGCGAATTGCTGACCTGCCAGCCCGCCGAAGTGCTGCCGATGGCACAGCGTTATTTCTTGTTTTAAGTGAGGGACTTATGAGAAAACCCACCCGAGCTTTGCATCAGACGCACAGCGGCTATGCCTGTAAGATACTAGCCAACGCTGCACCTGCAGCATATGTTTTTAAACAGGGGAGGAGATTGATCTTAGCAGGAGAAATCTCTGATGGCACAAACAACAACAAACCTACCGGTCGGCCACGGCCTTCTTGGCGTAATCACCCGACTGCCCGCCGCTTTTGGCGCTGCGTTTATTCGCATGGCCGAGTCGAGCTCGAAAATGCGTCAGGTCGCCGCGTTGCAGGCGCTCAGCGATGCCGAGCTGGAAGTCTACGGAATCAAACGCGAAGACATCGCGCAACATGTCTTTTCCAGCAGCTACTGGATCTAACCTGTGAGCGGGGGCGATCATGACGATCCCCCTGCCCTGCGTCCAGCACTATACCAATCACGCGCATAAACCTGCGCCTGTTGGGTCGGTCAAGCTGGATTATGAGGCGCGGTTTATCCGTCGCAAGGTGCTGGAGTTGACCGATGGGCGGTCGATCCTGGTTGATCTACCGCAGACCACCTCGTTGAACCACGGCGGGGTTTTGGTGCTGGAAAACGGTGATGAAATCGCGGTTCTGGCGGCGGTTGAGTCGCTGTTAGAGGTCACCGCAGACGATCTGGTGCGCGTCGCCTGGCATGTGGGCAATCGCCATACCCCCTGCCAGATCGAAGCAAACCGGCTGGTGATCCAGCGCGATCATGTGATCCGCGATATGCTGGACAAAATCGGCGCACACACCCGCGAAATCACCGAGGCGTTTACCCCCGAAGGCGGGGCATACGGGCATGGGCGCACCCATTCGCATGCCCACTGATCCCGCATCCCTGCTGACCCTGGCGCAATGGCTGTCGCCTGCCTTTCCGGTGGGCGGGTTCAGCTATAGTCACGGGCTGGAATGGGCGGTGGATGTTGGCGATATCCGCGACGCAACTGGGCTTCAGGATTGGCTACGCGCGATTCTTAGAGACGGCGCCGGGCGTAACGATGCGATCCTGCTGGTCGCGGCCTATCAGGCCGACGGGGACACCGTTGCCGAGGTTGACGCGCTGGCCCGCGCGCTGGCCCCGTCGCGCGAGCGGCTGCTGGAAACCGGGCAGCAAGGCGCTGCCTTTGCGCGAACCACCCGCGCCATCTGGCCAATATCTGTGCCGGATTTGACCTACCCGGTGGCCGTTGGTGCCGCTGCACGCGCCATGGGCCTGCCGCTGGCCGAGGTGCTGGTGTTTTACCTGCATGGGTTTGCCAGCAACCTGACCTCTGCCGCGATCCGGTTGATCCCGCTGGGCCAGACCGACGGGCAGAGCGTTCTGGCCACCCTCGCGCCCCTATGCGCCGAAATCGCGGCGCAGGCGCAGGACCAAACCATTGACGATTTGGGGGCCAGCACGTTCATGGCCGATATCGCGTCGATGAAACATGAAACCCAGTATTCAAGGCTGTTCCAATCATGACATCTGCCAACGGACCTTTGCGCATCGGAATAGGCGGCCCGGTTGGGGCTGGCAAAACCACCCTGACCGCCGCCCTGTGCCGCGCCTTGCGCGACGATTTCTCGGTCGCGGTGATCACCAACGATATCTACACCCAAGAAGACGCCGAGGCCCTGATGCGGATGCAGGCGCTACCACAAGAGCGGATCAAAGGCGTGGAAACCGGAGGCTGCCCGCATACGGCAATCCGCGAGGATGCGTCGATCAACCTGGCGGCCATTGCCGATCTGAACGCGCAGTTCCCCGATCTGGACCTGATCATAATCGAATCCGGCGGTGACAACCTGTCGGCCACTTTCAGCCCGGAACTGGCGGATATCACGCTGTATGTGATCGACGTGGCCGCGGGCGAAGAGATCCCGCGCAAAGGCGGCCCGGCAATCACCAAATCCGATCTGTTGGTGATCAACAAGACCGATCTGGCGCCCCATGTCGGTGCCTCGCTTGATGTGATGGACCGTGATGCCCGTAAAATGCGCGGCGCCCGGCCGTTTGTGTTTGCCGCCCTGAAATCAGGGCAAGGCATTGAAGAGATCACCGCCCGGGTTCTGGCAATCGGCGGGCTGGCGCGGCCCGAAAAACGGACCGGGGCGGCGGCTAGGTAACGGCGGCTGCTTTGGCAACCGGGTCTCGGAAAATTTGAAATTTTCCGGCCCGATTTCTTTGAAAGAAATCGACGTCGCCGGCAAGGGTTTCATACACTCGCCAAGGGCGGCATTCCCCTTGCAACGCAAGGAGAACAAGCGCCGTCTGGTATCTACTGCAATCTTACCCCTCGGCCTTCAGGTCATTGAACATCTGAAACGCCTTGTCCGGCTTTTCCAGTTCATGCACCACGCGATTAACCGCCTTTAGCATCGCCACTGGCGCGTCTGACTGAAAGATATTGCGCCCCATATCGACCCCGGCGGCGCCCTGATCCACTGCCTTATAGGCCATTTCCAGTGCTTCCAGCTCGGGCAGTTTCTTGCCTCCGGCGATCACAATGGGCACCGGGCAACCGGCGACAATGCGTTCAAAGCCTTCTTCGACGAAATAGCTTTTGACGTAATGCGATCCGATCTCGGCGGCGATCCGGGTGGCCAGACCAAAGTAACGCGCATCGCGCACCATGTCCTTGCCAACGCCGGTGACAGCCAGCGTCGGGATGCCGACCTTCATACCGGAATCGATCAGCTTGATGACATTCGAGATCGATTTATGTTCATATTCCGCGCCAATATAGACCTGTGCCGCCATTGCACAAACGCCCAGCCGGGTGGCGTCGTCAATATCCACCGCAATGGTTTCGTTGGACAATTCCGTCAGGATTGAATTGCCGCCGGAACAGCGCAGCACGATGGGTTTGGTCACCGAAGGCGGAATCATCGACCGCAGCACGCCACGGGTGCACATCAGCACATCGGCATGTTCCACAAGTGGCAGAATGTTCAGATCAATCCGTTCCAGCCCCTTGGTGGGCCCCTGAAAATAGCCGTGATCAAAGGCCAGCATCACCGTGCGCCCGGACTTGGGGTTAAAAATCCGGCTCATCCGGTTCTTGATGCCCCAGTCGTAATGCGCACCGCCTTTCAGGAAAAACCCCTGCTTGTCCTGAGGCTGGTCCAGCCCAAAATCCTTGCCGTCTTTGATGTCGTCGAGATCAGCCATCTGATGTCCTGTCTTTGGTTTCTAAGTCGTAATTTTAATCCGTCATTGCGCCCGCCATGACGCGAAAGGCATGTTCTGGATCGTCGGCCTTGAACACGGCACTGCCGCTGACAATCAGGTCAGGCTGGCAGGCGGCGATTTCGGCGATACTGGCCAGCTTGACACCACCATCAAACGCCAGCACTGGCCCGTCTGGGCCTAAGTGGTCCCGCAATTCGGTGATCCGGGCGCAGGCAACCGCAATATCCGGGGCTGCGGTACTGCGCGGGTCCAGCGACAGAACCAGGATCATGTCAGGTGCCATCGCCAGCAGGTCGGCCACATCTTCCAGCCTTGTGCCGGGCATCAGGCCAAGGCCCGCCAATACGGGCCGTCCAGCCTTGGCGGCGGCGGCGCGGATGGTGGCAATCGCCTGCGCCGCGCCCGGTGCCTCGGCGTGCACGGTGATAGCGTCGGCACCGGCGGCGACATAAGACGCGACATGGCGCTCCGGGTGGTCGATCATCAGATGCACGTCCAGTACCGCGCCGGTATTCAGTGCTTTGACAAAGCCCGGCCCGCCGATCATTTGCGGCACAAACACCCCGTCCATCACATCGAAATGCAACACGTCGCAGCCCCAGCCGATGGCGTCCTGCGCGCTAGCACGCAACGCACCCAGATCAGCGGCAAACACCCCAAGGCTGATGCCGTGAGTGCGGGCCTTTAGCGCGGTCATTGGGCCGGTGGTCATGGGGTATTTCCTTTAAATGGAAGACAAAGGGCCAAGGGGTATCCACCCCGCAGCCCTTTGCAGTATCTGGTGTCTGGGGATGACTTTACCGCGCAGGCAACGGCATCCACGCAGGCACAACCACATCCGCATGGGCGAATTGTGGCAGCTTGACCGACAGTTCTTCCATGTTGGTGATGTTCTGGTCATTCAGCATCTGCTGGGTGATCAGGGTGGGTGGCACAATCACGTTATGGCCCGGGTCTTCGCCCGCCAGCAGCATCGCCAGCGCGCGCACCGAAACCTCGCCGACCACAGCCGGGTTGGTGGCAGCAGTGGCGACCCAGGCCGAGCCAGACTCGCGCATTGCCGAGATATCGGCCGTGGACACATCCGCTGAATAAATCTTGATCTTGTCGGTCATCCCAGCCTCGTCCACCGCAATTTTCACACCCTTGGCGAATTCATCATAAGGTGCGAACATCACCGTGATGTCCGGGTTGGCCTGCAAGACTGATCGCGCCTGATTGGCGACCGAATTGGCAATCGGGTTGTCCAGCGTGCCAAACACTGCCTTTTCGGTGATGCCTGCATATTTGGCTTTGAACTTCAGCCATGTCTCGTCACGCCGATCCAGCGGGGCGATGCCGGGAACATAGACGTAGCCAGCGTTAAAGGTATCGCCATTATCGGTGATCGCCTGCTCCAGCGCCAAACGCGCCAGATCGCGGTCAGATTGTTCGATCTGCGGCACGGCGGCGTTTTCGACGTTTACGTCAAACGCCACAACCTTGATGCCCGCATCCAGCGCGCGTTGCACCGCCTCTTGCATCGACTCGGTCAGCCCGTGCTGCACGATGATGCCATCGACGCCAATGGCGATCGCCTGATCCACCATATCGGCCTGCAACGCCGCGTCCTGACGGCTGTCAAACACCCGCAAATCGACGCCTAGGGCAGCGGCCTGGGTTTCAACGCCCGACAGATAGGCCTGAAAGAAATCGCCGGTGGACAGATAGCGCACCAACGCGATTTTCACGTCACCTGCGCTGTCAAAGGGTGCTGGCATGTCGGCCGCCATCACCGGTGTTGTAAACCCGGCTGTCAGGGCAGCAAGCCCGCCCGCCAGTCCAAGCACAAAACGTCTTGTTGATTTCATTGTGATATCCTCCCGTTGGTTTTGGTAAAATGGTTAATGACTGCCCCCGCCGCGCCGGTCCGTCAGCACGAAGGTAAAGACCAGCGCGATGACCAGCACGGCCCCTTTGACGAAATCCTGGGTGTAATAGGGCGCGTTCATCATCGTCAGGCCTTGCAGCAGAACCCCGACAAACAGCGCGCCCACCAGCGTGCCAAAGGCGTTGGGTTTCGCCACGCCCAGCACCGCAAAACCGATCAGCGCGGCGGCCACACTGTCCAGCAACAGGTTGTTGCCCGATGCAATGTCGCCCCGCCCCAGACGCGCCGCCAGCAGGATGCCCCCGACGGATGCCAGCACGCCGGAAATCATATAAGCGATGATCTTGTATTTGTTCACATTGGCCCCGGCCAGACTGGCGGCGCGCTGGTTTGATCCGATGGCATACATCAGGCGGCCATGGCGGGTTTTTTCAAGAAACACCCAGACCAGAACCGCGACAATCAGCAGGATCACCACGGAAATCGGGATCAGGTTTTCAATGAAAAAGTCAAAGCGATGGCGCCCAAGCCATAGAAATTCCGGGGAAAACTTGCCCGCTGCCGTTTCACCGCCGGGCAGCTTCATGCCTGTGGCAATCGACCGGCCCTCGGTCGGGATGCGTTGCAGGCCGATCAGCAGGAACATCATGCCTAAGGTGGCCAGAAGGTCTGGCACTTTCATTTTCACGATAAGCAACCCGTTCACCAGCCCCACCAGCGCCCCCATCACCAAACAGGCCAACACCGCCGCAAACGCCCCCATTTCCAGCACCACCATCACATAGGCCGACAGCATCAGCGCCGAGGTCGCGGTGGACCCGATTGACAAATCAAACCCATCGACCACCAGCGTGAACGTCACCCCCAGTGCCAGAATGCCGGTAATCGCCACCGACTGGAAAATGAATACCGCGCTGTACGGGCTGACAAAACCTTCGGCGGCCAGCGAAAAGTAAACCACCAGGCCAAACAGCAGCGTCAGAAACCCATAGCGGATCGCCAGATCAATCGGCGAGCGTTTTGACGCCATGCTGGTTTGGGATGTGGTGTTATCTTGTTTTGCCATTTTGCCTGTCTGCTCAGCTTTTGGGGGCCATTTGGGCCGAATTGTCCGGGGCGTTCTGGCCCGCGACCTGCGCCATCACCAACTTCAGGTTCAGATCCCGATTGTTGTGATCGCCGGCCACGGATTGATCGACCAGAACCACGATCCTGTCGGCAATCTCAAGAACCTCATCCATTTCCGAGGCCATGACGATGGTCGCCCGCCCTTTGGTGGTTTCGCGGATTTTGTCGCCGATATCGCGGCGCGCTTTGATATCCACGCCTTGAAACGGTTCATCCAGAATCAACAGTTTTGACGTCTGGCTAAGCCAGCGGCCCACCATGACTTTTTGCTGATTGCCCCCCGACAACGTGCCGATATCGTCCTGTTCGGACTGGCAAACGATGTTCAGCTGGTCGATGGTGGCACGGGCGGCGCGGGCTTCGGCGCGCCGGTTCACAAAGGACAGGGCGGAATAGCGCGACAGGAACGGCACGCTGATATTTTGCGCCAGATTATGATCTTTCAGCACGCCATTGCTGCTGCGATCTTTGGGGCACAGGAATACGCCGCTATCAATCGCCTGACGCGCCGATTTTGGCGCATAGCGTTGCCCCAGAAGGCGCATTGTGCCGCTTGCGGGGGCTTTCAGGCCAAACAGGATGCTGGCCAGATCGGTCTTGCCCGCCCCCACCAGACCGGTCACCGCGACCACCTCGTCTTCGTAGATATCCAGCGTGATCGGCTTGGCCGCCGCGCTGATTTGCAGCTGATCCAGTTCCAGCACTGGCGCGCCTGCAGGTTTAAACGCAAGATTAAAATCGGTCAGCCCATGGCCCAGCATGGCATTCACCGCCGCCTCGTAATCCAGCGGTTTGTCGAAAAACCGCCCCACGATTTCGCCATCACGCATACAGACGATCCGGTCGGCGATGCGGCGAATGTCGGACGTGCGGTGCGAGATATACAAGATCGCCACGCCCGCATCCCGCAGCCGGTCAATCAGTGCAAACAGGCGACTGGCCTCGGTCGCGGACAGCGATGATGTGGGTTCATCCAGGATCAACAGGCGCGGTTCATGGGTCATCGCGCGGGCAATCGCCACCAGCTGGCGGTCTGCCAGATCAAGCTCGGACACCGGGCGGGTGACATCGACGTTCAGCCCCATGGATTGCGCCACTTCGCGCGCGCGGCGGCGGATATCGCGGCTGTTCAGAAAAAAGCCGCTGCCGGGTTCGGCCAGCTTGTCCAGCATCAGGTTGGACGCCACATCCAGATCGGGGATCACCCCGTCATTGATGCTTTGATGTACTGTGACCACGCCCGCATGAATCGCGTCATAAGGGGTTTGCGCCTGCAACAGCTGACCGTCCAGCTTGATGCTGCCTGCATCGGCGGAATGCACGCCACAGATCACCTTGACCAGTGTCGATTTCCCGGCGCCATTTGCGCCCATCAACACGGTCACCTCACCTTTGTGAAGCTCCAGATCCACGCCGCGCAGAACCCGGTTGGTACCAAACGCCTTGGTCAGCCCTGAAATTTCAACTGTGGCGTGTGACATCTGCCGTTTTCCTCCCCTTGGCGGGCAGTGTTAGCGGCTTTGTATCAAATGTCAACGAATGTTGACAAATGACGAAATCCTTACAATGGTGGCTGAAACGGCTCGGTAAATTGCTTGTAAACAGGCTGGGTCCATAGTGTTAAAACTGGCGCCATCCCCGTGCATACAGGGGCGCCGGACCCTTTGGGAGAGTATCTTGACCGACCAGTCCCCAAACTATGAACCGCTGACAACCGACTCGATTCCATCGCGATTGTGCAGTGTCGCCGCCATTGCTGACCGGTTGGGCAACGATCCCGGCACGTGGTCGGCGCGCGAGGTTGGTGATGGCAATCTTAACCTGGTGTTCATCGTCACCGGTCCAAAATCCAGCCTGATTGTGAAACAGGCGCTGCCCTATGTGCGGCTGGTGGGGGATAGCTGGCCCTTGCCGTTGAAACGCGCGTTTTTTGAATATCACGCGCTGACCCGGCAGGCGGCGCGGGATCCCGGGATGGTGCCCGAGATCCATTATTTCGACGAAGATCAGGCGTTGATTGTGATGGAGTTCCTGTCGCCGCACGTGATTTTGCGCCACTGGCTGATGGCCGGAACGCGCCACGAAAGCCTGGCCAAGACCATGGGGCAATATTGCGCTCGTACGCTGTTTCGCGGGTCTGATCTGTCGATGGACACGGCCCGACGCAAGGCCGATCTGGCGCTGTTTGCGGATAATGTGGCGCTGTGCGACATCACCGAAAACCTGGTGTTTTCCGATCCGTATTATGAGGCCAAGATGAACCGGCACACCACGCCGCATCTGGATGACATTGTCGCGCGGCTGCGCCGGGATATCGACCTGAAGGTCGAGGTGCAGCATCTGAAGGCCAAGTTCTGCAACAATGCGGAAACCATGTTGCACGGTGATCTGCACACCGGGTCGATCATGGTCACACCCGATGAAACTAAGGTGATTGACCCCGAATTTGTCACCTACGGCCCCATCGGGTTTGACGTGGGCATGTTGCTGGCCAATTTCCTGCTGGCCTATTACGCGCAACCCGGCCACGCCGAAAAACCCGGCGATCGGGCCGGGTATCAGGAATGGATATTGGGGGTGGTGAATGAGATCTGGACGGAATTCACCATTGAATTCTCAACCCTGTGGCGCAGCGAACGCACCGGCATTCTTTACCAGAAAACCCTTTACGAGGACCAAGGCGATGACTTGGCCTCCGAGCAGGCATTGGGTCAGCGGTTGACCGCGATCTAGCAGGATACGCTGGGCTTTGCCGGGGTGGAAATGCATCGCCGCATTCTGGGCCTGGCCCATATAGAAGAGCTGGACAGTATCACCGACGACGCCCTGCTCGCCACCTGCGAGGCGCGCGGGCTGGACCTGGGGCGGCAATTGGTGGTGAACCGGGATCAGTTTGTCGGCATGCAGCAAGTACTTGATCTGACGCGAATGATCGAACGAAAGGACAGCACATGAAGG
>JBLINN010000071.1:0-15411 GCA_047639325.1 Paracoccaceae bacterium | reverse complement strand
ATTGTAGAGCGCGCCCAAGACAAGGGTTTTGAACATCAGCACCGCGTCTATCGGCTTGCGCCCGGCACGTGATTTCCGCTCGCTTTCGGGTTTGCGCCAAATTCGCTCCAATAGGGGCCGAAATTCCTCCCATGGCACGACAATATCGATCTCGACCAACGGATCTTTCTTCGCATCCAGACTCGCGTACCAATCCGAAAGATCAAAGAAACCCATCTGTGCCATGACTGCCATTCCTCCGCCGTATCATCCCGCAAATCTACAGCGCGTTCAGGCCAGGTGCAATTTATAGAGGTGCCCGATAGCCAATTTTACATCTGCCTAACGGGGACCTCGGCTAAGAATATGAGGCCAAGCTTTTTCGAGCTATGCACGAATTTGGGTGATGGCAGAAATTTGAAGGCGGCGTATCGTGGCGGGGGTCAAAGCCCGCCAGAACCTCACAAGGAACGATACGCCATGAAAGACGATAGAACGATACTGCCTTTCCACCAATCTGAAAAGATTGATGACCCGTTAACGGAAATCACGCGCGAGGGTGCGCGCCGTAGCCCTGCTTGTGTCACTCATACGGTTTCGGTCACCTTTTTAAGGTGACGTGGCTGATCCGGGTCAAAGCCCCGTTTGTTCGCTAACTGCTCCACCATGGAATAAAACGACGTGATCAAAGCAATCGGATCAGCCAAAGGATGGCCAGTGCGCACATGTTCCATACGGGTTGCCTGACGCGCGCGGTCCGAGGTGACAAACACCTGCGCACCCTTGGCAGCAATCTGGTCTGCAATCTGAACTATCGAATCTTCGGCAGCATCTGCGGCGGCAAAGCAAAGCACCGGAAAGTCGGCCCCGACGATGGAGACCGGCCCGTGCAACACCTCAGCACTGGAATAGCTTTCGGCGTGGATCTGGCAGGTTTCCTTGAACTTCAGTGCGGCTTCGTTCGACATGGCCCAGCTTGGTCCACGCCCTAGCGTGTAGACCGACTGACTGGAGGTGATGGCCGCCTGTACTTCTGGCAATGACACCTTCGCCGCACGTTCCAGCGCCTTTGGCAAGGCGTTGATCGCCGCGATCAGGTCGGCGTCGCCCTTCCATTCGGCTATTAGCAACAATGCCGTCACTGCTGATGTAACAAATGTCTTGGTCGCCGCCACGCTGCGTTCGGTTCCGGCGTGAATGTCCAGCACGTGCTCGCTGGATGTTGCCAGCGGCGAGTTCGGATCGTTGGTAATTGCCAGCGTCAGTGCCCCGTCGCGCCGTGCTGCGCGGCTCATGGCGACGATGTCCGGGCTTTGGCCCGACTGCGACACCGATAGACACGCAGAGCCGGCGAGTTTCATTTGCGCGCCCCAGATCGAGGCCACGGATGGGCCGATCGAAGCCACAGGCAGGCCTAGCACCAATTCGCTTACGTATTTCAGATAAGTGCAAATATGGTCGGATGATCCGCGCGCTACTGTGACCGCAAATGCAGGATCGTGATCACGCAACGCTTCGGCGGCACGGGCAATATCTCCGCGCCCCGCGCTCAGAAGACACTCGACCGCGTCTGGTATTTCAACAATCTCGCGCCGCATCAGGCTGGCTGTGGCAGTCATCTCATTGGTCCTCACCTTGGTGAAAGTCGTAATTCAGCAACAAAATCACAAGCATCTCCGCGGTAAACTGAGCGGGTGAACTCAATCACGCGACCATTGCCAAGATACAAAATACGCTCGATTCTCAGCCCTGCGGCTCCGGTTGCGACGCCCAGCAACTTAGCATCTTCTTCCTCAAGATTGACGGCAGAAATTTTCTGTCGCGCTTGCTCTGGTCGGTTACCAGCTTGGTCCAGCACTTCATATAGGGAACCGCTCACCAGAGTTGGGTGGGCAGGATATCAAGTGGCAACGACGCCCGTTCCAACGCCATCGGCCGCCCGCCTGCTTGACGCAACCGCGAAATTCGCGCAACAGATGCGTCCGCTGTCAGCGGCACGGAGGCAACGGCATGGTCGAACGGTTCAATGGTCGTATCGAAGACGTGTTGCAAGCCACCACTTCAGATCAGGCGATGAACTAGACGCCACCTTGTACCGCTGTCTGGCTCTACAACCAGCAGCTCCCGCAGTCAGCCTTGGGCAGCAGATCCCCCTTGTAAGCGATGAAGGACTGGCACAAAATCAAACCGGAACTGTTCAAGAAACAGCCATACTACCGTCCGGAATGTGACACCTAGGTAATGTTGATAAGATTGCCGACTTTTCTAAAAGCACGCCCGGCTCAGACTGCCGTTCTGATCCAGTCAAGCCTTGCCGGAGGCACCAGCCCCAGATTGTAGAAATTCACCCCATCCGCTGCCTGCATTGCCTGCGCAACGCGGGTTCCAAGGTCGGCGCGGTCTAGCACAGTCGGGTGAAACAGTTGAAATCCGGCGATCAACAACCGATCAGGGCCCAGCACCGCGCGCGTTCGCTCCATCAACGGCGCAATCTGATCCGGCGGCGTGAAATAGGCGCAGTGCAGGATTCCATCAAGATGTGGCACAAGCTGCGGCAAGTCGATGCCACCTGCCCAGCTTCTTTCGACGTCGATGAGCAGCAAATTCGTGCCTGAATGAGTCACAGATTTGATCTCGCCGATCAGAGTTGTCACCGATGTGATACGCCATTGCAGATAGGCATAAAGCTCGGGCAGATCAGCAAAAACGTCTATTCCTTTTGTAATGATATCGGGAAACTGTGGGTTCGGCAGTTCGCGCGCCATCGCCGCATCCAAAATGCCGACCACAGCCAACCGCGCGTCTTTGACAGGCACGCCAGCAGTCTCGGCACGGGTCATGCAATGGGGGCAAAAGCAGACGCCCAACAGGAAATCATCCTCAGGCAGCAGGCCCAAGCCGTCCTTTTCATGATGAAATCCATGCGAAAAACCCATGAAATCTGGGCTTTCCAGTTCAATTCGGTCTGGCTGATACTGGTGACTGATCTCGTGGATCATAGTGGTCAGATAGGTGCGCACCGCATCGCTAGACGGGCATAAGCCGTAAAGATGCGCGTCACCATGGGCAGTGCGCATCACATGACCCGGGTGCAACATGCCTAGCCGAGTATTGTGCAAACAGACCGTCCAACAGGACACCTTCGGCCCGCCCTTTTCACGGTGATCTATCAATGCGGCTAGCATGTCGCCTTCGCTGTCAACGATCTTGGCCATCTGCGGGGTGATCTCCTGACCCTGCCAAAGTGCAGTCGAAGGGCAATAATAAACTGTACCATCTTCAGGAAAATAAACCCGTCGACGCGGATTACCTGGCTGCAGAAATCGTCCGGCGTGATAGGACGTGGCAAGGCTGAACATGTTGATACCGATCTCGTCCATGCGCGCGGCAGTATCCGCCACACCCAGATCGTACAAATCCCACGGATAGACCCAAAGAGAGCGGTCGCCACTCATACGCCAGTGGCCTGCCAGACCCCGTTTATGACAATGCCCTGGGCGGTCAAAAGTTGCGGATAGCGGACAATTTTGCCAAGAACATCCTCAAGATCAATATCCCGATCTTCAAGGCTCAGCACGCTGGCATCGCCAGTTGATCCAGGCGCAAACGTGCCCAGATCTGGACGGCGCAGAGCTGCTGCCGCGCGATGGGTGGTACTGGCGATAATTTCAGGCAGTGGCATATCAAGGGCCAGGAACTTGGTCATGGTGCGCAGCAAATCCCAAGCCGGACCCTGCAGGCACATAGCATGCACATCTGACGATATAGTATCAGGCCAGAACCCGGCGGCCACCATGGCCCGTGCAGTATCCCATGAAAACGACCCCATGCCGTGGCCCACATCAAACAACACACCGCGTTCACGCGCCCGGATCACCGCATCTCGAACTTTGCCACTGGCGTCCATCGGCGCGTTGGGAAACGGGCGAAAACAGTGCGTCAGCACATCGCCAGGGCGCAGTTTGTCCACCACGGCCGCGTATGTCGGCGGGGGCTCATCAATATGGCACATCAATGGCAGACCAGCGCTGTTGGCCACGTCCAGCGCAATATCAAGAGGGTGAATACCGTTGTCACCGCTGGCATGACGCCCCACGCGCACTTTGATGCCAAGAATAACGTCCGGGTTTTCCCGCGCCACGGCCAGTGCCTCGCGGGCGGCCATCAGGCGCATGTCTTCGCTTTCACCGATCATAATGGTCGGAGAAAACGCATAAATTCCGGCGAACGAGATATGCAGATAGACCAGTATCCGCGACTTAACCCGTTCGATCACGTGGGCACGGAAACCGGCAAAATTACCCGGCCCGGCGCTGCCGGTATCGACATGGGTGGTCACAGCGGATTGTCGCGAATAAGCGTCAGCGTCGATGCCAAGCGAGGTGCCACCCCAATAGACATGGGTGTGCAGGTCAATCAGCCCCGGCGTGACGATCTGACCACTGACATCGCGTATATCTTTGGCCTGAAGCGCATCACCCACAGCTACAACTTTGCCATCCGTGAAGCCAACATCGGTGATTTGGTCGATCCCTTGTGAAGGGTCAATAACCCGACCACCTTTCAGAACAAGATCATACGTCATGTGAACTTCCTGTTGAGGGGTGACGATCTTTCCAGGCCATTTCCTGCTCCAGAACTGTTGCAAGGGCAAGCAATGTCGCCTCATCCCCTTGCCGCCCAACGATCTGAACACCTATCGGCAGCCCGCTTTGTGTCATGCCCAAAGGCAGCGACATCGCCGGTTGCCCGGACACGTTGAACGGATAGCCAAACACGCTATCGGACCACAGAGCATTATAGGCGTCCAGATCGTTCATCGCCATGTCGTAAAACCCAACCGGACGCGGCGGCTGGGTCAGTGTTGGCGTCAGATAAATGTCATAGGGCAACAAATCCTGAACAATAGCCCGCGCGGTTTGGCGGACCGCCTCGACACGGCCCATATGCGCGGTGGCTTTGGTGGTACGGCCTCGTTGAATGATTTGCCAGGTAACAGGTTCAACATCATCGGGCGTCACCGGGCGACCCACAACAGTTTCCATGAAATCGTACAGGCCAGCCGTTTCGACACAGGTCATGTCGGTATAAGTCCGCCATAGATCACCGGCATTCAGCGCCATATCCTTTTCTTCGACATGATGCCCAAGCCCGGCCAACACACCGGCTACCCGTTCCACCAACGCTTTGATTTCAGCGTCCATAGGTCCGCCGTCCGGAGCCGTCACGGTATAGCCGACACGCAAGGGTTTAGGGGCCTGCTGCGCCGCCTCAAGAAATGGAATTGTAGGTGGTGTTACCGGGTAAGGATCGCCGGGCAACGCCCCGGCTACAGCATCCAGATAGGCGGCTGTGTCGCGCACCGTGCGGGTGTTGCACAAGAAATACGCACCACCACACCAGTAATCCGCAAACGGCGCTAGACTGACCCGCCCGCGTGTGGGCTTAAGGCCCACCACTCCGCAACAAGAGGCAGGCACCCGGATCGACCCGGCCCCATCGCTGGCCTCGGCAATGGGAACCATCCCGGTCGCCACCGCCACCGATGACCCGCCGCTTGAGCCGCCAGCCGTCACCTTGCTGTTCCACGGATTAACCGTGGCGCCATACAGGGCTGGTTCGGTGGTGATCGACCAACCGTTTTCCGGCGCGTTGGATTTACCGACCAGCATCAACCCCGACGCTTTGATCTTACCGACCAGATGGCTGTCCGCCTGTGCCACCTGATCCTGCAAAAAGCGGCTGGAATTGGTGGCCTGAATGCCGGTCCAGCTGCTCGCCAATTCCTTAAGCAGAAACGGAACCCCAGCCAACGGAGCCTTCGGGTCCACACCTGCAGCAGCCTCGCGCCCCAGATCATAAAGCTTGCATATCACCGCATTCAGCGATGGGTTCAGCGCCTCGATCCGACTGATCGCCGCCTCGACCAGCTCAATCGGTGACACTTCGCCCTGCCGCACATGCCCGGCAAGCGCCACCGCATCTGAACGTTGATAAAGTTCGTCGATACTGCCCATGTTCCTAATCCAGTCTTATGACCCGCTCTTCTGCAATGCTCTGTTCGGCGGCCAGCACGATACGCAGGGAATTAACCGCTGCATCCATCGATTCCGACAGGTCCAGATCTTCGCGAATGGCTTGCAGGAAAAACGCCTGTTCGCGGTCGCATAAATCCTGATGTCCGGGCTCGTCTTCCATCGACAAAACATCATCTTGCCGGGTGAAATTCTTGTCTTCGCCAACATCGGCGTAATGCACCCGAATAGCATCGGTTTTGGTATGTTTGTCGATATCAGCGCTGTCGGACAGATCATCGGCGTCCTGTCGGACTTCCTCATTGGGGACCATCGATACCGCTCCTTTTGGCCCCACCACATCTTTCACAAAAAACGCAGTTTCCGACATCATTGGGCCCCAGCCGGCCTCGTACCAACCAACCGATCCGTCATCAAATGTCACATGCAGATGGCCGTAATTCTGTTTGTCCGCCTCGGCCCATAAGGCAGCGCCAATGCCGTGCACCCGCACCGGTTTTGCACCGGTCAACTGGCACATCACATCGACATAATGCACGCCGCAATCGACAATAGGGATCAGGCTGTCGATCAGGTTCTTGTGCCACATCCAGGCATCCCCCGAAGATTGTTGGTTTAGGTTGAGCCGCATGACCAGTGGTTTGCCCAATGTCTGACCGATCTCGATAAATTTCATCCAGGATGGATGCACCCGCAGGATATAGCCAAGCACCAGTTTACGATTGGTTTCGCGGGCCACCGCAACCACCTGTTGGGCTTCTTCATTGCTGACGCCAATGGGTTTTTCCATGAACACATGCGCGCCCGCGCGCATCGCAGTAATGGCAAATTCCGCATGGGTATTTGGCCAGGTGTTGATCGACACCGCATCGGGTTTGGTCGCGTCCAGCGCCTCTTGGTAGTCCTCATATAGCGGGTAACCCTGCAACTCATCCGGGATGGTTTTGGATTTGATCGTCCGGCTGACCAGTCCGACAATCTCGAACCCCGGATTGCTATGGTAAGCCAAGGCATGGGACGCGCCCATATTCCCCAGCCCAACGACCAGAACACGTACAGGATTTGTCATATCTCTCCCCAAAACAAATG
Organism: Paracoccaceae bacterium; assembly: GCA_047639325.1. Classification (GTDB taxonomy): domain Bacteria; phylum Pseudomonadota; class Alphaproteobacteria; order Rhodobacterales; family Rhodobacteraceae; genus NVQY01. Next base: position 8,308 of record JBLINN010000071.1, on the reverse strand, counting down.
TGGTGCAGGCAGATCACCCCCCCTGCACCTGGTGTTCAGATTGCGATCAGATTTCCTGATCGAACATACCTGCACGGATTTTGTCGACATCCACAGCCGCCATCTCTGCCGACAATTCTACCGCCATCGCATCGGCTTTGACCTTAGCCATGTCAAAGCTATTAATCGCGGAAATCAGGTCATTGGTGCAGGCATCCGCCGCCTGAATTGGGTTATCATTCTGACCAATCCTAGCTGACAGATCAAAGAACGACTGCCACGACGACATATCATGCCAACCCCAACCTTCGCGATTGGCCCAGTCGCCCCGGAACACATTCATCTGTTGCAGGATCGACGTTGTGCCCAATTCCGGCCCGGTGTTTGATCCGAGTGTCGGGAACTGATCATAAACCATCTGCACTGCAGCGCGTGGGTTATGTTCGGTAAATTCCATGCCCATCGCCCAACCGCGCAGATATTGCGTCAAGAAATCAACCTTGTCGGCATCCTCAAGATCGCCTGCCCGCACCACAAAGGTGTTCGCTGGCAGTTTTGAGTTTTTGACGCCCAGCCAGTATTCAAATTCCAGCCCGGTAGCGATCCATTCAGCCCGCAGACCTTCCCAGGCCAGCGCCGCGTCGCCTTGCCCTGCTGCCAATGCAGTGCCCCATGTTGGCCAACCTGCCTCGACATAGGTGATCTTGGAAATATCCACGCCTTGTGCCGCCAGCATCGGATCAACAATCGGTTGCCACGCAGCTGATCCCAGCAGAATGGTTTTACCTTCGATGTCCTTGATATCCTTCGGGCCTTCGCCCTTGCGGAAGGCAAGCGAGAATGTATCCCGCGCGCCCATATGAAACACTGATTTCAGGTCCATGCCCTTATCAATGGCAAAGGAAAACACCCCAGGCGACGGGAATCCCATATCGGCCTGCCCGACATCGACAAATTTCACTGTCGCGGTACCGTCCGATGGGCCAGGTTGCATATCGACATCCAGATCCCCGAAATAGCCCATCTTTTTGCCAACCCAGAATCCGTAATCATCCAGAACCTCAAGCGTACCGCGTGGCGATATCCAGGTAAAAGCCCGGTCATAGGCCGCGGCATTGGCTGATTGAATCAGCCCCATCGCCCCAACGCTGACCACGCCCGCCGACGACACTTGCAGCATCCGGCGACGCGTCATTCCTGTATTCAGATCTTTCATATTCATCACTCCCTTATGAAACAAATTTGCTTTGGGTTGACGGCCTCACGTCTCCCAACTCGCCCATTTCCGGCCAATCAGAAAAAACAAAACGTAGATCAGGATGCCCAGTGTCGACAGAATGACGATCACGGCGAAGAACTCGGGCATGTTGATCATTGAAGAATAGGTAGTCAGCCGGTTGCCAAGGCCAAATCCGCCGCCAACCATTTCCGCGCCAACTGCCGTCAGAAGACCGAATATCGCACCAATCATTAGCCCGACCAAAATCATTGGCAACGCCATCGGCGCGCGAATTTTCCAGAAAATCTGCAATGTCGTGGCACCATAGGACCGCGCCAGCGCAATCTTGGCGTTATCGACGCGGCGAAACCCGGTTGCGGCGTTGATCATCACCATCGGACCGGATGCCAGCGCCACGGCAATGATGCGTGGCTCAAAGCCAAAGCCAAACCGCAGGATCAACAGCGGCACCAGTGCCAGCATCGGCGTGGTGACAAGGATCAAAATATAGGGCGCGATAACTTTCTCGGCAAAAGGAAATTGGGTGATCACCGCCGCAAGGATCAATCCTGTGGTAGCGCCAAAGAAAAAGCCGCCAAACAATTCGATCAAAGTATAGCCCAGATGCGGCGCGATCAGCGGGAACTCTTTGACCAGCGCCGCTCCAACAGCAGAAGGCGTCGGCAGGATGTAAGACGGAACTTCAAACCAGCGCAGCGTTGCCTCAAGGGATCCGATAACAATGACCGCTGTCAGGATAATGACGCCGATTTCAATCCATGTCCGGGCACCGCTTCGCGAGGCAAAGGCCGACATGTTGCTCAGGCCCACCTGCCCGGTTTTGGACGTCTCAAACTTTGGGGTTTCGTTGCCCATACCCTCTACCCCGCCACTGCCGCAAGCGGCGGTTTAATGCCGTAGATGTCAGCCTTGATCCGGTTGGTCAGATCAAAGACTTCGCGACTGGCCATGGTTTCAATGCTACGGGGGCGTTCAAACGGAACCGCGTGATCCGATTGCACCTGACCGGGTCGTTTGGTCAGCACAATCACCCGATCTGACAGAAATATCGCCTCTTCAATTGAATGGGTGATGAACACAATTGTGGTTTGGGTTTCCAGCCAGATCTCTTCGACCAGCCGGTTCATCTCTTCGCGTGTAAACGCATCCAATGCGCCAAAAGGCTCATCCATCAACAACACTTCGGGGCGCAGCGACAGCGCCCGCACAATCGAGGCGCGTTGTTGCATGCCCCCCGACAATTCATTGGGAAACCGGTTCTCAAAACCCTTAAGCCCGACGCGATCAATCAAGTGATCAATCCAGTCCTGCTCTGGTTTGGTGCCTTTGATCTCAAACGGAAATAGGATGTTTGCGATCAGATTGCGCCAGGGCAACAGATTAGCCTCTTGAAACACCAGCCCAATGTCCGGGTGCGGCCCCGTGATCGGCTTTCCGTCCAGCAATATCTGCCCGTCGGTCAAATCGTGCAGGCCGGACATCGACCACAGCAAAGTGGTTTTCCCACAGCCCGACGGGCCAACAATCGACACAATGGTTTTGGGAGCCACGTCAAACGAACAGCCGCGCAATGCCTCAAGCTCGCCATAGCTTTTGCTCGCATTTTGTACCGACAATTTTACTGCCAACTTAACGCCTTTCTTATGCAAGATGGCCTGACCGTGCCTCAGATCAGGGTGTCCATTATGTCGAAAATTTTGTAACTTACTTACAGACATGTCAACGATTCGAAATAATCTTACCATAACTTGGTAATTATTGAGAAAATTACCTGATTCTCTTGTAAGTTTCTTACACAATCTTGATTAAGTGAACGCATCGCCGGGTGCTACGTGGTGTTCCCGGGCTTTAAGGTAAACAATGAGCCAGACCAGACCAGCACAAGACTTGGACGGCAGCAGCCCACAGCGGATGCCCGATATCGTTGCTATAATCAAAGATAGCTATGCAAATTTGCGCCCCGCCGAACAATCGGTGGCAGATGCCATTCTGTCCGACATCCCGTCGGCGCTTGAGGCGTCTAACGGTGAAATCGCCATCAAAGCCGGGGTCAGCCAACCCACTGTAACCCGGTTCTGCCGATCCGTCGGCTGCAATGGTGTCCGCGAGTTCCGACTGCAGCTGGCGCAAAGTCTGGCGGTCGGAGAGCTGTTTTTGGCCTCGGATAAAGGCGAATGGACAGCCACGCCCGGTGACGAGCTCCCACCCTTCTGGGGGTCGATTTTTGGCGAAGCCAGGATGGCCCTGCGCGAAGTTGAACGCCAGCTTGACGCCGACCTTGTGCTAAAGGCGGCGGGCAGCATTGCACCGGCACGCCAGGTCATGGCCGTCGGGTTTGGCGGCAGTTCCTCGTTTCTGGCCGAAGAGGTGCAGAACCGTTTGTTTCGTTACGGTGTCTCGATCATGGCCTGCCGCGATCCCTATGTCGCCAACATGACCGTCTCTACCTTTCGCCCCGGCGATGTGGTCATCGCGATTTCCGCCACCGGACGCACCCCCGAGATTGTCGAATGCATCGAACTGGCGCGCAATTACGGGGTTTGCACCATTGCAGTGACAGCCCCGGACAGCGCTTTGGCAACCGCCGCCGAGATCGCTCTGACAACCCGGATCGCCGAATATCCCGACGCGCTGACCCCGTCGGCCACACGATTTGCATACCTGACGATCATTGATCTGGTTGCGGCTGCGACCGGCTATCAGATGGGCCCGCAAGCCCGCGAAAACCTCCGCCGGATCAAATTCAACCTGATGGAAAAGGGCGCCCCCGGATCGTTGGGACCTTTGGGAGACTAAAACATGACAGGCGACCAGATCTTGAGCCGCTGGCTTGAACAGTTCGCGACCGCTTTGACCAACCAAGACATCGCTGCGGTCACCCGATTGTTCCACACAGATAGCTATTGGCGTGACATCCTAGCCTTTACCTGGAACATCAAAACCATGGAGGGCACCGGCGCAATTGCCCTGATGCTCGGGGCCACGCTGACGCAGACCGCGCCCGGAAATTGGGCGGCAAACGGGGAAACCGAGGTCCAAGGCGATACCCTGACGGTTAACATCACTTTCACCACGGCGACCGCGCAGGGCACTGGCCGGATTAGCTTGAAAGATGGGCTCTGTCACACCTTACTGACAGTTCTGGACGATCTGCACGGCCATGAGGAACCCCGTCACAAAACCCGCCCCAAAGGCATCGAACATGTTGCCAATCGCAACCGAAAAACCTGGACCGCAACCCGCGCCAACGAGGTCGCGCGCCTTGGCGAGCTGGACCAGCCCTATGTGCTGATCGTCGGCGGCGGTCAGGGCGGTCTGGCCCTGGGTGCGCGACTGCGGCAACTGGATGTGCCAACGCTGATTGTCGATCAGAACCCGCGAACCGGTGACAGTTGGCGCAACAGGTACCGGTCTTTGGTACTGCATGACCCTGTTGGTTATGACCACATGCCGTATCTGCCGTTCCCGCAAAACTGGCCAGTGTTTACGCCCAAGGACAAGATGGGCGATTGGCTGGAATGTTATGCGCAGATATTTGAGCTGAACATCTGGCAATCCACCACCTGCGACAATGCCCACTATGACTCCGCGAAAAATGAATGGCAGGTGCAGGTCACCCGGCAGGGAAAAACCATCACATTACACCCGAAACATCTGGTCTTTGCCACCGGTGCATATGGTCCTCCCCTCTTGCCCGACTGGTCGGGTCAGCAGGACTTTCAGGGCCAATTGATCCATTCCAGTGACTATCAGAATGCCGATGCTTTCTTAGGCAAAACCTGCGTGGTGGTAGGGGCCGGAAGCTCGGCCCATGATATCGCCCTTGATCTGTGGGAAGCCGGGACAAACGTCACGATGGTACAACGGTCATCCACCACGGTTGTGCGCTCTGACACGCTGATGAAGCTAGGGTTCGAGATTTATTCCGAAGAAGCACAGGCGCGCGGGAGTGATGTGGAACAGGCCGATCTGATTGCCGCCGCCACGCCGTTTACGCTGTTTTGTGACGGCCAGAAACAGCTTTACCAGAAGATCAGAACGAAGGATGCCGACTATTACGCCCGCCTGACGGCCTCTGGCTTTGCATTGGATTTTGGTGAGGACGACAGCGGCTTGATGATGAAAGCCCTGCGCACCGCCTCAGGGTATTACATAGACGTCGGCGCGTCAGAGCTGATCGCATCGGGCGAGATCAAAGTCTCGTCGGGGGCGGGTGTATCCAGCCTAACACCCACCGGGCTGACACTGGACAATGGACAGCACATCGCCGCCGATGTCATCATTGCCTGCACCGGCTATCAGTCCATGCACGAAACCATGGCGACAATCGTATCCCGCGAGGCGGCGGACGCGACCGGCCCCTGTTGGGGGCTTGGCTCAGGCGTCCGTGGTGATCCCGGACCATGGCAGGGAGAATTGCGCAACATGTGGAAACCCACGGCGGTCAACGCGCTGTGGTATCACGGCGGCAATCTGGCCCTGTCGCGGTTTTATTCTCGGTTTCTGGCGCTACAGTTGAAGGCGCGGATGGAAGGCATTGATAGGCCGGTTTACGGCACCCCTGCCCCGCATCAGAGCGGTTTATAGGCAATGGCCTCGATCTCAACAGCGATGTCGATCATCAATCGGGATTCTGCAGTAGAGCGTGCTGGCGGTTCAGACGCGAAATATGTGGCATATACGGCGTTGAATTCGGCAAAATCATCGCGATCCCGCAGCCAGACGGTGGTTTTAATCACATCGTCCATTTCACATCCGGCCAGTGCCAGCACGGATTTCATATTGTCCAGAACCGCCCGCGTTTCTGCGCCAACACCCCCGGATACGATTTTACCATCGGCAACCGGCACTTGCCCGGACACATATACAAAATCCCCCGCCCGAACAGCCGGAGACAGAGGCACTTGGGCAGATCCAAAAACTTGCTTAGGCATAACAGAAATTCCTTTTCTCGTTGCGGTCTCTCTTACCAAGCCGAAGACGCCGAATTTTGCAAGGAGTAGATGAAATGACCGGATTTGAAGGCCAGAGGATCGTTATCACCGGCGCGGCTGGTGGCGTTGGACAGGCCCTGACCGCCGCGTTTGCAAAGCTGGGTGGCGACGTGGTGGCCTGCGATGTCGAAGGCTCGGATCTGACCGCGCCCCATATTGCCGAGGCGCATCGTTTCGATCTGCGCGACAGCGACGCGACAGGCCGGGCTATGGCGTCCATCCTGTCGAATGGAACACCGTCAATCGTAGTTCTGAACGCAGGCTGGGCCCGCGAGGAAACGCTTGAGCAGACCACGGCCGAGGGCCTGATCGACGAGATGAACCTGAATTTCACCAGTTCTGCTCTCTTAACTCATGCCTTACTGCCACAGATGCGCCAACAGACCGGCGACCGGGCATTTGTCTTCATATCGTCAGTCAATGCCTTCGCGCATCACGGCAATCCAGCCTATTCAGCGGCCAAAGCGGCCACTCTGGCGTGGATGCGCGCGCTTGCGGTCGAGGAAGGGTGGCGCGGAATTCGCGCCAACGCCGTTGTGCCCGGCTCGATCAGAACCCAGCTATGGGATCAGCGGATTGAGCGCTCTCCGGAATTGATGGGCAAGATCAGCGCGCTTTATCCACTTGGCCGGCTGGTAATCCCCGATGAGGTTGCCGCCGCCGTCACTTTTCTGGCCTCGGATGCCGCCAGTGGTATTACCGGAACCACGCTGAATGTTGACGCCGGGCTGGCCGCCGGTAATCTGCCCTTTCTGGATGCTATAAGGTGATGCCCCATGCATATTGATGACATCGACACGCCCGCCGTGGTGATTGATCTGGCCAAGGTCGAAACCAATCTGCAAAAGGCGCAGGACTATAGCGAGGCGCACGCCCTGCCGCTGCGACCGCATGTCAAAACCCACAAACTGCCGCGCTTTGCTTTGGCACAGATGGCCTTGGGCGCGATTGGCATCACCGCGCAAAAATTGGGCGAGGCCGAGGCAATGGCCAACGGAGGGCTAAGCGACATTTTCCTGCCCTACAACATTCTTGGCGCTGCAAAACTGGACCGTCTGTTTGCCCTGAACTATCGGGTTACGCTGTCCGTCACTGCCGACAGTCTGGTGACCATTTCCGGATACGCCAACCGGTTCAGCGACCCGCAACATCCGCTGGTGGTGCTGATAGAATGCGACACCGGCGCAGACCGCTGCGGTGTTCAGACTGCGGATGAGGCGTTGATACTAGCCCGTGCGATTGCTGCCGCCAAAGGGCTAAAATTCGGCGGCCTGATGACCTATCCGGCACGCGGTGGCCTTGCGCGAACCGAAGCGTGGTTAATAACCGCCATCGACATTTTAACCCGCGACGGACTGGCCCCGCCGGTCGTCTCAAGCGGAGGCACCCCCGATTTCAAACAAGCCGCCACCGTTACAACGGCTACAGAACACCGCCCCGGCACCTATATATATAACGACAGAATGCAGGTTGCGTGGGGTCATTGCACACTGGACGATTGCGCCCTGACGGTACTGGCAACCGTTGTCAGCCGCCCAACGTCAGACCGTGCAGTGCTTGATTCCGGCTCCAAGGCCCTCGCAGCCGATCAATGCCCTTCGCCGGGGTACGGGCATATAATACTTTACCCTGATGCCGTGATCTCCGGACTATCTGAGGAACACGCAGTTGTTGACCTGTCAGCCTGCGCAACCCGACCCGAAATCGGCGATCGTGTACGCGTCATCCCAAACCATGCCTGCGTTGTCTCTAACTTGTATGACGTGGTGCACCTGATGCGGGACGATCAAGTCGACGAAATTGCCGCCATCACCTCGCGGGGCAAGTTAACCTGATGGGACCAAAAATCAGAAATATTCGTTAACAATCGCGGCAAGGTTAGCGGGGTTATTGACGTCAAATTTGGAATAAACCGACTGAGTCTGATTGCGAATGTTGGCCGGGGCCACGCCCAGAATACGCGCGGTTTCCTGCCGGATCAAAGGGGATAAGCCTTCACCCTTGGTATTGATCAATATTCGAAAACCTCACGTCTTTTGCCTCGCGAAGAAGGCTGTGGCCTTTTTTAACACCTCCCTTTCCTCCTTAAGAATAC
>JBLINN010000070.1:0-15505 GCA_047639325.1 Paracoccaceae bacterium | reverse complement strand
ATGACCTATTTCACCAGGGCGGCAGAGGTCTTGCTGTTCAGATCAAGGATCGGAAAGCAGTCGGTTTCATCAGCGTTCTGCGGGCGGCACGAGGTTAGTTCGTGCAACAGAATCTCGGATATTCCAACGCAAGAGGTTTCGGGTATCTCAAACAGCTTCAGCGTTGTGCGCGCCACCGGCAGGGGGGCGGCATCGATCGATAGCAGCCGGTCAATCACCCCGTTGCTGTCCAGAATCGCCAGCGACATTTCAAACCCGTCAAAGCTGTTGTTGGTCTGGTTGCGGAACAGAAAAAACGCGCGGCAGCCGCCGCTGTCGATTTCCTCGAACTTGTTCAGTTCGACCAACAGACGGCCCGATTCTGCCCACGCGGGCAATCCGAGGCAGGCCGCCATAACGGCGCCGCCAATCAGGGATTTCAGCAAGGTCATTCGCACCTCCGGTTAATTGCGGCCAGTGCGCCGCCTTGGTTCAGGTTTCCAGCGCCGCGTTGACTTGTTGCAACGATGCCAACGCGCTGGCGCGTATGCTGGTGTTAACAAAGCCGTTATTGTCGACGGCCTTGAAGAAGTCAGAATCCAGAACGCCGCGATAATCCCCGATGATCTTGCGGGCGGTTGATTTCAGGCTTTCCCGCTGATCGGCACCCGGCGCGGACGCCAGTTGTTCCAGCGTATCTTCAAGATTAGTGTCTATTCCGCTCAGGTAATCAAGCAGCCCACCGGATTTTGCAGGCACCTGTTCCAGACCGGCAATCCCTGCGGTTGCCTTGTCGATGGCCGCTTTTAGACCTTCGATATCCTTGCGCAATCCACCCCGGGTTTCGACCCAATTCAGGCGTGATTTGGCATAAGCAGCGACATTTCCGGGCGCGTCTTGTGCGGATTCGTCGGCGGCAGCAGCGGCGGGTTCAGCGGCGGCCTGCTTGATCAGGTCGGCCACCCGAGCGGCGGCGGCCATTGCCTTGTCGTAATTACCTGCCGCAGCCTGAGTCTTGCCGAAATCGAAGAACTTGTTGATCGCAGCCAGATCGCCGCGTCCTTCTTGCGTCAGCTTGTCGACAGCCGCTTGCAGCCGCGATTCGGCGGTTGCCCATTTTGCGGCTTCGGGGGATGGGGCGGTGTCCGCTGGGGCCGCAGCCATCTTGTTCACGGCGTCTTCGATACGGCCCAGCAGGGTATCTGCCGCTGCCAATTCGCCCGCCTTAATCTGTTTCACCGCATTGCCCAGTGCAGCGGTCAGCTTTTCCGCTGCCGGGCCGTTGATATCGGCAATCACACCCTTTAGCGCAGTGGCCCGCGCGGCCAGCGCCCGCACGTCCGGCGCGGCTGCAGCCGCTTGCTCTGGGGGGGCCTCGGCTGGTGCAGCCTGCCCAAGTTTTGCAGCAGCGCCTTCCAGCGCAGTTATGGTCCTGTCGGCGGCATCCAGGTCGTCGGATTTGATCTGAGACACGGCCAATTTGATGACTTTGGTCAGCTTAGCGCCTGCATCCGCAGGGGCAGCGGCGATGGCCGGTTGAACGGCCTTTATTTGCGCGGCAAGGTCTGCGGCGCTGTGGTTCGACTGGACAGCCGCAGCGGGCTGTTGGTCTTCTTCATCCTCGGCTTCAGCGGGTTCATCGACATCCCAGCTGGGATCATTGGGCAGGTCTTCTTCGTCACTTTCAAGAACGTTGCCTTCGGCATCCATGATCAGAACATTGACCAGGACCTTCTGCGACTTCAGGTATTTTTTCAGAACCTTGGCCATGGCGGGCACGACCTTTTCGCAGGTCAGCTCCATGGTTTTGGCGTTCATGACGAAGGTCCCATAGGCAACCTTGGTCGCGCCGCTCTCGCTTTTGGCGGCTTTGCCGATGACTCCGGGTTTTTTTCTTCGGTCGATTACAACCATATGATCGTTCTGTTTACCTGGGCAAAAAGCAAACGACAGAGGCATTTTCTTGCCCAATTTGACAAGCTTCTTCAGTGCTTCGCCTTCGACTTTCAGTTCGGCCATGGTAATGAACTCCCCATGTTGGTTCGAAATTCAATTGACTTTGAGAAGACGATAAGGCTGACTTGCGGTCAAGGTATTGTTTTATAACGGCGTGCGAAAAGGCGGCTAGCATGTGTCCTTGGATGCAGGCAAAGTCGTCTAGAAGATTTACATAGCCCAATATTGGAGGGAACAGATGGATTCGGCTGTGCTTTTGCAGTCCAAAGGAGATGACTCGCCCAGTGGCGAGAATCTCGAGTATGATCCCCTGTTCACCGAGATGGAGCTGGTAGGACAGCCTGGGGAAGAGACCCAGATCGGTGACAAAGTTACCGAAGCCGAAGATCCCGACTATCGCGAGCTGGCGAAAACATCGCTGGCTGTTCTGGAAAAAAGCCACGATTTGCGCGCGGCGATTTTTCTGTCGGATGCAGTTTTGCACACCGAGGGCCTGACCGGCTTTGCCGAGGCAACAACCTTTATCCGTGGCTGTCTGGAACAGTTTTGGGACACGTGCCATCCAGAGCTGGACGAAGACGACGACAATGATCCCACGATGCGGATCAACGCAGTTCAGGGTCTAAGTGGCCAGCCAGACGGTCTGGGCGGCCCATCGCCAGTTTACCGTTCTGTCCGCCGTGCGCCGCTAACTGACAGCCGCAGTTTTGGCCGCCTGTCGCTGCGTGAGATAGAGATCGCCGAAGGCATGATGGCGGCCCCGGCGGGCATGGATAAAATTCCCGACACCGCAACGGTGTCCGCTGCATTTCAGGATACGGACGAGGCCCATCTGACGGAATTGCTGGAGGCGGTAAAAACCTGTGAAGAAAACGTCCGGGCGATCAGCGCGGTGTTTGACGTACAGACACCGGGGCAGGGCCCCGAGCTGGATGGGCTGATCAAGCTGCTGATGCAGGTCAAGCGGCGTCTGGCGGACTATGCCGGGGCCGAAGTTGAATCAGATGATGACGATTCGACCGGAGAGACGGCAGCAGTTGGCGGCGCGCCTGCGGTTGGGGGTGGTGGTAGATCAGTTGGTGGTATCAATTCGCCAAGTGATGTGTCAAACGCGCTGGACCGGATCGTTGAATATTACCGGCGAAACGAGCCCTCTAGTCCGATCCCGATCATCATCAAAAGGGCCAAGCGGCTGGTCAATGCGGATTTCCTGACAATCATGCAGGACATGGCGCCTCAGGGCGTTGACAATGTTCACCTTATCGGGGGCATCGAGGACGATGACTGACCCCGTAAGGTATTCCGGGGACCGACCCGGATAACGTTGAAGATTTATGAATACGTTGCGGTCACAACAAACAACAAGATTAGAATTAAGGAGCACTAGATGGCGGATAGTTCACAGAAGTTCATAGCGCGGAATCGCGCACCCAGGGTTCAGATCGAGTATGATGTGGAACTGTACGGGGCCGAAAAGAAGGTTCAGCTACCGTTTGTAATGGGCGTGATGAGCGATCTGGCCGGCAAGTCCGAGGTTGCACAGCCCGCCGTCGCTGACCGCAAGTTCTTGGAAATCGACGTCGACAATTTTGACGAACGGATGAAATCCATGGCGCCGCGCGCTGCCTTTACCGTGCCCAACACGCTGACGGGCGAAGGCAATCTGGCGGTCGATATCACCTTCGAAAGCATGGACGATTTTTCGCCCGCAGCAATCGCCGCCAAGGTCCAGCCGCTTAAAGAACTGCTGGATGCCCGCACCCAGTTGAGCAACTTGATGACTTATATGGACGGCAAAACCGGGGCCGAGGATTTGATCAGCAAGATCATCCAGGATCCAAGCCTGCTGAAAACGCTGGCTGCCCAGCCTGCGCCCCAAGCTGACAGCGAAGAATAGGAGAGCCCACAATGGCCGAAGAACAAGTCCAGGCAGAAGCTGGCGGTGAAGCCACAGCATTTGGTTCGTCCGAATTTGCCAACCTGCTGCAAAAGGAATTCCGCCCGAAATCCGATCAGGCCAAGACAGCCGTCGAATCGGCCGTCAAAACGCTGGCCGAACAGGCGCTTGCCAACACGGCGCTTATTTCGGACGACGCGTTGCGATCCATCGAAGGCATCGTTGCCGAGATTGACAAAAAGCTGACCGAACAGGTCAACCACATCCTGCACCACGAGGATTTCCAGCAGATGGAAAGCGCGTGGCGGGGTCTGCATTATCTGGTGAACAACACCGAGACCGATGAACACCTGAAAATCCGGGTGATGAACATATCCAAGAAAGATATGCACAAGACCCTGCGCAAGTTCAAAGGCACGTCTTGGGATCAGTCGCCGATCTTCAAAAAGATCTACACCGAAGAATTCAGCCAGTTGGGTGGTGAACCTTATGGCTCGCTGGTGGCTGACTATCACTTTGACCACTCGCCGCCGGATGTTGAATTGCTGGGGGAAATGTCCAAGATCGCCGCCGCAGCTCATGCGCCGCTGATCACCGGGGCGCAGCCGTCGCTGTTCCAGATGGACAGCTGGTCGGAATTGTCCAACCCGCGCGACCTGACCAAGATCTTCCAGACACCGGAATACGCCGCCTGGCGGTCCCTGCGTGAATCTGAGGATTCCAAATATGTCGGTCTGGCAATGCCGCGGTTCCTGGGGCGTTTGCCTTATGGCTCCAAGACCGATCCGGTCGAGGCGTTTGCCTTTGAAGAAGACACCGATGGTACGGATGCCAACAAATATGGCTGGGTAAACGCAGCCTACGGCATGGCGACCAACATCACCCGGTCGTTCAAGTCTTATGGCTGGTGTTCGCGGATTCGGGGCGTGGAAAGCGGCGGTACGCTGGAAAATCTGCCATCGCATACCTTCCCAACCACCGATGGTGGGGTCGATATGAAATGCCCGACCGAAATCGCCATTGATGACCGGCGCGAGGCGGAACTGGCCAAGAACGGCATGATGCCGTTGATCCACCGCAAAAACACCGACAACGCCACCTTTATCGGCGCGCAATCGTTGCACAAGCCTGCAGAATATGACGATCCGGATGCGTCGGCCAACGCCAACCTTGGCGCCCGCTTGCCGTATCTGTTCGCCACCTGCCGTTTTGCGCATTACCTGAAATGTATGGTGCGTGACAAGGTCGGGTCCTTCAAAAGCCGCCAGGACATGGAAGGCTGGTTGCAGGAATGGATTAACCAATACGTCGATTTCAATGCTGAAATCTCGTCAGAGAACGAAAAAGCGCGCAAGCCGCTGGCAGCAGCCGAAGTCGTCGTTGAAGAAGTCGAAGGAAACCCCGGATACTACTCGTCCAAATTTTTCCTGCGACCACACTATCAGCTCGAAGGGCTGTCAGTGTCTCTGCGTCTGGTCTCGAAACTGCCTTCGGAAAAGGGTGGCTGATCGGATAGCACCCGAAAGGGAATACGGAACTTATTACCACCCACCAAACTTTATCATGAGAGGAAAATATTATGGCTGCGAATTTGTTTATACAGATCTCTGACATCACGGGCGACGCGACTGAAGATAAGCACAAGGAGTGGATTGTTGTGCAATCCGCCAGCTGGAACGTTGAACGCGCCGTTGAAATGACTGACCTGGGATCGACACAACGGGGTCACGCCAACTCGAACTTCGGCAAGGTAGAACTGAACTCGCAGATGGGCATGGCGTCCAATGATCTGATGGTTTCGGTTGCCAACGGCACCGTGCGTCCAGAAATCATCATGCACTGGTGCCGGTCAGGTGACAGCGCCTCTGAGGGTCTGCTGAACTATTCGACATGGACGTTCAAGCACGTGATCGTCGACAGTTATGCCATTTCCTCAAACGAAGATGGCATCCCTGAGGAAACATGGTCCCTGGCCTATACGGCGATGGAGCATGAGTACAAAGCGACCGACCAGAAGTCCGGCAAGTTGGCCACCAAGAACTCGTTCAAGTGGAACGTACAGACCGGCAAGGTTGAATAAACCAGCCTTCTCTGCTCCGGGCGCCTGTGCGCGCCCGGAGTTTGTTTTTTCCTGATCTCAAGTGATCGGAGCCATCAGTATGACACCCGAAGAGCACCTCAAAGCGGGGGACATAGACCTTGCCCTAAAGGCATTGCAGGACAAAGTGCGCGCCGACCCGGCCGATGGTCGTTTGCGGGTTTTCCTGTTTCAGCTTTTGTGCGTCCTTGGGGACTGGAAGCGTGCGATTGCCCAGCTAAAGCTAAGCGCTGAGCTGGACGAATCCGCTACCATGATGGCCAAGACCTATCGCGAGGCAATCATTTGCGAAGTTTACCGCGAAAAGGTGTTTGCCGGCGAAAAGGAACCGCTGATTTTGGCGAACCTCAGGAATGGCTGGCCCTGCTGATCGAGGCACAAAAGGCTCTGGCCAAGGGTCAACCTGACAAAGCCGCAGAATTGCGCGCCCGCGCCTTTGATGCCGCCCCCGCCTGTTCGGGCGAAGTGGACGGCCAGAGGTTTGAATGGATTGCAGATGCCGATATGCGTCTGGGTCCGGTTTTGGAAGTCATTGTAAACGGAAAATATTTCTGGCTGCCGTTCAGTGCGATTGACACGCTGACGATGGACCCACCGCTGGATTTGCGCGATGCGGTCTGGACGGCGGCGACCCTGAAACTGGTCAATGGCGGCGAGATTGTCGCCCTTATCCCAACCCGTTACGCAGGAACTGTTGCCAGCGGTGATGCTGCGGCCCTTTTGGCCCGCGCGACCACATGGGAAGACGCCGGGGACGAGACATTTATTGGCACCGGTCAGCGCCTGCTGGCCACGGATCAGGCCGACATTGCGCTGATGGATATTCGCAGTTTGAAAATGGACGGCGCTGCCGAATCTGCAGATGCGGCCGGGGACGCGGCCGAAGATGGCTGACAAGACCCTTGCCGAACGATTGCAGCCGTCGCTTCTGGACCGGTTGACCGACAACGAACCCGGCTCTCAAAAAGAATCCCGCGACACGCGGGTGATCGACATTATCCGCCTGCGCGAAATCATTCAGCGCGATCTGTCCTGGTTGCTGAACAC
The DNA here is from genome assembly GCA_047639325.1 of Paracoccaceae bacterium. GTDB lineage: Bacteria > Pseudomonadota > Alphaproteobacteria > Rhodobacterales > Rhodobacteraceae > NVQY01. The sequence goes on along the minus strand of JBLINN010000070.1, from coordinate 8,528 downwards.
CAGCAATATCGAAAACACCTTTGACACCGACGCCCTGCCGCATGTGGCACGATCTGTGCTGAACTTTGGCCTTAGCGAAGTGTCAGGCGCCTTTTCTACGGCTGAACGCGCCGAACGGATTCGCCGGTCAATTGAACGGGCAATATCCATTCACGAACCCCGGATTATCGACGGGTCGGTGGATGTTTCCCTGACGCCCGAGGATGACAGCACTGACATGACGGTATCGCTGAATATCCGCGCCGATATGTGGGCCCAACCGCTGCCGCTGGAACTGTTTCTGCGCAGTCAGGTTGACGTCACCACCGGCGAAGTTTCCGTAGAAAGGAGCCGGTAGTCCATGGATACCCGGCTAATGAAACACTACGAAAGCGAGCTGATGTACCTGCGGGACATGGGGGCCGAATTTGCCGCCGCTTATCCCAAGATCGCCGCACGTCTGGGTATGGAAGGGGTCGAGGTTCTTGACCCTTATGTCGAACGCCTGCTGGAAGGCGTGGCGTTCCTGTCGGCCCGCGTTCAGCTAGAGCTTGAACTGCAATACCCGGCCTTTACCAGCAACCTGCTGGAAATCGTCTATCCGCATTATCTGGCCCCGACTCCGTCTATGATGATCGCAGCGTTTGAACCCGATACTTCTAATGCCGCCATCAAGGATGGCTATGTCCTGCCGCGCCACAGCGTGCTGCGCAGTCGCCTGATGGAGGGCGAACAAACCCCCTGTGAATTCCGCACCGCTGCGGAAACGACGATATGGCCGGTGGAAATTGCCGAGGCGGAATATATCGATGGCCGGGGCGAATTGGTGGCGGCTGGCGTCGCCGGATCCGCCGAGGCCCGCGCCGGTATTCGCCTGCGTCTGCGCCGCACCGATGGCGAGGCGATTGCCGATCTGGCGATGGACAAGTTGGTGCTGCACCTGAACGGCAGCGCGGGCAATAACTGGTTGCTGCTGGAACTGCTGTGCACACAGGCGCGCGGCCTTGTCGGGCGGTCAACCGACCGGCGCGCTGATTGGGTGGAACGCCTGCCTGACGCAGAGGTGGTTCAACGCGGGTTCGAAGAAGACGAAGCCTTGTTGCCAACGCCCAAGCGGACTTTTGATGGTTATCGGCTGTTGCAGGAATATTTTGCGATGCCCGAACGGTTCCTGTTTGTCGAATTGCAGGGTCTGCAACCAGCGTTGAAAAAGGCCGCTGGGTCGGATGTTGATATCTACATCCTGCTGAAAGAAGGCCGCCGCGAGGTTGCCCCCCAGGTCGTGCCCGATGCTTTCACCCTGAACGCAGTGCCTGCGGTCAACCTGTTCCCCAAACGCTGCGACCGGGTACAGATATCGGCGCGCGACACCGAACAGCATGTGGTTGCCAACCGCACCGCCGGTATGGATTTTGAGATTTACGCGCTGCAAAGCGTGGTGGGCATCAGCGGTGAAGGCGCCGATGATATAACCTTTCGCCCCTTCTATTCCGCCACCGATTTCACCGCTTCGGGCGAAACCCATCCAGCCTATTACACCTTGCGCCGCCGGATGCGGCAGCGGTCCGAAAAGGAACGGCTGCGCGGGGTTCGCACGTCTTATCTGGGGTCCGAAGTTTACCTGACATTGGTTGACCGGGGACAAGCCCCCTATTCAGCAGATATGGAGCAGTTGGCGGTGCGGGCCCTGTGCACCAATCGCGATTTGCCGATGTTGCTGGCCACCGGCGACGCGAATGTCTTTCAACTGCCCGAAGGCGGCCCGATTAAATCGGTGCGCCTGCCGGTGTCCCCCACACGCCCACATCCGACTCTGGCCCAGGGAGATACCGCTTGGCGGCTGATCAGCCATCTTAGCCTGAACTACCTGTCGATCGCCGATTCCGGTCAGGCGGATGGCGCCGAGGCATTGCGCGAATTGATCGGGCTATATGCGCCATTGGGCGACCGGGTGACCGAAAAGCAACTAGAAGGCGTTGTGTCCGTCACCAGCCGACCAATCGTTCGCCGGATGAGCGACGACGTGCTGTCCACCGCCCTGCGCGGTCTGGAAATCACAATCGGCTTTGACGAAAGCTTTTTTGAAGGCACCAGTGTTTATGTGCTGGGCGCCGTGCTGGAACGTTTTTTCCGGCGCTATGCAACGATTAACAGTTTTACAGAAACCGTATTAACAACGCAAAAACGTGGGGAAATTGCCAGATGGCGACCGGAAAAGGGTCTGGGCCGGATGATCTGAGCCATTTTGAGCGGCTTGTTCAGAACCCTGAAAAACACCATGTTTTTCAGGCTCTGCGAGTGCTTGAAGCGGCTTATGCCGATGCCCCGCGTCTGGGGGAAAGCCGTCGGCCACGGCACGATCGCGTACGTCTGGGCCAAGAGGCCGAGCTGGCCTTTCCACCGTCGTCGATTGCCGGATTTCGCCCCGGCACCGATGGCCAGCCCGCCCGGCTGACCAACCGGTTTTTCGGCCTGTTCGGCCCACAAGGGCCGTTGCCGTTGCATATGACCGAATACGCCCGCGACCGGCTGCGCAACCACCGCGACCCGACGCTGGTGGCCTTTGCCAACATGCTGACTCACCGGATGATGAGCCTGCTGTACCGGGCCTGGACCTCGGGTCAGCCTGCCCCCAGCTTTGATCGCAATGACGATCCGATGTCGCGCAAAGTGGCGGCACTTGCCGGGTATCACGCCGATAACCTGATGGGCCGCGATGCGATGCCCGATCTGGCCAAGCTGCATTTCGCCGGGCATCTGTCGCAGGGACCAAAGAACGCTGAAGGGCTGGTTTCCATCCTGTCGGCTTTCTTTGATGTGCCGGTACGGGTGCAGCAATTTGTCGGCAGCTGGCTGGATCTGGAACCGGATGATCAGTGGCAACTGGGCGCGCCCGCCGGGCTGGGCCGATCCACCAGCATCGGCCAAAAGGTCTGGAGCCGCGCCGCCAAGTTTCGCATTCAGATCGGGCCGCTAGCGCTGGCCGATTACGAACGGCTGTTGCCGGGCGGACAGGCGCTTGACCGGTTGCGGGCGATCGTGCGCAATTATGCGGGGGACGCGCTGGATTGGGACGTCAACCTGGTGCTGGCCGGTGACGAGGTGCCGCGCGCCAGCCTTGGCGGCAGCACCCGTTTGGGCCACACCAGCTGGATCGCCAGCCGTAGGGATTTGGATGAAACCCCCGCCGATGTCGAGGATCTGTTCCTCTACCCCGGCGCCGGGGCACAACACGCGCCGCATTGACGGCTTGAACAAAAAGAACAGAGAAGGAATCAGGGATGACCGAGATTAGCCGCGTAGCGCTGTTTGGAAAGCTGAACAAGCTGGGGTATCAGGCCGTTGAAAGTGCGACGGTATTCTGCAAAATGCGGGGCAATCCGTATGTCGAGGTGGTGCATTGGATGCACCAGATCCTGAACGGTCAGGACAGCGACATACACCGGATCATCCAGCATTATGATCTGGACCTTGGCAAAATCGCCAGCGAAATGACCCGTTCGCTGGATATGCTGCCACGCGGCGCCAGCACGATTTCCGACCTGTCCGATCATCTGATGGACGCGATGGAACGCGGCTGGGTCTGGGGGTCGCTGCTGTATTCCGCCAATCAGGTGCGCACCGGCTATCTGTTACTGGGGATGCTGAAAACCCCGGCGCTGCGCAACATCCTGTCCAACATGTCCAAGGAACTGGCCAGCATCGGCCCGGACGATCTGGCCGACAACTTTAGAAAGATCACGGATGGGTCCCCCGAAGAACGGTTGGTGCCGCAGGATGGCACGCATACCGGTGGCGGGGCTGCCCCGGGCGAAGCCTCTGATGCGATGGCTCGCCCGATGGGCGAAGAAGAGGCGCTGTCGCAATATTGTACCGACATGACCGAACAGGCGCGCAACGGCGAAATCGACCCTATTGTTGGTCGGGACGAGGAAATTCGCCAGATCGTCGACGTGCTGATGCGCCGTCGTCAGAACAACCCGATCCTAACAGGCGAGGCTGGCGTGGGTAAAACTGCGGTGGTCGAAGGCTTTGCCCTGCGTATCGCCCGCGGCGACGTGCCCCCTGCCATGCAGGATGTGCGCCTATTGATGCTGGATGTGGGTCTATTGCAGGCCGGTGCATCGATGAAGGGCGAATTTGAAAATCGCCTGCGCATGGTGATTGACGAAGTTCAGGCCAGCCCGACGCCGATTGTGCTGTTTATCGACGAAACCCACACTCTGGTCGGCGCGGGTGGCGCGGCCGGTACCGGCGATGCGGCAAACCTGCTGAAACCGGCGCTGGCACGCGGTACGCTGCGCACCATCGGCGCGACAACCTGGGCAGAATACAAGAAATACATCGAAAAAGACCCGGCACTGACCCGGCGCTTTCAGGTGGTTCAGGTTGATGAACCCGATGTGCCCAAGGCCATCCTGATGATGCGCGGCATCGCGTCGATGCTAGAAAGCCACCATCGCGTGCAGGTTTTGGACGAAGGCATCGAGGCCGCTGTGCAGCTGTCGGCCCGCTATATCCCGGCGCGGCAATTGCCGGACAAATCTGTTAGCCTGCTGGATACCGCCTGCGCCCGCGTTGCGGTTTCGCAGCACGCGGTGCCTGCCGAAGTGGACGATTGCCGCCGCCGGATCGAGGCGCTGACGACCGAGCTGGAAATCATCGGACGCGACGAAACCGCTGGCTATGATATCGGCGACCGACGCGAAGCTGTGAATGCCGCCAAAGAGGCCGAAGAAGAACGGCTGGAAGGTCTGAACACCCGCTGGGAGGCCGAAAAAGCGGTGGTTGAATCCATCCTGGATCTGCGCGCGAAACTGCGCGAAGGCGGCGCCCCGGTTGAAGGCACCGAGGCCGCCAGCGAAGAGGCCGCCGAGGTCAGCCCCCTAACCGCCGAACAACGCGAGGCCTTGCTGGACGAACTGAGGGCCAAGAATATCGAACTGACCGAGGTTCAAGGCGAAAGCCCGCTGATCCTGCCAATCGTTGACCATCAGGCAGTGGCATCCGTGGTTGGTGATTGGACTGGCATCCCGGTTGGCCGCATGGTCAAGGACGAGATCGAATTGATCCTGAACCTTGAAGAGCATCTTGCCAAGCGGGTGATCGGCCAGGATCACGCAATGAAGATGATCGCCAAGCGCATCCAGACATCGCGCGCCGGGCTGGACAACCCGTCCAAACCCATCGGGGTCTTCCTGCTGGCAGGCACCAGCGGCGTCGGTAAAACCGAAACCGCGCTGGCGCTGGCCGAGGTGATGTATGGCGGCGAACAGAACGTTATCACCATCAACATGTCCGAATACCAAGAGGCGCATACTGTCAGTTCCCTGAAAGGCGCACCTCCCGGATATGTCGGATATGGCGAAGGTGGCGTGCTGACCGAAGCGGTGCGGCGCAAGCCTTATTCGGTGGTTCTGCTGGACGAGGTGGAAAAGGCCCACCCCGACGTGCACGAGATCTTTTTCCAGGTGTTCGACAAGGGCGTGATGGAAGACGGCGAAGGCCGCACTATCGACTTCAAAAACACCCTGATCCTGCTGACGTCCAATGCCGGGTCGGAATTGATCATGGATCTATGTTCAGACCCTGATTTGCTGCCTGAACCCGAAGGCATCGCCAAGGCGCTGCGCGACCCGCTGCTGAAAATCTTCCCAGCGGCGTTGTTGGGGCGTCTGGTGACCATTCCTTATTACCCACTGTCGCCCGATATGATCGCCAAGATCACTGTGCTGCAACTGAACCGCATCAAGAAACGCGTGTCGGAATCCCACGGTGTGCCGTTCGAATACTCCGATGCGGTGGTCGACAAGATTGTCGAGCGCTGTCAGGAACTGGAAAGCGGTGGCCGGATGATCGACGCGATTGTGACCAACACCATGCTACCCGATATCTCGGCGGAATTCCTGCGCCGGATGATGGAAGGCAAAGAGGTCAGCAAAGTGGCAATTGACGTGACGGATGATGAGTTTTCTTATTCCTTTGATTGATGACCAAAGCAGTGAAATTGGGGAACGCAATGGCGGGGGCTGTTAGCTGACAGGCCTTGCCAATGTTCAAAAGGCCACCAACAGGATGGCCGACAAACCAGATCGGGTCGCCGTGACCCAAGGAAAGAAGACCGGGACAGATGACTGAGACACAAACCCAACTGACATCGCGCGACAAGGCCCGCCTTTTTGTCGAACGCAAAGCGGTCACAAACTCGATTCTGGGCGTGATCATTTTCAACGCGATCACCTTGGGCATGTCGACATCCGGGGTCATTATGGCCGAAATCGGCGGTCTGTTGAATGTGATCGACAGGTTGGTCCTGGGGATCTTCGTGGCCGAGCTGTTGTTGAAATTCTATGCCTATCGCTGGAGCTTCTTCAAAAACGCCTGGAACATCTTTGATCTGCTGGTTGTCAGCATCGGCCTGTTGCCCGACAGGGGCGGGTTGTCGGCGCTGCGGGGTCTGCGGGTGATCCGGGCGATGCGGCTGCTGTCGGTTGTGCCGCAGATGCGCGCAGTTGTGCAGGCTTTGCTGGATGCGCTGCCGGGCATGGGCGCGGTCATTATCATGCTGTCGATCGTCTACTACGTCTTTGCCGTTATGGCGACGTTGATGTACGGGGCGGCGTTTGACGTATGGTTCGGCACGCTGGGCCGGTCTTTGTATTCGTTGTTCCAGATCATGACGCTGGAAAGCTGGTCGATGGGGATCGTGCGCCCGGTTATGATAGAATTCCCAATGGCGTGGGTGTTCTTTGTGCCCTTCATCATTATCACCGCGTTTTCGGTTCTGAACCTGTTCATCGGCCTTTTGGTCAATACGATGCAAACCGCAGTGGAGGACGAGTCCGAGGCGGAATTTGAAAAATTGCGCGATCTGGTCAAATCCGAGACCGATTTGGTGGACGAACATGTTTTGGCCCTGCACGAAGAGGTCAAAGCCTTGCGGGCCGAGATGGCAGCGGCGAAAGGCACCGGCGCATGACGCACAGTTCGCAGAAATTCATTGCCCGCAACCGTGCCCCACGGGTCCAGATCGAATATGATGTGGAACTGTACGGGTCCGAGAAAAAGGTGCAGCTGCCTTTTGTCATGGGGGTGATGTCTGATCTGTCAGGCAAGTCAAAGGTCGAACAGCCAAGCATAGCCGATCGCAGTTTTCTGGAAATTGACGTCGATAATTTCGATGACCGGATGCGGGCCATGCAACCCCGAGCGGCATTTTCGGTGCCCAATACCCTGACAGGCGAAGGTAACATCGCCATCGACCTGACATTCGAAAAGATGGATGATTTTTCCCCGGCGGCGATTGCGGCCAAGGTCGAACCGCTGCGCCCTCTGCTAGAGGCGCGCACGCAACTGTCGACTCTGATGGCCTATATGGATGGCAAAGCCGGGGCCGAAACGCTGATCGAGAAAATTCTAGCGGATCCGGCGCTGTTGTCGGCAGTGTCGGGCGCCGCTGCTGGGGGCGCCGATCAAGCTGCCGCGCTGGACAGCTTGCGCGCGCTGACACCGACGGAACCACAGGAAACAGACACTTCCGGGGATGTTCTGGACGCGCTAAAGGCACAAGCGACCGCAGATGTGGCCCCTCAGGATCGCACCGCTGACGTTCTGTCCAACCTGGCCGCGCAACCCGTTGCGCAGGACCCAGAACCGGACACATCCAATGCTGTTTTCGACGGTCTGCGACAGGCCGAACCTGCCGAAACTCCCACAGACACTGCCCAGGACGACGCCCTTGCGGCGCTGCGCAGCCAGACTCCGCAAGATCAACAGGCGCCAGACACCGCAACTCAAGACGCGCTGGCCGCCCTCGCAGCCAATACACCACAGGTCGTTGAAGCGGTGGATACGACCTCTGCCGTGCTGGACAGTTTAGCCGATCTCGACCTGCCAGAAGCTGTGGAAGGCACAACCGATGATCTTCTGGCGGAACTGGCCAGCGCAGCACCCGAAGAAGCATCCGAACCAGACACAACATCCGCCGCGCTGGACAGCCTCGCCGGTCTGGAAGTGCCTGAAGTTTTGGAAGACACAACCGATGATCTATTGGCGGAACTGGCCGAGTCCGCTCCTGAGTCCGCGCCAGAACCGGACGATACCGCAACTGCATTGGACAGTCTGGCCGACATTGTCGTGCCAGAGGATGTCAAAGACACGACGGACGACCTTTTGGCCGATCTTGCCAGCGCAGCACCGGAAGAAACATCCGAACCAGATACGACATCCGCCGCGCTGGACAGCCTTGCCGGCCTGGAAATGCCTGAAGTTTTGGAAGACACCACCGATGAACTACTGGCCGGTCTTGCTGACGCAGCACCCGAAGAAACCCCAGATACAGACACAACATCCGCAGCATTAGACAGTTTGGCTGACCTCGACGTGCCAGAGACTGTCGTGGACACCACCGATGAACTACTGGCCGGTCTTGCAGATGCGGCACCCGAAGAAACCCCAGATACAGACACAACATCCGCAGCATTAGACAGTTTGGCTGACCTCGACGTGCCAGAGGCTGTGGAAGACACGACCGATGATCTATTGGCGGA
>JBLINN010000069.1:0-15506 GCA_047639325.1 Paracoccaceae bacterium | reverse complement strand
ACTTTTGTTCTGACCACATCGGGGGACAACGACAGCGTTGGCGTATTTGAGATCGGCGCGAATAATGACGCGATTATCGGCACGGCACAGGCCGACCGGATCGTCGGTATGCTGGGCAATGACGACTTGATCGGGCGGCAGGGCGATGACGAGTTGATCGGTGGCTTGGGCAACGATGTGCTTTCCGGCCGCAAGGATGACGACATGCTGGACGGTGGCGCCGGAGAGGATGTTCTGGTGGGCGGCATTGGCAATGACGTTCTGGAAGGCGGCGCCGGTGCGGATATCATCAAAGGCGGCAGCGGCAGCGATATCCTATCCTATTCCCAGTCTAACACCGCCGTCACTGTGAACCTGGCGACAAATCAGGTGACCGGCGGGCATGGAACTGGCGATTTCTTTGTACAGATCGAAGGAGTCACCGGATCGGCATATCGCGACAAACTGACTGGCAATAGTGAAGCTAATGCACTGTTCGGGCTTGGCGGCAATGACATTATCCGAGGCGCAGACGGGCGCGACTCCCTGTTTGGCGGCAAGGGCAAGGACAAGTTGTGGGGAGATGCCGACAAGGATGTGATCAACGGCGACGGAGGAAATGATACACTTTATGGTGGCAGTGGGGCTGACAAACTGCGCGGAGGTGCCGGTAACGATACCCTATTGGGGGGAACTGGTAACGACACTTTGACTGGAAATTACGGCGCTGATATTTTCGTATTTTCCAACAATTTGGGCAGTGATGAAATCACCGATTTCAAGACGGGAACCGACAAAATTGATCTGGGCACCATATCATCAATCACCAATATGGCCCAACTGAACACCGCGGCCTTTACCACCGGCGGCAACACCTTGATCTTTGTGGATGGTGGTCCGGATTCGATCACAATTCTGGGCGTAACGGAAAATGAGCTTAGCGCGTCAGATTTCATATTCGTCTAGTAAGCGTCGCGGGGGGCTAACTGCCCCCCCTTTTCCAAAACAAACTGGCCAAACAAACCAGTTCCTGCCAGTCCGGTGCTTCCATTGCTTTTAGTACTGCCCGCCCGAGGTGAGATCGCCGAAACTGGCCTTGGGGCCGACCACGGCGGTTTCGCCGGTCGAGGTGGTCACCTGGCGACCACTGGTGGTCACTTCCTCGAACAATGGCAGGTCTGATCCAACCGCAAAGCCGCCATCATAGGCCAGGCCAAAGATCGGATCATCGCCATCACGGAAATATTCGGCCACCACATATTCGCCCGACGCGTCGTCTGGCAGGCGGCCACCGGTATAGCGGTCAATCTTGATGAAATGGCCGCCGGGCGGGATGTCAAACGGGCCACCGCCATATTTCTCGGTGGCTTTCAGCATGAAGGACTGGAACACCGGGCCGCACATGCTGGCGCCATACGCCCCTCGGCCCAGCGGGCGCGGGCGGTCATGGCCGATGTAACAGCCCGCAACGATATTGCTGGTAAAGCCGATGAACCAGACATCACGCGCCTCGTTGGTAGTGCCGGTTTTGCCCGCTGTGGGCACTGGTAGATGTACCGCGCCACTGGCAGTCCCACGTTCCACCACGCCGCGCATCATTGATGTCAGCTGATAGGCAGTGATCGGATCCATCACCTGGCTACGGTTGGATTTGATACGCGGTGACGTATTCGGTGCCAGCGCAGCCGAGCTGCAATCAATGCAGTCACGTTCATCATGGCGATAAATCGTCCGACCATAGCGGTCCTGAATCCGGTCCACCAACGTCGGGTGCAGCCGTTCGCCCCCATTGGCAAACATCGCATAGGCGGTGACCATCTTGTACAGTGTGGTTTCCTGGCTGCCCAGCGCGTTGGCCAGATAGGGGCCAAGTTCGTCATAGACGCCAAAGCGTTCGGCATATCCGGCGACAACCGGCATCCCGACCTCTTGCGCCAGGCGGATGGTCATCAGGTTGCGCGAGCGTTCAATGCCGGTGCGAAGCGGCGTCGGTCCATAGAACTTGTTCGATGAATTGCGCGGCCGCCACAGGCCTTGCGGTGTGTTAATCTCAATCGGGGCATCCACAACGATGGTGGCGGGGGAATATCCCACGTCCAAAGCGGCGGCATAGACAAACGGCTTAAAACTGGACCCGGGCTGGCGTTGCGCCTGGGTGGCGCGGTTGAACACCGAATCCTGATAGGAAAACCCGCCCTGCATCGCCAGAACCCGGCCTGAATTGACATCCATCGCGACAAAGCCGCCCTGAACCTCGGGCACTTGGCGCAATGTCCAGCGGATGAACGACCCGCCGTCGTCCGATGTCATGGCGCGTACCAGCACCACCTCGCCCACCGCCAGCAGATCGCCTGCCACCTTGGCCTTGCGCCCCTTGCTGCCATCGGCCAGAACCTTGCGCGCCCATTGCGCATCCTTGGCCGTGATCCAGTGGCCGTCATCGTCGTTCGGCACATCTTCGATGCCGATCCGCGCGTCTTTGTCGCCGACTTCCAACACCACGGCAGGGTGCCATTCGCCGTTCAGCGTAACATCACGGGGCACATCGACACTGGCCAGTGCCGCGCGCCAGCTGTCTTCGCTGGTCAGCTGATCTGCTGCGATCACTTCACCGGTGCCGCGCCACAAGCCGCGCCCACGGTCATATTTCTCCAGTTGCGCCTGCAGCGACCGGGCCGCTTCGATCTGCATTTCTTCGTCGATAGTGGCGCGCACGGTAAAGCCACCGGTAAAAAATTCACCCTCGCCGAAATCGACGCTTAGCTGGCGGCGGATTTCATCGGTGAAATAGTCGCGCGGCGGCAGTGAAATTCGAAAGCTTTCAAAATCGCCGTTCTGAACAGACCGCAGCGGCATCACCACTTCGGCGTCATACGAGGCGCGGGTGATATAGCCGTTTTCATACATCTCTTCGAGAACGAAGTTGCGGCGCGACAACAACCGGTCCTTGCGCCGGACCGGATGAAAATCAGACGGGGCCTTGGGCAAGGACGCCAGAAAGGCGGCCTCGTGTGGGGCCAGAACATCAAGGGTTTTGTTGAAATAGGTCTGCGCGGCAGCGGCGACGCCGTAAGAATTTTGACCCAGAAAGATCTCGTTCATATAAAGCTCGAGAATCTGTTCCTTGCCCAGCGTGCCTTCCAGCCGCGAGGCCAGAATGATTTCCTTGATCTTCCGCTCGGCCCGGCGATCACCGCTGAGCAGAAAGTTCTTCATCACCTGCTGGGTGATGGTGGACGCCCCCCGCACGTTTTGCCCGCGTGATAGCACCGCCTCGACCCCGGCAGCGGCGATACCGCGCAGATCATAGCCCTTGTGGGTGTAAAAATTCTTGTCCTCGGCGGAAATAAACGCCTGTTTGACCAGATCAGGGATTTCTGCGGCGGGCACGAACAGTCGGCGTTCTTTGGCGAATTCGTCGATCAGGTGGCCTTCGCCGGAATAGATGCGGCTGATGGTCGGCGGTTTATATTGCGCCAATGCCTCGTGGCTGGGCAGATCGCGGCCATACATCCAGAAGATGCCGCCAATGATCAGCGCCACCATGGCCACGCCAAGGGTCACAACGCTAAAGATTGCCCCGAAGAAGGAAAGTATGAACCGTACCACTGTGCTGCCTTTTATCGTGCGGTCCCGCCTATATAAGCGCGCGGTGCGCGCGGGTCAAAGCGCGAAGCGACGAATTGATACCTTTAGGCGCATCCGGCAGAATTTCGCGCAGCGCTTGATCGCGCAGCAGGGTCAGCGCTGCAATATCGCGCTCTCCCACGCGCGCAGAAACGCCGCGCGTTTCAGCCGGTCGAGATAGACCAACAATCCCGGGCCCAGACGGATCGGGCGCTGGGCGGCGTTTTTGTGCAGGGTCAGCGGTTCAATTCGTGGAAACCGGGCATTGTCCGGCGGGTTGCCGGTCCAGGTGACGCGGATCAGGTGATCGACAAACAACCCCGCCAGATCCGGTTGCTGCGACGCCGCAGGGATCAGCGCAGTGCGCAGCATCACAGTCGTGAAATCCCGCGGCTGGATGATCGCGATCTGATCCTGCACGTCACGGCGCACCTGCGCATAGCTGCCCAGCACATTATACGCCACCGCAATGCGCCCGGCGGCCACGTCATCAATCATCTCCGACGAACAGCAATAAAGGTGGATGCCAAGCGCGCCCATTACCTCGGCCAGCCGCCAGAAGGTTTCCGAGGTGCGCGCATCCTGTGTGGCAAACAAGTAGCCCAGCCCAGAGCTGCGCAGATCATACGTGCCCACCCGGTCGCGGAACCGGTCAGGGTGGTCGCGCAGCACCGAAATCAACTCTTGCCGCGATTGCGGAATAGCCAACCCGTCAAACAACGATTTGTTGACCACGATGGTGGCCGGTTCCTGGGTAAAGGCAAAAACGTGATCGCGCCATCTGGCCCAATCGGGCAAAACATCCGTCATGTCCGAACGATGCGCCCGCGCCAGCCCGTCATTGGCAATTTTGGTCTGCAAATCCATCGCGCTGGACACCGCCACATCAAATGCGGCGTGTTCGGTATGAATTGCCCGCATCAGCTCTGCGGTGCTGACCGTAACATAATCGACTGACAGGGTTGGATTTTCGTCCAGAAAGGCGGTGATGATCGGGGCAAAAAAACCAACGTCCGTGGTCGAGATGATTTTCACCACCGCGCCGTTTCCGGCCCCAAACAGGCGTTGGTCTTCGATGTCAAATCCGGCGGCCGCCAACGGCGACAAGCAGATCAGCGCAAGGGAAAGGATAAGGTGACGCATGCGCCCTCTCTGTTTTTGGTGTTGGCGATGGTCAGGCTGCCGCCATGGGCTTGGGCCACCTCATCCGCGATGGTCAGCCCCAGACCAGAACCAACCACCCCGGCGGCATTGCTGCCGCGCACAAACCGGTCGGTCAGCGCGGCGGCACCGGTTTCGGGAAACCCCGCGCCCTGATCCGTAACCCGCAAATTAGCTATCTCACTTTCGATCCAAAGCGACACCGTGACCGCGCTGTCAGCCGGGGAATATTTGATGGCATTGTCCAGCAGGTTGCGCAATGCGTTCTGAATCAGGATCGGGTCCCCCAAGACCGTCGCTTGCGCCTGGATATCATGAGTCAGGGCAATGTCCTTTAAATCGGCCAAGGGCCCAAGCCGGTCCACCATATCCTGTGCCAGCACAGCCAGATCAACCGGTTCGCGCACCAGCGTATCGGTGCGGAACGTGACCATCGCATGGTCAAGCAATTGCCCCGCCGCGCGGCTGCTTTCGTCAATCGCCCGGATCATTTCGCGCAAAGACGCGCGGTTTTCGGCGCGATCCACCCGGCGCAAGGTGATTTCGGCCTGCGTGCGCACTGTGGCCAGTGGTGTGCGCACCCGGTGCGCGGCTTCGGCGATAAAATCCTCGGATCGAGTCAGCGAAGTTTTCAGCCGCGCCATAAAGCGGTTCAGTGCGCCCACCAGCGGCACCATTTCCGCCGGCACCGGCGCCGTGACCGGGCGCAGATCTTGTGGCCCGCGCCGCGAGATAGATTCGGCCAGTTGTTGCAAAGGTCGGATGGTGGATTGCACCGCCAACACGGTCAGCGCCGCCGCCAAGGCAAAGAACCCCAAGCCGAAGAACATCGCCGTGCGCGATATCTGCGCCAAAGTCTGCACCTGTCCGTCACGGGTTTGCGCCACCGAGGCGCGCAATTGCACCGGTTTTCCGCTGATCGACAAGGCGCGCTCGGAGGTGGCCATACGCACTTGCTGCCCCTGAAAGCTGCGTGTTTCAAACCGGGGGCCGGGAAAGGCAGATGCTGTGGGATGGGGCAGGTCCTGATACCCGGTTAGAAACGCAGCATCTTGCGAAATGGCGTAAAACACCCGGTCGTCACTGACATTGCCCAGCATTGAAAACGCCGAATACGGGATGTCGATGGTCACCTGCCCCTGTCGCACAGCGGCGGCATCCAAAATTGCGGTGACCGAGGCGGCCAGGATATTGTCGTGGCTTTCCTCGACCAACTGCCGGGCAAAGTTCTGGAATACGAAGTACAGCACCACCGCCAGGGCGGCCGCGCTGGACAGCAACAGAACCGTCAGGCGGCGGCGGATTGACCCACGGGCGGTTGCGTCATCCCTCATACGGTCGTCAACCGATAGCCAAGACCGCGCACGGTGATGATGCACACGTTCGACCCGGCCAGATGTTTGCGTAGGCGGGCCACGTAGACCTCGATTGCGTTTTCCGACACGTCGTCGTCATAGGAAAACAGCCGGTCCACCAGTTTGGATTTTGAGAATATCTGCTCTGGCGAGGCGATGAGCACCTCGAACAGCCGCAATTCGCGGTTGCGCAATGGAATGGTCCGCCCACCGATCCCCAGAGTGCCCGCCAGCGCATCAAACGCCACATCACCGAATCGTTTCAGATTGCTGGCGCCGCCGCCATGCCGACGCAATACAGCGCGGCAGCGGGCCTGAAGCTCGGAAAAATCGAAGGGTTTGGTGATATAATCATCCGCCCCCAGATCCAGCAGGCTGACCCGGTCAGACACCTCAGAGCGCGCCGTCAGGATAATCACCGGCACCCGTCCCAACCCCGCGCGATAGCGTTTCAGAAAGCTGCGACCGTCGCCATCTGGCAGCATAATATCCAGCAATATCAGGTCGTAATCGGTTACGGCCATAAAATCCCCGGCGGTGGCGATATCGGCGGCATGATCCACCACATGCCCGTCCAGCGACAACCGGTCCAGCACGGCGGTGGCCAGGCTGGCATTGTCTTCGACCAGCAGAAATCTCATGGCGATCCCCCCAGATAGCGCCGCGCGACAGGTTTGTGTCAGGTTCATCCCGTTGACTTCCCTTCATGAGCGCCAAGGGCGCGTCATGTCAAATGGGAGGACACCATGACAACGAGGTTCCTGGGCCGACGCGCCCTGATGGTTGCGGCTGCCGCAACGCTAAGTTTTGCAACACCGCTGCTGGCAGGCAGTCATCAAGTGCTGGATAGCCTGCATTTCCTGATCCCCGGCGGCGCCGGTGGTGGCTGGGACGGTACGGCGCGTGGCACCGGCGAGGCCCTGACCAAATCCGGCCTGGTCGGCAGCGCCAGTTTTGAGAACATGTCAGGCGGCGGTGGCGGCAAGGCGATCGGCTATCTGATCGAAAACGCCGACAGCCAGCATGGCACGCTGATGGTGAATTCCACGCCGATCGTGATCCGCTCGCTGACCGGGGTGTTCCCGTATAACTTCCGCGACCTGACGCTGGTATCGGGCACAATCGGTGATTACGCGGCGATTGTGGTCAGCAAGGACAGTGCGGTCAATTCGATGGCCGATCTGATTGCCGCCTTTGACGCTGACTCCAGTGCCACGGCCATCGGCGGCGGTTCGGTTCCCGGCGGGATGGACCATCTGGTGGCGGCCATGGTGATAGAAGCGGCTGGCAAGGATGCGTTGGGGGTTAAATACATCCCCTATGACGCGGGCGGCAAAGCGATGGCGGCATTGCTGTCGGGTGAAATCGCCGCGCTGAGCACCGGATTTTCCGAGGCGATCGATCTGGCCACCGCGGGTGAGGTCAAGATTATCGGGGTAACCGCGGACGCGCGGGTGGACGCCTATTCGGACGCGCCCACCATGAGGGAACAGGGCATCGACATCAGTTTTGTCAACTGGCGCGGCTTCTTTGCGGCCCCGGGATTGCCTGCCGACCAGTTGGCCGCTTATCAGGGCGCTATTGCCGCCATGTATGACACGCCCGAATGGGAAGAGGTACGGGCGCGCAATGGCTGGGTCAACATCCACAATTCGGGCGATGATTTCAAAGCCTTCCTGGAAGGTCAGGAAAAAGTCATCGGTGACCTGATGAAAAAGCTGGGCTTGTTGTAAGGCGAACCACCGTAGGGTGCGCATTTTGCGCACCTTACCCGCCCAAAGGTGCGCAAAATGCACACCCTACGGCACATCACCTGATATGTTTCGGAGACCGGACATGGCGCTTGACCGCTGGATTGCCCTGATCATCCTTGGGATTTGCCTAGCCTATGGCTATGCGGCGTTTTTCACCATGGATGTCGGCCTGCCCCCTTTCATGAAGCGCAACCCAATCTGGCCCAGCACCTTTCCCAAGGTTCTGTCCGTGCTGGCGGTCCTGACATCGCTGGTCATCTTGTTGGGTCTGGAAAAAGCCCCGGCAGAGCAAAAGACCCCTGACATAGATTACCGCCGGTTAGGCGACTACAAAATCGGGCAGGCTGCGGCCTTGTTGGGGCTGATGGTGGCCTATGCGCTGCTGTTGCGCCCTGCGGGGTTTCTGGCCTCGACCGCCGGTTTCCTGATTATCGGCGCCTCGGTTCTGGGCGAACGTAAGTTTCATATCCTGATCCCGGTCGCCGCTCTGGCGACTGGCGTGGTCTGGTATCTGGTGCAGGTGGTCTTGGGCATTTTCCTGCGCCCCTGGCCATTTTTTCTGGGATAGGAGGCAAAGATGCTTGAAGGAATTCTGATCGGTCTCAGCACCGCCTTTTCCCTGACCAATATCCTGATGGTGATCGGCGGCTGCCTGATTGGCACGTTTATCGGCATGTTGCCCGGACTTGGCCCGATGTCGATTATCGCCATCATGATCCCTGTCGCCATTTCCATTGGCGATCCGTCCACCGCGCTGATCCTTCTGGCCGGGGTCTATTATGGCGCAATATTTGGCGGCTCGACCTCGTCGATCCTGCTGAATGCGCCGGGTGTTGCCGGCACCGTTGCCACCAGCTTTGACGGCTATCCAATGGCGCGCAAGGGTCAGGCGGGCAAGGCGTTGACGATTGCCGCAATTGCCTCGTTCTGCGGCGGCACCATCGGCGCCATCCTGTTGATGGTATTTGCACCGATGCTGTCCAGTGTCGCCCTGTTATTCCATTCCGCCGAATATTTCGCGCTGATGGTGGTGGGCCTGTCCGCCATCGCCGCCTTTGCCGGGACCGGGCAGGTTGGCAAGGCCATCCTGATGACGCTGGCCGGGTTGATGATGGCCACGGTGGGCGAAGGCGCGCTGTTTAACATGCCGCGCTTCACCATGGGAATGATGGACCTGCAATCGGGGTTTTCGTTTGTCACGCTGGCGATGGCGATGTTTGCCCTGCCCGAAGCGCTGTTTTTGGTGATGAACCCGATGCGTGCCAACACCGGCGGCGATGATGGCGGCAAGATCACCAACATGCGTATCACCCGGGCCGAGGCGCGCGCCATTGCGCCGGTGATTGCCCGGCAATCGCTGCAGGGGTTCTTTATCGGCGTTCTACCCGGCGCCGGGGCCACTATCGCGTCTTTTCTGGGCTATGCCGTGGAGCGTAACATCGCTCCCAAAGACGAACAGGCCGAGTTTGGCCATGGCTCGATCAAAGGGCTGGCCGCGCCCGAGACCGCCAATAATGCCGCCTGCACGGGATCGTTTGTGCCACTACTGACGCTGGGGATCCCGGGGTCAGGCACCACGGCGATCCTGCTGGGGGCGCTGATTGCGCTGAATGTCAGCCCCGGACCGCGTCTGATGATTGATAACCCCCAGGTGTTCTGGGCGGTGATCATCTCAATGTATCTCGGGAATCTGGTGCTGCTGATCCTGAACCTACCGCTGATCCCATATATTGCAAAAATCTTAGCTATCCCGCGCAACTATTTGATACCGTTTATCTTTTTCTTCACCCTGATGGGGGCCTATATCGGCCAGAACAACGCGACAGAGTTGCTGATCCTGGTGGGCATGGGGATAGCCGCCACAATATTGCGGTTCGCTGATTACCCGCTGGCGCCATTGTTGATTGGGTTCATTCTGGGGCGGATGCTCGAGGATAATTTCTCGCGCTCGATGCAGCTTTATGATGGGATGGCGTTTATGGTGGAACGACCGATGACGCTGGGCCTGTTGGTGATTGCGGCCTTGTTGGTGCTGCTGCCCAGCTATCGTGCACAACGCGCGCGCGCACGGGCGCGTGGAATTGCAGACGGCGATTAGAGCGTGTCGCGTAACATCGGATTCAGCATTCATTTGCCGAGATGAATTCGATTTAACGCAACACGCTAGGCTAGGGTTTGCGCGTCAGGCGTGGCAGCGACCACCGCCATATCCTCGGCAGACAGCGGCCCCCTGCCCCATGGGCGGAACCGCAGACGTATGGCGGCCAGCAGGTCGGTGTCGCTGGCCTCAGCTGTGAACCCGCAGTGCTGCGCAAGGGTGCGGAATTGTTCTGGATCGGGCGTAAGAGTCTGAACCGCCGCAGGGTGTTGCGCAAGCCCGTGGCGGGCCAGACGGGCCCAGTCAAACTTTGGCCCCGGATCACATTTACGCCCAGGTGCCATGTCCGAATGGCCAATCACCCCGTTCGGGGCGATCCCCCAACGCCGCATGATCTGCGGCAGCAGCCGTTCTAAAACTGCCATCTGCAACGCGGAAAAAGGATGCGTGCCGCGATTGTCCAGCTCGATCCCGATCGAGCGCGAGTTGATGTCGCTTTGCCCGCGCCATTCGCCCGCGCCCGCATGCCAGGCGCGCATGCCTTCGTCGACCATCTGCCAGAGGCTGCCATCATTGCCGATTAAGTAATGCGCCGAAACCTCGCCCCCCGGATCACACAAGCGATCCAGCGCTGCCGTCGCACTTTGCATCGCTGTGTAGTGCAATACGACCAACGTGGGTTTCAACCCATCGCGGCGTGGACCAAAATTGGGCGACGGGCAGGAAAGAACCGGCAGGTTCACCACGCCAATGGCTCAGTTATTGACCGCTTGCCGGAACGGTGCAGGATCCCAGGTGCAGGCATAGCCATCCCCATCCGGGTCCAGCCCTTTGCGGTCTTTTTGCGGGCCACCCTGGGACAAGAACGCAGTCTGCGCCTGATCAGCCGAAGCAAAGGTTGCGCAGTTGCGCGCGGCCTTGGCATCGCGGTTGAACCCGCTGCGGGTATAGATCTTGGTGCCGCGTGGATTGTTGGTTTGCAGCGCGTAATTGACAATGTTGGGTTGCGACCCGGCGGCCGTGCGTTTCGGCAGCGCCGTGGGCGCGATCACCTGAAACTGGGCGCGATTTTGCGCCAGTCGTTCGGCATCACTGGCGATGGTGTGACGGCTGGACACGGCAGAAAAATTGTTTTCGTCAGAAATGCCGGACGTGCTGGCCAAAACGGGGGCCGGGTTTGATGGGCTGGCCTGCACCGGAACTTGCCCGGAATTGGACGAGGCCAACGCCAGCGCGGCGGCGGTTTCGTTTGCGATGTCGGCATCATTGCCCGTATTAGGCGTCGCGCGGGCCGTGGATGGCGCAACCGGTTGCGCCACGGCGGGCAATTGTGCCGGGGCGCCAACGCCGGCAACAACAGTTGGGATGGCTGCGGATCCGGCGGCTGGTGCCAAAGCTTCCTGCGACAATACAGAGGGCGGTACCAATGGCTGGCCGGTGTTCAGCGCCGCCTCGCGGGCCAACTGCGCCTCGGTTGAATTGTCAAACCCCACGCCTGCTCCACTATCGGGAACGGGGGGGGCACATGCGGTAAGTATGCCCAAAGCAAAGGCGGTAAGTGCTGCTCGCATAACTGCTATCCTGCGGTTTTTGCTATTCTCGCCAGCAGCCTTACCACCATTTTCCCGGTTTGGCCACAAATCCCGCAGCTGTTTCCAACGCATAGGCTGTATTTAGCAAATCGCCCTCTTCCCAGGGGCGTCCGATCAATTGCAGACCCAGCGGCAATCCTTGGCGATCCACCCCGGCAGGCACCGAAATACCCGGCAGGCCCGCAAGGTTCACGGTGACAGTAAAGACATCGTTCAGATACATCTGCACCGGATCGGCATCGGTCATTTCACCCAAGCCAAAGGCGGCAGACGGGGTGGCCGGGGTTAGGATGGCGTCGATCCCTTCGGCAAACACGGTTTCAAAGTCGCGCTTGATCAAGGTGCGCACCCGGCGGGCGCGGTTGTAATAGGCGTCATAGAACCCGGCGGACAACACATAAGTGCCAATCATAACCCGGCGCTGCACCTCGTGGCCAAAGCCTTCGGCGCGGGTTTTTTCGTACATCTCGGTGATACCATCGCCCGCGTCCAGCGTGGCGCGGTGGCCATAGCGCACGCCATCGTAACGCGCCAGATTGGACGAGGCTTCGGCCGGGGCGATCACGTAATAGGCTGGCAGCGCATATTTCGTATGTGGCAGCGAGATATCGACAATCTCGGCCCCTGCCCCGCGCAGCATTTCAGTGCCCTCGGCCCAAATGCTTTCAATCTCGTCCGGCATGCCGTCCATGCGGTATTCCCGTGGGATACCGATTTTCTTGCCACGGATATCACCGGTCAGCATCGCCTCAAAATCCGGAACCGCCAGTTCGGCGCTGGTGCTGTCTTTGGGGTCATGCCCTGCCATTGCGCCCAGCATGATCGCCGCATCGCGCACCGATTTGGTCATTGGCCCGGCCTGATCCAGCGACGAAGCAAACGCGACAACCCCCCAACGCGAACAGCGCCCATAGGTTGGTTTGATACCGACAATGCCGGTAAAGGCCGCGGGCTGGCGGATCGACCCGCCAGTGTCAGTGCCGGTCGCCGCCAAACACAGATCCGCCGCCACAGCCGCCGCTGACCCACCCGAAGAGCCACCGGGCGTCAGGGCGGTGTCGTCATTGCCGCGCCGCCAAGGGCTGACCGCGTTGCCATATGTGCTGGTTTCGTTGCTGGATCCCATGGCGAATTCGTCCATGTTCAGCTTGCCCAGCATCACCGCGCCAGAATCCTGCAAATTCTGGCTGACGGTTGATTCATATTCCGGCAAGAACCCTTGCAAAATCCGCGAGCCCGCCTGCGATGGCACGCCCTTGGTGCAAAACAGATCCTTGATGCCAATCGGCAAGCCACACATCGCGGGCGCATCGCCGCCCTTAAGCCGGTCATCAGCGGCGCGGGCCCGTTCAAGCGCCAGATCGGGGGTGTTGTGGACAAAGGCGTTCAGCGCTCTGGACCCTTCGATGGCATCCAGGCAGGCTTGCGTCAGGTCCACCGACGTGGTTTCCCCCTTGCGCAGCGCATCGCGGGCTTGCGCCAGACCCAGTTTGTTCAACTCTGACATTATTCCATCACCTTCGGCACAGCAAAAAAGCCCTCGCGCGCGTCCGGCGCGTTTGACAGGATTTTGGCCTGCTGGTCCCCATCCGTCACCACATCCGCCCGGCGCTTTAACCGCTGCGGAGTCACCGATGTCATCGGTTCGACCCCGTCAACATCCACCTCGTTCAATTGTTCAATGAACCCCAGGATCGTGTTGAATTCTGCGGCCAGCGCTGGCAGCGCGTCCTCTTCAACCTTGATCCGGGCCAGTTTGGCCACCCGGGCGGCGGTGCTTTGATCAATCGACATGCGAGTTCCCTCATCCTGAGTCACGGGCTGCGTCACGGGCTGCGTCAGGGGCATTTACCCCTCTGCCCGGCGGCTCGCAAGCCTTGAGGCGGCAATTTCCTGCGACAACGGATATGGTTTTCTGTCCGCCCGCTGATAGGCTCGGGCAAAACACCTAAGGAGAGAGATATGAAACTGATTTGGCTCGGGCATGGCAGCTTTCGACTGGAAACCGGCGATCTGACCTTGTTGATCGACCCTTGGCTAACCGGCAATCCGGTTTTGCCGGAAATCGCACATGAGGCCGCAACCGCCGGGGCCACGCATATCCTGATGACCCACGCGCATTTTGACCATTCCGCGGATGTTGTGGCGTTGGCCAGGAAATTGGGCATTCCGGCGGTTGGGCAATATGATGTGATGGCGTTCTGGGGCGACAACGAAGGCATCGAAACCATCGGCTTTAACAAGGGCGGCACGGTTGATTTGGGCGGCGCAAAAGTGTCGATGGTCAATGCCGAACATTCCTCGACCTTTTCGACCCCAGACGGTCCGCGTGCGGGGGGATCCGAATGCGGCTTTATGATCGCCACTGGCGGCAAGACGCTTTATTTCAGCGGCGACACTGACATCATGGCGGATATGGACTGGATGGGGGATTATTATAAACCCGATATCGGCATCCTTAGCACTGGCGGGCATTTCACCATGGATATGAAGGGGGCTGCCTATGCCGCGAAACGCTATTTCAACTTTGAAACGGTGATTCCAGCGCATTACCGCACGTTCCCGATCCTGGAACAATCGGCCAAAGTGTTGGCGGATGGATTGCCCGGGGTTCAGGTGATCGAACCCGAGGTGATGGCGGTGATCGAGATCTGAGTCGCCCCAAGCGAAATGGCAAGAGCAACGCGGTGGGTCATTGCCGTTGGGGCGCAATCGGGTGGGAAAGCTTTCCCGGTTGCGCCCCAACCCACCCCGCATAACGGCTGCGCCCATGCCTCTGATACCCCGCACACACCCGGCCTTATCCCCCACAACAACCGCCCGCCCCGACACGCCTAGAAACCGCCCCACAAACTGAATTTCCCCCCTTGCGCCCCGCACCCATATCCCGCATAAGTCCGCGCAATCCGGGACGGGCCTAGCAAGCGGCCATAGCGGACATTCGACAAGGCAGCAGACAAGGTGCCAGTGTTGAATATTGGGGTGTGGCCTAGTGGTAGGGCAACTGTTTTTGGTACAGGAGATCGTAGGTTCGAATCCTACCACCCCAGCCAAGTAATCCAGAGATAGCAGAACAAGCAGTAAGGTGCCCCAAGGGTCCCAGAAGTGCCCCTGTTTATGCCCCACTGTTCTGGGTCCCACCAGGGACCTCTGGGACAGGGTTACCTAAGGGGTATCCTATAGTTTTACAGGGGGGTTAGGTGGGGGGATATACCTACTAGGTAATAGGTATAAGTAATGGATAAGAGGAGAAGATATTGGGAGAAGAGGACCCTAGTAGGTGACCCTAGTAGGTCCCCCCTGGAAGATAACCCTGGTAGGTATTGTTATCAGGTCCCGGATAGTCCCTACTCCTGCCAATACCCCTAACACCTTACCTCAAAAGGACCCCTGACAATAATGGCAGAGATCGAGGACCCTTGGCACTCCCGCCCCATAGACGTGCATCGGTGGTCAGATCACCCTGAGGTGGTTCAGTTTGTGGACCGGGTGTGGGACGGGTATTTGCCCAAGGAAGTGGTAAAGGGACCGGGGCCGAAACCTAAGATGGCCTTTAGGAAGCAGCTAAGGGTGTTGATCCTGGACCTGTATGTGGCTTGGCTGGAGGACCCTGAGCTGAGCATTGGGGTGTCTATGTCAGCCAATACGTGGAAGACAAACTCCCGCTATAACGCCCTGCACCTGTCCAAGAAGCTTGTTCCAATCATCCAATCACTGCACAAAGCTGGCCTGATCGATTTGGCCAAGGGTAGCTATACCGCTCCCGGCTCCAAAGGGAACCGAAACACAAGAATTCGTGCCTCTGAGGCAATGCAGGGTTGGTTTACCCAAGCCAAGTTCCAGCGTGAGGATATCGGTCGGGCGGAGGGTGAAGAGGTCATTATCCTGAAGGACGACAAGAACAATCAGATCGAATACGAGGACACCCCCGAGACCACCC
>JBLINN010000068.1:0-15535 GCA_047639325.1 Paracoccaceae bacterium | reverse complement strand
ACGCTGGGTGGTTCACTGGAACCAATTCATAATCCGGTAGACGTTGTGGAACTTGCCGTGGAAAAAGGTGCTGACGTTATTCTTCTACCTGTTTCGAGCCGACGAGCCTTATTTGATTTGACCGATGATGTTGCAACGAAGGTCCAGCTATTCTTTTACGCAGATGCCGCCGATGCTCTAAGAAAAGCGTTAAACGACTAAGAGCGCAGACTTTCGGTCAATGTAGTCTTGAATTACTGCGTGGCTTCTTTGCATTCAGGGTGAGCGTCCGGCGTGCCCCGCCTATGCATCCTTGTTGGTCGGCGAGATATCCCACCAGTTTCCTACGCGAGGGTCTTGCGAGCTTTGGGGGAGAGCCTAGGCAGATTACCGTGTGCGGCTGGTTCTCGAGCTTATCGGGTTCACAGAACCACGGGCGATGCACCAAGGCCGCGCCGTTATCGTAGCATATCCTGGCTTGATTGGCACCACTATGGCACCACAAGCGCATTTACAGGGCCGAGTCCAAAGGCCAGATATGCCGCTAAGTTATTGAAAAGTAAGTGGTGGGCGACCCTGGAATCGAACCAGGCGTGCGTCTCCGCGAGGGAGTTACAGTCCCCTGCCACACCTTGCGGCCTGTCGCCCACAATCGTGCGCGCATTGCGCCCGACGTGAAGGCGTGATTACTAGCGGGCCAAAGGGGCGTCAACAGGAAATTCGACTGTTGTGACGTCATATGGCGCGAACAGGGATCAAGGATGTGACGCGATGAAAAAGCCGAAATGGGTGGTCGAGAAAGAACAGGCCCGCAAGTCAGGCGGGGATGAGACCGTCTGGCTGTTTGGGATAC
Organism: Paracoccaceae bacterium; assembly: GCA_047639325.1. Taxonomy (GTDB): domain Bacteria; phylum Pseudomonadota; class Alphaproteobacteria; order Rhodobacterales; family Rhodobacteraceae; genus NVQY01. Next base: position 14,703 of record JBLINN010000068.1, on the reverse strand, counting down.
ACGCGGTGCGCGACGCATTGGGCAATCCAAAGCGTAAGAAATTGCGGCTGATCGTGACCCGCAATGCCCACGACAGGTTGGCCGATTCGATCGCCGAGGCCGGGATCGAACCCGAAGTGGTGGATGCGCGCCACTTTACGGCGCCGATTGATCCGGGGTCGGTGCATCAGGGGGTCGCCCTCGAGGTTCTGCCACTGGCCTGGGGTGGTTTGGCGGAAAACTGTATTGGCCGTGAAACGCCCCGGGTGATCCTGCTGGACCGGGTGACCGATCCGCATAATGTCGGCGCCATCCTGCGCTCGGCCGAAGTTCTGGGGGCCAGTGCGGTGATCGGCACGCGCCACCATTCGGCACCAGAAACTGGCGCGCTGGCCAAAACCGCCAGTGGCGCGCTGGAACGCCAGCCCTATTTGCGGATGCGCAATCTGTCGGACGCAATTGTTGAACTGCAACGCATGGGGTTCCTGGTGCTGGGGTTGGACGGCGAGGCCGAGCAAACCATCGAGGCGGCGCTGGACGGGCGTACAGACCGCCCGGTGGCGCTGGTTCTGGGGGCCGAGGGGCCGGGATTGCGGCAAAAGACCAAGGAAACCGTGGATCAGCTGGTAAGGATCGAATCGGCGGGTGGGTTTGGGTCGCTGAACGTGTCAAACGCCGCCGCTTTGGCGCTTTATGCGTCGATGCCGCACTAAGGCACATCTGCTAACCGGTGGTTGGGCTGCTGGGGTTGGGGGCAAATGTCACACTGAAGGGGCCGCTGATCACATCCGCGTGCCCGGGGCTTTGCAGGATCGCGGTGAACGGGCATCCTGTGTGCGATCCTAACTGCCCGAGACCCACACCGAGACCTACCATGCCCAACTGCCGATTTTTCCTGGCCTATCTTGCGATACTACTGTCTGCAGTGGCCGCCCCTTCGCGTGCGGACGTGCCGATTTTCTATGCCGCCGATGGGGCCGCAATTAACGGTTATGACACGGTGGCCTATTTCACCGACGGGACCCCGGTAAAGGGCAAAGCGGATTATGCGGTGATGTGGAAAGGTGTGGTCTGGCAATTTTCCAACCTGCAGAACCGAGAGACATTCGAGGCTGATCCACGGTCGTATGCGCCGCAATACGGCGGTTATTGCGCCTATGCGGTGTCACGCGGCTTTCGGGCCAGCACCGCACCCGAGGCTTGGCGCATCGTGGCGGGCAAGCTGTATCTGATCCATACACCAGTGGTTCATCAACTGTGGGCGCGCGACATTGACGGCAATATCGCACGTGCTGATGTCAACTGGCCCGGGGTTCTGCACGACTGACCTGTCCCGGCTAGGCCAAACCAGCCCGGCAATTGGCGGAAAACCGCGCGACTTGGGGTGAATTTACACAAAATTGCGATCAGGCCTTTTTATTTGCCGATGCATACCTAAATGTCACAATGAGCGCAGAACGGAACTGCTGCGATCATTTCACTGTCCCTCGTTCCAAACCTTGCGCCCAGGACCCCCCAGTTCTGGGCGTATTTTTTGGGCGAGGTTAAGTCAGTGTTTCGGCGGTTAAAATTTGCGGTACGCGTGGTTTCCAAAAGGGGAATTGCCAATTAGGATTGGGCTATGACGACATATTCTGACGACCTTTTGAAAGACATCCTGACCCGCACCAAGACCATTGCGATCGTGGGGGTGTCGATGAACCCGGTGCGCCCAAGCTATTATGTGGCGCGGTATCTGGGGCTGAAAGGCTTTCGGGTGATCCCGGTCAATCCCGGCCACGCGGGCAAGATGTTGTTTGGCCAGACGATTCGCGCCGCGCTGAGTGATATTGATCAGCCGGTGGACATGGTGGATATTTTCCGCCGCTCTGAAGCGGTGCCGCCGATTGTTGACGAAGCGCTGGAGGTGTTTCCGGAATTACAGACGGTCTGGATGCAGATTGGCGTAGAAAGCCCCGAAGCTGCGGCCAAGGCGCAGGCGCGCGGGGTGACGGTGATCCAGAATCGCTGTCCGAAGATCGAGTATCAGCGCCTGTTTGGCGAGTTGCGCATGGGCGGGTTTGCGACGGGTGTGATTTCGTCGAAGCTGTAGCGCTTGGGGTCTGGCCGGGCAGGGGGCTGTCTGCCCCCTCTGGGCAAAATCGGGGATTTTGCCCTTTCACCCCCGAGGATATTTAGGGTCAGAAAAAGTTATTTACGGGCGGCTTTTTCGGTGAGCCCGCTGGTGCCCTGGCGGTTGGACAATTCTGTCAGGACGTCGCTTAAGGGGACGTCGCGGGCGGCGAGCATGACCAGAAGGTGATACAGGACGTCTGCCGCCTCGGAGGTGAGTTTGGCGCGGTCACCTTTGACGGCTTCGATGATCGCCTCGATCGCCTCTTCGCCGAATTTTTCGGCGCATTTTTCCGGGCCTTTGGCCAGCAACTTGGCGGTCCAGCTGCTGTCGGGATCGGCGGCTTTGCGGGCGTCGATTGTGGCCGCAAGGGTTTCGAGAATGCTCATGTCAGCCTCAGGTTAGTCGCATGGGGATACCGGCGGCGGCCATGTGTTGTTTGGCCTGCGCGATGGTGAAATCGCCGAAGTGGAAGATCGAGGCGGCAAGTACCGCGCTGGCGCCACCTATAGTGACGCCTTCAACCAGATGATCAAGCGTGCCGACGCCGCCTGAGGCGATGACCGGCACGGCGACCGCGTCTGATATGGCTCGGGTCAGGGCGAGGTTAAATCCGGCGCGGGTGCCGTCGCGGTCCATTGACGTCAGCAGGATTTCACCGGCGCCTTTGGCGGTGACCAGGCGGGCAAATTCCACCGCGTCGATGCCAGTGGGGCGGCGGCCGCCATGGGTGAAGATTTGCCATTTGCCCGGGCTGACGGTTTTGGCGTCGATCGCCACCACGATGCACTGGCTGCCGAACTGTTCGGCAGCCTCGGCCACTACATCCGGGTTGGCGACGGCGGCAGAGTTGAAGCTGACCTTGTCAGCGCCTGCCAACAACAGGTCGCGCACATCTTCTTTAGTGCGCACGCCGCCGCCGACGGTCAGCGGGATATAGCATTGTTCGGCGGTGCGCTGGACCACGTCAAACATCGTGCCGCGGTTTTCTTCGGTTGCCATGATGTCGAGAAAGCACAACTCGTCCGCGCCAGCGGCATCATAGGCTTTGGCGGATTCGACCGGGTCGCCTGCGTCGATCAGGTCTACAAAGTTCACACCTTTGACAACGCGGCCATCGGCGACGTCCAGGCAGGGGATGATGCGGGTTTTCAGCATGTGGCTGACATAAGGCCATGTGAGCGCGGGATCAATGGCCCTGCATCAGCCTTTGCCGCCCTATGTCAGCAGATTGAAGACCCCAAGGATCACCATGTAGCGCGTGGTTTTTGAGATCGTCACCAGCAGGAAGAACAGATCAAACCGCATCCGCATCACGCCCGCTGCAACGGTAATCGGATCGCCGACCACCGGAACCCAGGCCAACAGCACAGACCATTGGCCCCATCGTGAAAACCAATCCTGTGCCTTCCCTAGCTGGGCAGCAGAGACCGGGACCCATTTGCGATCCTGATATTGTAGCGCGAGGCGGCCCAGCCAATAGTTCAGAACCGAGCCCAGGATATTGCCGGTGCTGGCAACGGCCAACAGTGTCAGAGTGGAGTAGGGCGACAGGGAGGCCATCGCCAGCAATCCGGCCTCGGACCCGCCGGGCAGCAAAGTGGCGGCTGAAAACGCCAGCAGGAACAGACCACCCAGCGGCCAGATCAAGTCAGCCATTCAACAGCGCCAGCGCCTCGCCCAGATCAATCGCCCCATCATACAGCGCGCGGCCCGAGATGGCACCGTTAAGCGCGACGCCGCAGTCGCGCAGGGCGATCAGGTCTTGCAATGACGACACGCCGCCCGAGGCGATCACCGGGATGGTCACCGCGCGGGCGAGGGCGGCGGTGGCCTCGATATTGGGGCCTTGCATCGCGCCGTCGCGGTTGATGTCAGTATAGATGATCGCCGAAACGCCTGCGTCTTCGAATGATTTGGCGAGATCGGTCGCCTGCACGTCGGTTTCCGTGGCCCAACCTTTGGTGGCCACCATGCCGCCCCTTGCATCAATGCCCACGGCGATATGGCCGGGGAATTCACGGGCGGCGTCGCGCACAAGGTCGGGGTTTTCCACCGCCACCGTGCCCAGGATCACCCGGGCGAGGCCCTTTTCGATCCAACCGGCAATCGTCGCCATGTCGCGGATGCCGCCGCCTAGCTGGGCCGGGACGTCGCAGGCCGCAAGGATCGCCTCGACCGGGGCGGCATTTACCGGCGTGCCGGCAAACGCGCCGTTCAGGTCCACCAGGTGCAGCCATGCGCAGCCCGCATCGACAAAGCTTTGGGCCTGGGCCGCTGGATTATCGTTGAACACCGTGGCCTGGTCCATTTCACCGCGTACAAGGCGTACGGCTTGTCCGTCTTTCAGGTCGATGGCGGGATAGAGGATCATGATGGGCGGCCTTTCGCTGCTGGGTTGGCGGGGTTTTGCATGACCGGGGCGGGATTTGCAACGCGACCAAAAGACGGGGTTGTGCGACTCGGGCGCAGTGGCCCAAGGTGAACGGGAAAACAGGAGGCACTAAAATGAAACATTTGATTTTAAGCGCGGTATTGGGGTTGGGTCTGGCGGGCATGGCGGCGGCTGATCCGGTTGACGGTACATGGAAAACCGTGCCGGATGACAATGGCGACTACGGTCATATCAATGTTGGCGCCTGCGGGTCCAAGATTTGCGGCACATTGGTCCGGTCGTTTGATTCCAGCGGCGCCGAGACCCATTCCAGCAATGTCGGCAAAAAGATCGTCTGGGACATGGTCGCCCAAGGGGACGGCTATTACAGCGGTGGCAAAATCTGGTCACCGGACCGCGACAAGACCTATAAATCCAAGATGACGCTGAGCGGTAGCAAACTGTCGGTCGAAGGCTGTGTGATGATGATTTGCCGCGATGGTGGCACCTGGTCCCGCGTAAACTAGGGCGTCCTAAGGCGTCCATGTCAGAAAGTTTGAGATCAGCCGGAGCCCGGTGCTCTGGCTTTTCTCGGGGTGAAATTGCATCCCCAGCATCGTGTCCCGGCCAATAACGGCCGTAACATCGCCGCCATAATCCACATGCGCCAACCGGTCGGCGGGGTTGGTGACGTGGACCTGGTAGGAATGCACGAAATAGGTGTGATCGCCGGTTGAAATGCCGTCAAACACCGGGTGATCGGCGTCCAGCACCAGATCGTTCCAGCCCATATGCGGCACTTTCATCGCGGGATCATCAGGGGCGATTTTCATCACCTCGCCGTCGATCCACCCCAGACCCGGCGTGTCGCGGTATTCGCGCCCCCAGCTGACCATCAGCTGCATGCCAACGCAAATGCCCAGAAACGGCCGGCCGCGAATTTCCACCGCCTCGATCAGCGCATCAAACAGGCCGGAATGGCCGCGCAGGGCGGCGGCACAGGCCGGAAACGCGCCATCGCCGGGCAGCACCACCCGGTCGGCGCGCGCCACTATGTCGGCGTCGCCAGTGACAATCACCTGACCCGCATCCACCTCTTGCGCCATGCGCTGAAAGGCTTTTTCGGCGGAATGCAGATTGCCGCTTTCGTAGTCGATAATGGCGGTCAGCATGCTATTTTACCCTAGGCTTGGACGGTCCGGTTGATCCGCTGACTAAGCGGTTTTGCGCGGAAATCCAAGGTGGCATGTGATGTCTATTGGCCGGGATTGGCGGCCAGATTGTCCAGCAGCGCCAACACCTGATCAAACGGATCAGCAGGTGCCGCCGCATCGCGCCGAAACCGTCCCGACAGGGAAGGCGCGGTAAAGCCGTGGATCAGCGACCAGACCTGCGTTTCAATCACCTGCGGGTCGGTGCCGGGGGCGACAAACGGCGCCCGGTTTTCCAGGGCAAAATCCAGATAGCCCCGGCAAATGCCTTTCAACCGGCCCCGCGCCGATTGATCACTGGCCTGGGCGGCGGTCAGCATAGATTTGCGAAACAGGCCCAGCCCCTCGTGGGCAATGGCCGCCTTCAGGCCGGTCAGCCCGTCAAAATGATGCGCCGGGGCGGCATGCGACAGCCCGGCGCGGGCCGCACATTTGCGCAGGGTCAGCGCATCGGTTCCGCCTTCGGCCAACAGCGCGATTCCGGCCTGAACCAGCGCGTTGCGCAGGTCGCCGTGGTGATGCGGTTTTGGCAGGTGGTGTGGGATCATGGTTAGGGCAGCCTATCAATCAACTTTACACTGTCAGGTTAAGGCGAATCGCCAAAAAGCAGGAGTGTTCCAATGTCGTTCCTCAGGAAATCCCGGCTGGTGCTGTTTTGGGTTTTAGTCTGGCCATTGCGCTGGTGTCGTGGCGTTTCTTGATTGGCGGGGCCGAGGTCACGATGCAGCATGTGACCTATCACGCGGTCGAGCGGCAGTTGGCGTTTTATGCCCATGTCGGGCTAGCCCCGGTTTCCCTGATGCTGATGCCGTTTCAGTTCTGGACCGGTCTGCGGGCCAAGCGGCCCGGTTTGCACCACTGGTTGGGGCGGGTTTATGCCGGGGCAATACTCCTGTCGGGACTGGGCGGGTTGGCCATGGCAATAGGCACCAAAGCCGGTGCCGTGGCGGGCGCCGGGTTTGGCCTGCTGGCGGTATTGTGGCTGGGCACAACCGGCTATGCGGTCTGGTTGGCGATACAGCGTGATATTACTGCGCATCGGCGTTGGATGATCCGGTCAGCAGCGCTGACCTTTGCCGCCGTTACCTTGCGCCTGTACCTTCCCCTGTTGGCCGTCGGATTCGGGTTTGAGGCGGGGTATACAATGGTGGCGTGGCTGAGCTGAGTGCCAAACCTGATCATCGCCGAATGGGTATTCCTTGCCCCGCGTCGGCAGAGGACGCAGGCGGCTGCGGCCTGATCAGGCCATTAGCAGACGGCGATTACCCGACAGGGGGCGCTTTACAGCGCCCCTTTGGTCGACGGCACCGCATCGCCCTTGCGCGGGTCGGTTTCAACCGCTTCGCGCAGGGCACGGGCCAGCGATTTGAACGCGGCTTCGGCGATGTGGTGGCTGTTAAACCCATGCAACTGGTCGATATGCAGGGTGATGCCGCCATGGGTGCTGAACGCCTGAAAGAATTCGCGCACCAACTCGGTGTCAAACCTGCCGATTTTCGGCGTCGGCAGATCAACATTCCAGATCAGGAACGGCCGCCCCGACAGGTCCAGCGCACAGCGCAACAACGCGTCATCCATCGGCAACAGACAGGCGCCATAGCGGCGAATACCGCGCTTGTCGCCCAACGCCTGCGCCAGGGCCTGCCCCAGCGCGATGCCGGTATCCTCGACCGTGTGGTGATCGTCGATATGCAGATCGCCCTGCGCGCGGATGGTCATGTCGATCAGCGAATGGCGCGCCAACTGGTCCAGCATATGGTCAAAGAACCCGATGCCGGTTTGATTGTCGTAAATCCCGGTGCCATCCAGATTGATCTGAACGGAAATTTCGGTCTCGGCGGTCTTGCGGGTGATCTGGCTGCTGCGCATTGGTTTTACCTTGTGTGATCCGACAGGCTTATAGGCGCAGTTGGCGCGTGTTCCAAGATGGGGCAGGGCAGGAAGCGTGCGGCCTGTGTCCGTCGCGCCGCGCTGTCATCAGGGATTGCACGCAGATCACTTGCGTGCCAGCTTGACAGGCGACCAAACCCGAGGGCTGTTTATGACCACCTGCGTTTTCATCCAGATCCGTTGCAAACCCGGCCATACCTATAAAGTGGCCGAAGAAATCGCGCTGCGCGAAATCCATTCGGAACTCTATTCCACCAGTGGCGATTATGACCTGCTGATGAAGATGTATATCCCCGCAGATCAGGATGTGGGGAAATACATCAGCGAACACCTGCTGGGCATTCCCGGGATCAAACGGTCACTGACCACGATGACCTATAAGGCGTTTTAAAACCAACAGGCTGGGATCGGAAAATTTCAAATTTTCCGGACCGATTTCTTCCAAAGAAATCGAATAGTTACGCGGATGTTCCGTCACGACTTTGACGCGCGGGAACCCGGTTGGCTGTTACGGCGCGTAAAAGGTAGCCGTTGCGGTAGAGACGATCTTGCCGCTATCCTCTTCCGTCATCACCGCGCGCGCAAAGATCAATGCGCGGCCCGCCCGCACCACTTCGGCCCGGCACAGAATGGCGGTGCCGACACCGGGGCGCAGAAATTGCGTGTGCAGATCGGTGGTGGCAAAGGGCTTGAATTCGCCTATGTGGGCAATGGCGGCCAGCGCCATGCAGGTATCCGCCAGCGACGCCAGCGCTTGCCCCGACACGATCCCACCAGCCCGCGCCAGATGTTCGCCCAGCGGCATCCGGATCAGCGCGTGATCGGCATCAATTTCGGTCACTGTCAGGTCCAGCGCCAGCACCCAAGGGGCGAAATTCTCGTTCAGAAGGGTTTGGGCACTCTCAGGGGTCATCAGGGGCATTTTGCGTTTTCAATCATCAGCGGGTTTGGGGGCGTAATCGGCAGCATTGACAGTTTCGGGGCGCCCCGGCAGCGACAATTCAGTCACAACCGGGGCGTTGCGGGCAATCACCCGCCCGCCCCGGATCACCGCCAGACGATGGGCCCGCAAGCGGATCGCCTCGATCTTATCTTGCGCTTGTAGCAGCACCATATTGGCCTTGTTGCCTTTGGCAATCCCGTAGCCTTCCAGCCCCATGATCTTGGCTGAATTTGTCGTCACCGCGTCAAAACACCAGGCCATATCGGCCCGGCTGGACAATTGCCCCACATGCAGCCCCATCGCGGCTACATCCAGCATGTCGGCGCGGCCCAGCGAATACCACGGGTCCATCACGCAGTCCGAGCCAAAGCCCACGGTGATCCCGGCGTCGCGCAATTGCGGCACCCGGGTCTGGCCGCGTCGCTTGGGATAGCTGTCGTGGCGACCCTGCAGCATGATGTTGATCAGCGGATTTGGAATGGCGTGCACCTGCGCCTCGACCATCAGCGGGATCAATTTCGAGACATAATAATTGTCCATCGAATGCATCGAGGTCAGATGCGATCCGGTCACGCGCCCCTGCAGCCCCAGCCGCTGGGTCTCATAGGCCAGAGTTTCGATGTGGCGGCTCTGCGGGTCATCGCTTTCGTCGCAATGCATATCCACCATCAAGCCGCGTTCAGCGGCGATTTCGCACAGCTGGCGCACAGAATCTGCCCCGTCCGCCATGGTACGTTCGAAATGTGGGATGCCGCCGACAATGCCCACGCCCATATCCAGCGATCGCAGCAGGTTTTGCATCGCCGTGGGGTCGCGCAGCACGCCGTCTTGCGGGAAAGCGACCAGCTGCAGATCCAGGTAGGGGGCGACCTGCTTTTGCACCTCTAGCAGTGCCTGAACGCCTTTGAGGTCATCGTCACACACATCCACATGGCTGCGGATCGCGCCCAGCCCCATCGACACCGCCAGATCGCAATAGCGCAGGGCGCGGGCGATGATATCGTCCACGGACTGGATCGGCTTTAGTTCGCCCCAGAGGGCAATGCCTTCGAGCAGCGTGCCCGAGGTATTCATCCGGGGGCGGCCCAGCGACAGCGTCGCGTCCATATGGAAATGCGGATCAACAAAGGGTGGCGCGACCAACTGGCCCGCAGCGTCCACAACCTCTTGCGATTGCGCGGTGATGTCCGGTTCGATGGCGGCGATATGGCCGTCGACGCAGGCGATATCGACACGGGACGTTCCGTCTGGAAGGGTGGCGTTTTTGACAATTAGGTCGAACATTTGGTGCCCCTTTAGCGCTGGCCCTTGAACCATGGTGTCAGCAGTGCTCGCGGATAATCCGCCTTTCGCGCCGCCACCACAAGGGCGATGATCGACAGAATATAGGGCGCCATCAGGAACACCTGCCCCGGCACGAAGGCCCCAACTTCGGTCTGCAGCCGCACCTGCAGCGCATCAAACGCCCCGAACAGCAGCGCGCCCAGCAGCGCCTTGCCCGGTCGCCAGCTTGCAAAGATCACCAGCGCGATGCAAATCCAGCCGCGTCCGTTCACCATGCCAAAGAAGAACGCATCAAAGGCCGACATCGTCAGGAACGCGCCCCCCAGCGCCATCAGCGCCGATCCGGCCACGACTGCGCCCATCCGCAAGCCATAAACCGACAGACCTTGGGCATCGACACTGTCAGGGTTGTCGCCCACGGCCTGAATGGCCACGCCCAACGCAGTCCGGTTCAGCACATACCAAACCAGCACCACCATCCCCAGCGCCAGCCAGGTCATTGCCGTTTGCTGAAACAGCACTACGCCCAGAAACGGCAGGTCCGACAGCACGGGGATATCCAGCGCCCTGAATGGCTCAATCCGGGGCGGAGACGATACGTTGGGCAGCGCGGTGCGGTAAATGAAATAGCTCGACGAGGTGGCAAACAGCGTCACCCCCAGCCCGGACACATGCTGCGACAGACCCAAAGGCACCGTCAGGATCGCGTGGATCAACCCAAAGAACCCACCCGCCAGGGCCGCCACCAAAACGCCGCCCCACAGGCCCGCACCTAGCCAGACGGCCATCCAGCCCGCCATGGCACCAGCGGCAAAAATCCCTTCGATCCCAAGGTTCAACACCCCGGATTTCTCGCAGAGCAATGCGCCCAACACGCCAAAGATCAGCGGCGTGGCGATGCGCAAAGATGCCGCCCAAAAGCTGTCACTGATCAGGATTTGCAGGATATCCATCATGCGCGTGCCCCCGCGCGGCCACTGCGGGTGATCCGATAGCGGGCAAAGAACCCGCCGATCAGCACACATAACAGTGACATCGACACCACCAGATCCGCCAGATAGGACGACACCCCCATGGCGCGGCTCATACTGTCCGCGCCCACAAAGACCGAGGCAATGAACAGTGCCGACACCACCACGCCCGCAGGCGACAGCCCCGCTAGCATCGCCACGACGATGCCGGTATAGCCAAAGCCCGGCGACAGATCAGCGGTCAGATAGCCCTTTAGCCCGATCACCTCACTGACCCCCGCCAAACCGGCCAATCCGCCGGATATGATGGCGACGCTGAACAGCGACCGGTTCACGCCGATCCCCGCATGACGCGCCGCAGCGGCGTTTTCGCCCACTGCGCGCAGACGGAACCCCCAGACGGACCGTGCCAGCATGAACTGGGCGACCGCCGCGATCACCAGCGCGATGATCAACCCCGAATGCACCCGCATCCGGTCCATCAATTGCGGCAACATGCCTTGATCAAGAATGGGTGAAGATTGTGGCCAGCCAAGGCCCATCGGGTCTTTCAGCGGCCCTTCCAGCATCATTTGCAGAAAAATCAGGATCACGAAATTCAGCAACAAGGTGGTCACCACCTCATCCGCGCCAAACCGGGTTTTCAGCAGCGCTGGCACCGCCATGCCCGCCGCCCCGGCTGCTGCGCCAAAGACGATGATGATCGGCACCAAAAACAGCCCCGGAATGTCCAGCGCGCCGGTGCCAATTGCCACGGCGGCCATTGCGCCCAGATACAGCTGTCCCTCGGCCCCGATATTCCACAGCTTGGCGCGAAAGGCCAAAGCCGCCGCCAGCCCGGTGAAAATCAGCGGTGTGGCGCGGGTCAGCATTTCGGAAAACGCAAACATCGACCCGAATACGCCGCGGAACATCTCGACATAGGCCGGACCAATGGGTGCCCCGGCAAACGCCAGCGGAATGGCGGCCAGCGCCAGCGCCACGGCGGCGGACAACACCGGAATGCCCAGTGTCATCAGGCGGGACGGTGCGGCGCGGGGTTCGATGCGGATCATGCGGTTTCTCCAACCTTCTCGCCGGCCATCATCAGCCCGATTTCCGCCCGGTCGCGTGTCTGCGCCTCGTGCAAAACCCCGTCATGGATCACCATGATGCGATCAGCCAGCCCCAGAACCTCGTCCAGATCCTCGGATATCAACACCACCCCGGCACCCCGCGCCCGCGCCTCTAACAAACGCCGCCCCACTTCGGCAGCAGCGCCCATATCCAGACCGCGTGTGGGCTGGTTGGCCAGGATCAGACGGGGGTTTTGTTCAAACACTCGCGCCAGGATCAGCTTTTGGATATTGCCACCCGATAACAACCGCGCCCGCGCATCCACACCAGGGCCGCGCACGTCATAGTCTTTGGCCAGCCGCTCGGCATTTTGCGTTATCGCGTTGCGTTTCAGCAAACCGCGCGCCTGCACATCCGGCTGATCCAGCCGCTCGATCACCATGTTCTCGGCCACGCTCATCGCGCCCACAATGCCATCGTGATGCCGGTCTTCGGGGATGCGGCCAATACCGGCGCGGATCATGGTTTTTGGATCGGGTTTGGGAATTTCGACGCCATCAATACTGATCATCCCGCTATCAGGGGGGCGCAGCCCGGATATCAGCCCGGCCAGCGCGCTTTGCCCATTGCCGGACACCCCGGCGATACCCAGAACCTCGTGTTGGTAGACCGTCAGGTTCACATTGCTCAGACTGTCGGGCTTGGAATGGCCACGCACCGACACGCCCGCCAGCTGAAACACCGGCGCACCGCGCGGCATGTCTTCGCGGGCGGTGGTCGGGGTATCCGCGCCCACCATCATGCGGGCAATCACCCGTTCGTCAGCATCAGACGTGGCAATCTCGCCCACCTTTTTGCCGTGCCGCAGCACCGCGATGCGTTGCGAGAACGCCAGAACTTCGCGCAGTTTGTGCGAGATAAAGATCACCGACAGCCCCTGTGCGGTCATCGCACCGATATTGTCAAACAGCGCGTCAGCCTCTTGCGGGGTCAGCACGGCGGTGGGTTCGTCCAACACCAGAATGCGCGCGTCGCGATACAGCGCCTTCAGGATTTCCACCCGCTGACGTTCGCCCACCGACAAGCGCCCAACCCTGACGTCCAGCGGCGCGGTTAACCCGCTTTGCTGCATAATGCCGGTAATCTTGGCCCGCGCCGCGGCGCGATCCCGGCGCCAGGACATCAAAGGCTCGGCCCCCAGAACGATATTATCCAGCGCCGTCAGGTTCTCGGCCAGGGTGAAATGCTGATGCACCATGCCAATGCCCGCGGCCAGCGCCGCCTGCGGATGCCCCAAAGTCAGTGCGCGTAAATTACCCGCCGCATCGGCCACCTCAACACTGCCCGCATCGGGCATATAATGGCCAAACAGCATATTCATCAGCGTGGTCTTGCCCGCGCCGTTTTCGCCCAGCAATGCCAGAACCTCGCCCTGATGCAGGGACAGATCCACCGCGTCTACGGCGAGAACGCTGCCAAACCGCTTGGTCAGGCCGCTCAGGGAAAGAACTTTATGTGCTGTCATAAATACAGACGGGCCGCCGCCGGGAATACCCCCGCCAGCGGCCCAGCCTTTATCACTTGTCCGAAACCGGACGTTCGTCGTTGACGTTCACCCGGAACAAGCCATCGGTGATTTCGGTTTCCCGTTCGGCCACCTTGGTGGCCACATCGTCTGGCACCAGATTTGGGTCCACAACCAGCGATCCACCGCCATAGGCCATAAACGAATACTGCCCGTAATCCGACGCCTCGAAATTGCCGCTGGCGACATTGGCGACAGCCTTGTCGATGGTCGCCTCCATATGCCACAGGGCCGAGGCCAGGATGGTGTTGGGATAATCAGCGGACGTGTCGATCACGTTGCCAATCGCCTTGACGCCGCGCTCCACAGCTGCATCCGACACGCCAAAGCGTTCAGCATACATGATGTCGGCACCCGCATCCATCATCGCAAAGGCGCTTTCCTTGGCTTTAGGCGGATCATACCAGCTGTCGATAAAGTTCACGAGGAATTTGACATCCGGGTTCACTTCGCGCGCGCCTTCCATAAAGGCGTTCATCAAACGGTTGACCTCGGGGATGGCATAGCCGCCAATCATACCAATCACGTTGGTTTCGGTGATGGCCCCGGCCACCATGCCCGACAGATAGGATGGTTCGTGAATCCAGTTGTCAAACACCGAGAAATTCGGTCCCACCGGCCCAAAGGACGACCCCATCAGGAACGCCGTATCCGGGTAATCCTTGGCCACCTTGCGTGCCGCGCGTTCCAGGCCAAACACCTCGCCCACGATCAACTGCACGCCCTGTTCGGCATATTCGCGCATCACCCGTTCGTAATCGGTATTGGCGACGTTTTCCGAAAACACATATTCGATTTCGCCGCGATCCTTGGCACCGTTCAGCGCCAGGTGAATCCGGCTGATCCACTGCTGTTCGACCGGCAGCGTATAAATCGCCGCCACTTTGATGCTGTCGGCCAGAGCCATGCCCGCCGACGCGACCAGACCAGCCGAAGCTGCCGCCGCAATCACCAGCCGTCTGGAATAAGTTCCAAATCGTTTCATAAATTAGCTCCCCAGTTGTTTTGCCGCTACCGTGGAGTTTTTTTTACCATTTGGTCAATCTTTTATTTTTCCCGGGCGCCGAAGAACCGCAATCCGGCGGTTTTTGCTGCAAAAATGGGCAAAGAGGCGGCTGGCTGGTAGGCGGGCGGCAAAAAGGCGGGCGGGCAGCCAGTACATTGCCCTTGGGCAAAATCCGGTCCTCATCTTTGGCGTGGCATGCCCATCCAGACCCGCGCCCGCAATGATTATGCCTTGAACGCGGCGGCCAAGGGCGCGGTCAGGTCGAATTCGCGCAGAACCCGGGCGCGGCCA
>JBLINN010000067.1:0-15684 GCA_047639325.1 Paracoccaceae bacterium | reverse complement strand
AACCGGCAGCACTTTTTTGCCGGTTGTGAACAAGCCGCGCACCGCCATTTGCGCGCATCTGACCGAATATTCGACCGTAAACACGCAATCCTTCGGTGCTTCGGCGAACTGCCCGAGAAAGGCAAAATTGGTCGCCCCTTTGGGCAACACATCAGGCCGGTCTCCTTTGCTGCGCGGCATAAACAGGCTGTCGATAAACGGCATCGCCACTGGAATACAGTTGATTTTGCCCGCCGCTGCGATTGGCCCCATCATGTCCTGAATCTTCAGATGATGCCAAAGCTCTTGCAGCATCTCTTCACCGGTACAATCGGCCATCTTCTTTTTCACGAAGTTCCCCAGCCGATTGGGATATAATCCATATCCCCAGAACACTTTGACATCCTTGGGCTGGTTAGGAAAATGCGGCTGGCGTGCGATGACAAATGACATCAACCAGTTTGAATCCGTCAACGTGACCAGCCCCCCGGTGCCATCCACATTGCCCGAGAAATTCTCCATATAGTCGTGAAACGTGCTGTCTTTCAGCGTCGCGGTGAAGGAATACCATTCCTGCAGGTCAATCGCGTCGCTGAACACCCCCGGACGCCCAAAGGCCGGGTCCTTGCGGGCGATTTTTTCCCATAATTGCCAAGACCCAGACGATGATTTCCCTTTCAAAACGGCGGCGCGATCCCAGGCGCCATTATCAGTGCTTTCGGTGATGGACCCGTTGGTCAGAAAGACAAATCCGTCGCGTCCAAGCTCGATCTCGCCCACTTGCCCGGCGTCGTCGATAACATGCAGCACCGTGGCGGTTTTCTGATCGGCGGACAGATCAAAATCAACATCGGTAACCTGCGTGTTCAACCGAAACACCACGCCACGGTCGGCCAGATATTTCTGCAGCGGCAAGACCACAGAATGATACTGATTATACTTGGTCCGCATCACCCCGCCCAGCCGATGCAGCCCGTCCACCAGATGAATAAACCGCTTCATATAGCGGCGCATCTCGGCAAGGCTACTCCACTTTTGGAAAGCAAACATCGACGTCCAGATATACCAGAAATTGGTCTTGAAGAACTCAGTCGAAAACCAAACTTCGATGCGTTTATTGCCCAGAGAGCGTTCGGACACAAAAGTCAGCTTCAGCAGGTCAGTCTGATCCTTGAAGGACAGCCCAAAAGACGACACATCCAGAATTTTGCCATCCCGTAACAGCCGCGCCTGGGCGTTGGAGACAAAGCGGCGGTTAAACTCAAACGACTCTTCCGTCACCGAGACGGATGGATCTTCCAATGACGGAATATCGGACAATAAATCCCAATAGCAGGTGTAGTGTTCCTCGTGCATCCGTCCGCCCCGAGCAACAAACCCAGTGTCCGGATCGCCTGCACCATCCATTGCGCCACCCAGCACATTATCTTTTTCCAGTATCTCAATGTTTTTGCCCGGTATTCCGGCATCATCAATCAGGAATTTGGCGCTGGCCAGTGACGCGATCCCACTGCCGACAAGATAAATTTTTGTGGTGTTTGGATCAGCGGTGATTTTGGGTGTCTTTGACATAATGACTCCAATAAATTACTGTTCAGAATCTAGGCACCCGGGCGGTCGGTTTCAATCGTACCAACCGCGACCTAATGACCGTTGGGCAATTAGGATCGCCAGGCAACACACCATCGATTCCTCTATTGAACCCCTGCGCATCCCGGTCCATCATCGGGCCGTAAAACTTGGGTACGAGTAGGGTCTTTTATGACAGCGCGTGACGATATCAACGATCTTCGCTCCCGTATGGGCCAGTCGATCATCGGGCAGACGGATGTTATCGACCGCCTGATCATCGGCCTTCTGGCCAATGGCAACCTGCTGGTCGAAGGCTTGCCGGGTCTGGCAAAAACCCGTGCAATCAAAGCGATGGCCAGCAATCTTGATGCAGATTTCAGCCGGATACAATTCACCCCCGACTTGCTGCCATCCGACGTGACCGGCACCGAGGTGTACACCCAGACCGATCAGGGTGGCACGTTTCGCTTCGCCCCGGGCCCGATCTTTGCCAATATCGTGCTGGCGGACGAGATCAACCGCGCCCCAGCCAAAGTACAGGCCGCATTGCTAGAGGCGATGGAAGAACGTCAGGTCACCGTGTCCGGTACCACCCATAAGATGGAACCGCTGTTCATCGTGATGGCCACACAAAACCCGATTGAACAAGAAGGCACCTATCCCCTGCCCGAAGCCCAGATGGACCGGTTCCTGATGCATGTGAACATCACCTATCCCCCGGTCGAGGACGAGGTTGAAGTGATCCGGCTGGTGCGCCGCGAAGAGATTGCCGCGATTTCCAGACCCACCGACAGCGGTCCAAAGCCCGACAAACCCGCCGCAATCCCGCAGGACGCGGTGTTTGCGGCGCGCGACGAGATCGGCCAGATCCATGTTTCGGACGCGATGGAGCGCTACATGGCCGATCTGGTCTATGCCACCCGCACGCCCGAGGCCCACAGCGACGATCTGGCCCGCTGGATCGAGGTGGGCGCCAGCCCGCGCGCGTCGCTGGCGCTGGATAAATGCGGCCGGGCGCATGCCTGGTTGATGGGGCGCGATTATGTCGACCCGCAGGATGTTCGGGCGGTGGTGCATGACGTGTTCCGCCACCGACTGACGCTGAGTTTTGAGGCGCAAGGCGATGGCCGTAACGCCGACGCCGTCACCGATGAAATCGTCAAGTTGGTAGCGCTACCTTAGGCGCGGCGCACGGGCGCAAGGAGAGGCAGGGATGGCTGAGAACACCCGCCAAAACACCCATGACCCGCGCATTCATGTGGACGCCGCGCAATTGCGCCGTCTTGGTGCCCAATCGCGCGCCCTTAGCCTGCTGCCGCGCCAACCGGCGCAATCGGTGCTAAATGGCCGACATGCGTCACGTCTGCGCGGGCGTGGGCTGAATTTTGAGGAATTGCGCAATTACCTGCCCGGCGACGATGTGCGCAGCATCGATTGGAAGGTCACTGCCCGCACAGGTGAACCCCATGTGCGGGTCTATACCGAAGAACGCGACCGCCCGGCGCTGTTGCTGGTCGATCAACGGATGTCGATGTTCTTTGGCAGCCGGGTTTGCATGAAATCGGTCGTCGCCGCCGAGGCCGCCGCCATTGTCGCGCACAGGATTCTGGATCAGGGCGACCGGGTTGGCGGCATCGTCTTTGGCGACGACACTATCGCCGAACATGTCCCCCAACGCCGCGCCGCTGCGCTGCACCGCTTGCTGGGCTCGATCGTCGAAGCCAATGCACAGCTGCATGCCGGGCATCAATCCGTCAGCCAGATTGCGCTGAATGACGTGCTGCGCGCGGCGGTGCGGATTGCCAAGACCAACAACCTGCTCTGCATCTTTTCCGATTTTGACGGGCTGGATACGCAGAGCGAGAAACTGTTGCGACGGTTGGCGCAGTCTAATGACCTGATCCTGTTTCATGTGGCCGATCCTACCTCGACCAGCTTGCCGGATAATCTGCGCATGGCGGTGTCGGATGGCGACGTGCAGGCCGATCTGGATACCAGCCACGGCGACACCCGCGCCCGGGTGGATGCGGCGCTGCGCGGGCGGTTGGACGACCTTTACAGCTGGTCGCGGACCTATGGCTTTCCGCTGGTGCCGCTGACCACCGAGCAACCGGCGTTGGACCAATTATTGCGCCTGTTTGGCCACATTGGGCGGGCACGATGAGCACCGATCTGGATGGCCTGAACCTGTTCGAACTGCTTGACCTGCTACAGCCAGTGTCGGAACCGCCCGCCATTGCGATGACCCCTCAAACCCCGGGCTGGATCCTGATGGGGCTGGCGCTGGTGGTGCTGGTTGTCTGGGGCGTCCGCCATGTCCACGCACGGTATCGCGCCGGGGCCTACCGCCGGGCGGCACTGGCCGAATTGCCCGATACCGGCGATGATACCGCGTGCATCGCCGCCTTGTTGCGCCGTACTGCGCTGGCCGGATTTCCACGCCAAGCGGTGGCCGGGCTGACCGGCCCTGACTGGTTGGCCTTTCTGGATCGCAGCTATGGCGGAACCGGGTTTTCGCACGGGCCGGGCCAAGCCATTGCCACCGCCCCCTACCGCGAGACTCTGACCGATCCCGCCCTGACAACATTGGCGCAGGACTGGATCAAACGCCACAAACAGGACCTGTCCTAATGTTGTCTCTGGCATTCCCCTGGGCCCTTATCCTGCTGCCCGCTCCCTTGCTGATCTGGCGCTTTCTGCCGCCTTATCGCGATCAGGTGTCGGCCATCCGCATCCCGTTTTTCCGCACCGTGACCCAGGCCGCCGGGCTGCAGGCGCGGCAAGGGGCTGTGATCTTGCGGCGTGGTCGGTTTCAGATGGGCGCAGCCATCCTGATATGGACCTTGCTAGTGCTGGCGCTGGCGCGGCCTGAACGGCTGGGCGAGCCGGTGGTGATCGAAACCGCAGCGCGCGATATGGTGCTGGCACTGGACATTTCAGGCTCGATGGACGAGCGCGATTTTATCGCCGCTGATGGCACGCGGATGCAACGGCTAGAGGCAGTCAAGGCGGTGATGCACCAGTTCATCACCGAACGCGACGGCGACCGCATTGCCCTGATCATCTTTGGCACCAAGGCGTTTGTGCAAGCGCCCTTTACCGAAGATCTGCAAAGCCTCGCCGGGTTTCTGGACCAAACTGTTGTCGGCATGGCCGGGCCAAACACCGCCCTGGGCGACGCCATTGGCCTGTCAATCCGCACTTTTGAGGCCAGCGAGGTTGACCAGCGCCTTATGATCCTGCTCAGCGATGGCGCGGATACCTCTAGCCGTATGACGCCGGTGAACGCTGCGGCGCTTGCGGCAGATCGCGGCGTTACGATTTACACCATTGGTGTTGGCGATCCCCAAGGATCTGGTGAGGACCGGGTTGATCTGGGCGCGCTCGAAGATATCGCGGCGCGCACCAAGGGGCAATTCTTTTACGCCAGTGACGAGGCAGCGCTGAACGAGGTTTATAAGCGGATCGATTCCCAGAACCCCCGCAAAGTGGAAACCACCAGTTTTCGCCCGACCGAAGATTTGACCTATATCCCGATGGTTCTCGCTTTGTTTCTGGTGCTGTTATCCGTCGCCGTCTTGCATCTGACCCGGCGGCGACCGGTGGTGGCCCCATGACCGAGGCCCTGCAATATTTCCACTTTCTGCGCCCCTTCTGGCTGCTGGCGCTGCCCGTGATTGGCCTGCTATGGTTGTTGATCCGCCCGCGTCGGGCCGTGGACTCAGCTGTGCCGCAGGGGATCGCCCCGCATTTGGCGCGGGCGTTGCAGGTGGGGTCGGACAAACAGCGGCGGTTCTATCCCATTGACGGCGTCGCATTGGCAGCACTGTTGTTATCCCTGGCCATCGCCGGCCCCGCCTGGACCCGGATGCCCAACCCGTTGGTCGCCGATACCGCCCCGCTGGTGGTCGCGCTGAAAGTGACCGACAGTATGGAGGGCACCGATCTGGCGCCGTCGCGGCTGGAGCGTGGTAAATTCAAAATTCTGGACCTGATTGCGGCCCGCGCTGGTGCACGCACCGCGCTAATCGCCTATGCCGGGACGGCGCACAGGGTATCGCCGCTGACCGAAGATCCCAACATTCTGCGCCCCTTGCTGGAAGGGTTGACCGTGCCGGTGATGCCAAAACCGGGCGCGGATGCAGCCGCCGCACTGGCGCTGGCTGTTGAAATGCTGGCAAAGGCCGAAACTGATGGGGCGATCTTGTTTGTGCTGGATGACATGACCCCGACAGATATCGCCGCCTTTAACGCCAAAAGTGATCCCCCACGTCCGCCGATTGTGTTTCTGGTCGCCGCCCCCGACAACACCCTGTTGCCGCAGCTAGAGCGGATCGACGATGCCAGCATCGTGCGCCTGACGGCCGATGACCACGACGTGGCCCAGATTGAACGACGGGTGAAATCGGCCTATGCGGCGGCCTTGGCGGCGGATGACCGGTTGCAATGGCAAGATCGCGGCTGGATGCTGGCTTGGCCCGTGACCTTGATGGCGCTGTTGTGGTTCCGCCGCGGCTGGACCATGCACTGGGTTGTTGCGGGCCTGTTGCTGGCCGGGCTAGGTGCGCCCAGTGCTGCGCAGGCTGATGGCTGGAGAGACTGGTTCCTGACCCCGGATCAGCAAGGACGCATCGTCTTTAACAACAAGGATTTCACCAAAGCGGGCGAACTGTTCGAAGACCCGGTTTGGGTCGGATACGCCAAATACAAGGCAGGCCAATACGAAGAGGCCGCCGAAATCTTTTCCCGGCTGGACACGCCCGAGGCCGCCTTTGCCGAAGGTATGGCCCGCATCCGGTTCCGCGAATACCGACCCGCAATTGCGGCCTTTGAAACCGCGCTGGCGCGCCGCCCGGATTACCCAGACGCACAAACCAATCTTGCAACTGCCAAAGCAATCCTGATCTATGTCGAGAACGCCCGCGAAGCACAAGACACTGGCGAAACGATCGGGGCTGGTGCCGATGACGTGGTGTTTGACAACAAAGAAGCACGCGGCGTCGAAACCCAAATCGAGGCGTCAACAGAAGATGGCGCGCCCCTGACGGCCGAACAATGGATGAGCAGTATTGATACCGACATGACCGATTTTCTGCGCTCGCGGTTTGTGCTGGAAAACCAGGCACGCAAACCATGATCCGCGCATTTGCCCATGCGATCCTGACGGCCCTGCTGTTGTGGCCCGCCGCCGCCCAGGCCCAGATCGAACCGCGCCTTAGCGTGGAGTTGCCCGAAGGCGAGATCATCGTCGGCCAACCCATTGTGCTGCGCCTGAAACTGCTGGTGCCCACCTGGATGCCCAAACCGCCAAATTGGCCGGATTTTGAGGTGCCGTCGTTGCTGGTGCGCCTGCCAGAGCGGGCCAGTTCGCCGATCTCGGAAACCATCGAGGGCGAAACCTGGTCCGGTATCTCGCGGGCCTATCGGTTGTACCCGCTGATCGCCGGGCCGTTTGAGTTGCCCGTCCAACAGCTGGTCGTCAGCTATGCCGATCCAGGGGGGGCTGACCCGGTCGAGACCAGTTTGACGGTCAAGGCAATCCGCTTTACCGCGACCCTGCCAAAAGGCGCCGAAGGGGTGGATCCGCTGATCATCGCGCAGGATTTCAGCCTGACCCAACAGATCGACGGCGGGCCGCAACTGCAAACCGGCGACGCGGTTCAGCGGATTGTGACGGCCAGTATCAAGGGCACAACCCCGATCCTGATCCCCGCCTTGATCCCGAATTTGCCCCCCAATCCTGCTAACGCCGAAACCGCCAGCCACCCCTTGCGCGCCTACCCCAAGGAACCGGTGGTGACCGACAGCGAAGACCGCGGGGTACTGTCGGGGACGCGCCGCGAAACCGTCACCTATATGGCGCAGGCCGGGGGCGACGCGGCGTTGCCGGAAATCGCAGTGCAATGGTTCAATCTTGACAGCGGAAAGGTCGAAATTGCCACGTTGGATGGCATGGCACTCAGCATTGCTGTGCCGCCGCCACCGCCGCCTGGGCCTGCGGATTATGCCCGATGGGCGATGATGCTGGTGGCAGCACTGATCGCGATCTGGCTATTTGCGCGCTTTTTGTGGCCCCGGCTGCGTGCCACCTTGCAAGGCATTCGTTCCAGTTGGGTCACCTCGGAATCCTATGCCGCGCGGCAGATGCGTCATGCGCTGCGTGCCGAGTCTTTGGGCGAAATTTATGCCGCGCTGGATCAGTGGGCCGGGTTTTACCCCGGGATGGGTGGCGCAGAACGGTCGTCCCTTGATGCGGCCCTGGCCGATCTTGGCGCGACGCGCTTTGCCAAAACTGGACCGTCGAACGACACAAGCAGCCGACGCAAGTCGCGCGATGCGTTTGACGCCCTGCGCGCCGCCCAACGCGCCACCGCCAAAAAGCAGACATCATCAGCCGGTCTGGCGCCACTTAATCCTTTTCGTTAGCTCAGTTCTGACACAGGTCCAGCAAGGCCGCGCGATCAATAATGCGCAACCGGCCATAGCCCAGCTCGAGCAATCCCGCCTGTGACAGTTTCCGCAGCGCACGTTGAATGGTTGGTACTGAAACCACTGCCATCGCCGCCAGATCGTCTTGTGACAGCTCGATCCAGTTCCCGTCCTGGGCCAGCGTTTCTTCTAGGTGCAATAAGCGCAAGGCCAACCGCTGATCAGCGCGAGCCACGCCCAGATTGGCCAAAATTCGCAGGGCGGTGCGCATGTTTTCATGCTCTAACGCATAAAAGTCGCGGTAAAAGGCCGGGTTTCGCGCCACCACGCCTTCGATCCAGACAGAGGGCACGAACAGGGTGCGTGTCAATTGTGTGGCGACGACCGAAATCAAACGGGTTTGGTCCGACAGCATCGCCAGATCCCCGATCCAGAACCCAATTCCATCGCGATGCGCGGTGAATTCCTGACCATCATCGGCAGGGATCGTCAGCTTTACTGCGCCAGATATTATCGAATATAACCCGTCAGCCGGATCGCCGTAATGATACAAAGTCTCGCCCGACTGAAACTGCCGCACAAGCGCTTGTTTTAACAATGCCTTGCAAAACGCGTCGCCGCGTCCCGCCAACCATCCCTGGCTGGTCACAACTTCTATATCGGAAGGAAGTATTTTTTGTACTTGAGATAAAGATTCCATCATTTGATACAATAATAGATTGTGCAGAGAATAAAATAGCTCTCGTCTGATTCCCCGGAATTTGGCTGGTATGGCTAAAATGCCCAGCAGACACAGAATGCAAATACCCACTTTTGCTGGTAAATTTGCCGAAAGACGATCCCCATTCCTGCCCAACTAATGGGCCGGGACTTTTCAGGAGTTGCTTATGTTAGAACCAAACGAAACCTCAGGCCGGTGGCGCGGACCACTCGGCAAGCTGGCGGCAGCCTCGGTTGCCATCCTGCTTGCAGTGCCTGCCTGGGCGCAGGCGGACAAACCCAATATCCTGGTGATCTGGGGCGATGATATCGGCCAGTCCAACATTTCTGCCTACACGATGGGCGTGATGGGGTACCGGACGCCAAACATCGACCGGGTTGCCAACGAAGGCATGATTTTTACCGATTACTACGCCGAGCAGTCCTGCACCGCCGGTCGGTCATCCTACATCATGGGCCAGTCGGTATTCCGTACCGGATTGTCCAAGGTTGGTATGCCCGGTGCCAAAGAAGGCATGCAGATCGAAGATCCGACCATTGCCGGCCTGTTGAAGGCCCAAGGCTATGACACCGGACAGTTTGGCAAGAATCACCTGGGCGACCGGGATGATATGCTGCCGACAAACCACGGTTTTGATGAGTTTTTTGGCAATCTCTACCACCTGAATGCCGAAGAAGAGCCCGAGCTGGAAGACTATCCGCAGAGCCCCGAGTTCCGCGAGCGGTTTGGCCCGCGTGGGGTGATCAAATCCAGCGCCGATGGTGCCATCGAAGACACCGGCCCGCTGACCAAAAAGCGCATGGAAACCGTGGACGAAGAAACCTCTGCGGCGGCGATGGACTTTATCAAGCGCAAGACCGAAGAAGGTGTGCCGTGGTATGTCTGGTGGTCGGGTACACGGATGCACTTCCGCACCCACGTCAAGGATGAAATGCGCGCCAAGGCGGACGAGATCGCCGGTAAGCACATGGATGAATATCAGGCCGGCATGATCGAACATGACATGCATATCGGTCAGTTCCTTGATCTGCTGGACGAACTGGGTATCGCCGACAACACCATCGTGCATTACTCCACCGACAACGGCCCGCATATGAACAGCTGGCCGGATGCGGGAATGACACCATTCCGGGGTGAAAAGAACACCAACTGGGAAGGTGGCTGGCGCGTGCCGTCAATGGTTCGCTGGCCTGGTCATATCGAAGCTGGTTCCATCAGCAACGAAATCATGCACCACATGGATTGGTTGCCGACCTATCTGGCCGTGGCCGGAAATCCGGACATCAAGGAACAGCTGCTGACCGGTGTGACCGTTGCCGAAGTTGGCGGTGGCCGCGACTATAAGGTGCATCTGGATGGCTATAACTTCCTGCCGTACCTGACCGGTGAAGCTGAAGAAGGCCCACGCCACGAGGTGTTTTACTTCTCGGATGATGGTGACCTGACAGCGCTGCGCTATGATGACTGGAAGGCAATCTTCCTTGAGCATCGTTACCCGCAGACATTGCGCGCCTGGGCCGAGCCGTGGACCGAACTGCGCATTCCGCTGCTGTTCAACCTGCGTCGTGACCCGTATGAGCGGGCCGACATCACGTCCAACACCTATTGGGATTGGTATCTGGACCGGGTCTTTCTGCTGCTACCAGCCGCCGAATACACCGCCAAGTTCCTGGCCACGTTTGATGATTTCCCGCCGCGCCAAAAGCCCGGCAGCTTTACCATCGGAGACGCCAAGGATAAGATCTTTAGCCAGATCGGCTCAAAATAAGGGAACCAACCTTACCCCATTGGCCCGCCGCTCCTGCGGCGGGCCTTTTTGTTAACAGCAACGCATACAGGACATCCCATGTTGATACGCTGCCTCCTTGCCGCCAGTTTCTTTGTTGCCTTGTCTCAACCCGCTTTGGCTGATCCGCTGCCATCTTGGGGCGATGGGCCCGCACGAACCCGGATTGTCGAATTTGTGCAGGATGTGACCAACCCGGACGGGGCGGATTACGTCACCCCCGCCGACCGCATCGCGGTGTTTGACAATGACGGCACGCTGTGGGCCGAACAACCTGCCTATTTCCAACTGATTTTTGCGCTGGACCGGATCAAAGTCATGGCCGCCGAGGACCCGTCCATCCTGACCAGCGACGCGCTAAAGGCCGCAGCCGCAGGCGATATGGAAACCCTGCTGGCCGGTGGCGAGGCCGCGCTGCTTGAGGTGATCAATGCCACGCATTCCGGTGTATCTGTCGATGATTTCCAGGCGTCGGTCGCCGAATGGGTTGCCAGCGCGCGTCATCCCGATACCGGTCTGGGCTATGACCAGATGACCTATCAGCCGATGGTTGAACTGCTGCGTTATCTGCGCGACGAAGGGTTCACCACCTATATCGTGTCCGGCGGCGGCGTGCATTTCATGCGGGTCCTTACCGAACAGGCCTATGGCATTCCGACCCGCCAGATCATCGGATCCCTGGGCGAAACCAGTTATGAAATTATCGATGGCGTGCCCACCATCGTCAAGGCGCCGGGCATTGCCTTTATCGACGACAAAGATGGCAAACCGGTGAATATCGACCGGGTCATCGGTCAGCGCCCGATTTTGGCGGGCGGTAATTCGGATGGCGATTTTGCCATGCTGGAATGGGTCACCGCCGGGGACGGGCCGCGTCTGGGGCTGATTGTGCACCATACCGATGCGGTGCGCGAATACGCCTATGACCGCGACAGCCATATTGGCAAGCTGGCTGATGGGTTGGATAAAGGCCCCGAAATGGGCTGGTTGATCGTCGACATGGCCAAGGACTGGGACCGCATCTATACTGGCAGCCGGTAACCTTTATCATGAACGGGTTCGGCCAAGATGTGGGTATTTCTAAGCGGCCTTGTGGTTTTTGCGTTTTATGCGGTGGCAACATGGTTTGCGTTTCAGGCGGCGGCCACTGCGCGCACCCCGCAAGGGGCCATGGGATGGGTAGTGTTTCTGCTGGCAATACCGTTCATGGCCGTTCCGGCCTATCTGTTTCTGGGGCATCACCGGTTTCGCGGCTATCGCATTGCGCGGCGTGAATCTGAACGCGTGGTTGCGGGCATCCGCGATTTCGCCACCCAATACCGCCCCGCCCCCGATGCCACCCCGATAAACCTGCGCCCATTCGAGCAAATCGCGGGCATGCCTGCGATACGCGGCAATGGCGTGGACCTGCTGATCAACGGTCAAGTCGCGTTTGACGCGATGTTTCAGGCGATAGATGCCGCGCAATCCTATGTTCTGGTGCAGTTCTATATCGTTCGCAACGATGGTCTGGGGCTGAAACTACAGCAAAAATTGATCGCCGCCGCCGGGCGCGGCGTGTCGGTTTTGTTTATGACCGATGCCGTCGGCAGCCATGCCCTGCCGACCAGCTATTCCGACACCCTGCGCGCTGCTGGCGTCCGGGTGGTGGATCGCGCCAGCGCGCGGGGGCCGAAATTTCGCTTTCAGATCAATTACCGCAACCACCGCAAAACAGTGATTGTGGACGGGCATACAGGGTTTGTCGGTGGCTTGAATGTTGGCGATGAATATCTGGGATTGGGCCAGGAATTTGGCACTTGGCGCGACACCCATGTCAGGCTGCGCGGCCCAGTGGTCTTGCAATTGCAGCTGATTTTTGTCGAGGACTGGCACTGGGTCACGGATGAACCCTTGCTGGGTGAATTGACCTGGCAAACCGCCAACGCCCCCGAAAACATGACCGCGCTGATCACCGCCACCGGCCCCGGCGACGAGACCGAGGCCGGCAGTCTGATGTTTTTCTCGGCCATCGCTGCCGCGCAACACCGGGTGTGGATCGCGTCGCCCTATTTCGTGCCGGATTTTGCGGTGATGGGCGCGTTGAACCACGCCGCCATGCGCGGGCTGGATGTGCGTATTCTGGTGCCGGAAAAGGCCGATCACATGCTGTCGTGGCTGGCGGCATTTACCTATTTTGACGACGTCATGGCAGCAGGCGTGCGCGTGTTTCGCTATACCAACGGCTTTATGCATCAAAAAGTATTCCTGATTGATGATCATCTAACCGGCGTCGGCACCACCAATCTGGACAACCGGTCCTTTCGGCTGAATTTTGAGACGATGGCGCTGTTTTTTGACCCCCGCGCCGCCGCCGCTACCAAAGCAATGCTGCAGGCAGATTTCGAAAACGCCTACGAGATGACGCTGACCATCGACCAACAACCGCGCCTGATCCGCTTAGGTGCGCCATTAGCCCGGTTGTTCTCGCCGCTTTTGTGACGCCGCCTCAGTTCAGGCGGGCGGAAAACAAGCGCCCCATCAGGGCCACCAAAAAGGCGGTACTGATTCCAAACGCCAACAATCCGGTGACCGATGCAAAAGCCGCAAAAATGCGCAATCCCGGGCCCAAAACGATATCGCCATAGCCAAGGGCGGTATAGGTCACCAACGAAAAGTAGATGGCGGAATTCCAGTCTGCCAGCACGTCGTTTATCACAAAGACACAGGCCCATAACCACGTCTGCGCCGTGTGTGAAAGAACAATCAACACCAGCGCGATCAGCAAAAGACTACTGTTATGCACCACTTTAGGGACCGCGCTCAAACGCCCGGACAATTTGTTCAGATAGGTGGCACCAAGCGCCATAAACACCATCTGCAGAATCAAACAGACCCCCAAGTAAAGGCTTCCCCACAAAATTTGCTGCGTAAGGGTCATAATCTACCACGTCCTGCTGTTTGACAGTTGTGAGCCTGCGGTCGCCCGCGCTATGGGTTTAGTACCTATTCGGAGGCGCTCCAATGAACAACCTTCTCCGCGGACTTCTGACACCGCTTTTGTTTACCCTGCCAATGGCATCGCTGCTGGCGCAAGAGGCAACAGACACGCCTGTCGCACCCCGCCCGGCCAAGGTGATAAAGGTGGTAACCGGTGACACAGGACTGTCTCGCCAATATCCGGCGATTGTCTATCCCAGCCAAGAAGCAGAGCTGTCTTTTCGGGTCTCGGGTCAGGTCGTTGACCTGCCGGTCCGGGCCGCAACCGGCGTCAAAAAAGGCGGCGTGATTGCCGAGTTGGACAAACGGGATTTCAAAACCTCTGTAGCGCGGCTGGAAAGCCAGCGGGATCAGGCCCAGGCCCAGCTTGACGCGCTGGTAAAAGGCGCGCGCGCCGAAGAGATCGTCGCATTGCAAGCCGGGGTTTACGCCGCCCAAGCCAAGGTGGATCAGGCGCGCGAGCAAACGCTGCGGACGCGGCAATTGTTCGAAAAAGAAATCGTAGCCGCCGCCCAGCTGGAAAAAGACGAAGCAACCCTGCGCGTGGCGCATGCGGAACTGCGCACCGCCGAGGAAGAGCTGATAATTGGCCAGTCAGGTGGGCGCGAAGAAGACATCGCCGCCGCCGAAGCCGTGTTGCGTGGGCTTGAAGTTGATGTGCAAAACGCCCGCGACAGCCTGAACGATGCCACCTTGCGCGCCCCATTTGACGGCGTTGTTGCACGCCGGGACATAGACAGTTTCAACAACATTCAGGCGGGGCAAGCCATTGTCTTGCTGCAAAACCTCAACACCATTGATCTGGTTTTTGACGTGCCCAGCTCAGACGTTCTGACCTGGAGCGCCTTTGACTGGAACCAGGTCCAGGTCCAGGTCGAGCTGACCGGCAGTTCGCAGCCACTGACGGCTAAGGATCTGGTTGAATTTTCAACGCAGGCCGATGCCGGAACCCAGACCTATCAGGCCCGGGTGTCGGTCGATGTGCCAGACGGTGTTCGCGTGCTTTCCGGCATGGTGGGCCGTGTGCGCGTTTCCGTCCAGAACGCCGAAGAACTGCGCCCGGTCGTGCCGATAACCGCGTTGGCCACCACCCCCGACGGCAACCCGTTTGTCTGGCTGGTTGACCCGGCCAGCAACGCCCTGACCGCCCGGCCTGTGACGACGGGAACGATGTCTGGCAGCAAGGTCAGCATTGAAACCGGGCTGGAAGCCGGTGACCTTGTGGTGACGGCAGGCGTGTCGCGCCTGAGCGAAGGGTTGGTCATCCGCCCGATTTCCAAGGTTGGGAACTAGGCAATGGATCTCGCTCGCTTTGCGCTGGAAAAGCGCGTCATCTCGGCATTGTCGACGATTTTGATCCTGGCGGCGGGGCTTTACGCCTATACCGCCCTGCCCCGGTTTGAAGACCCGGAATTCATCATTCGCCAGGCGCAGATCATCACGCCCTATCCGGGTGCCAGTGCTGCCGAAGTTGCGGATGAGGTAACCGACGCCATTGAAACCGCTTTGCAGCAGCTGACGGATGTCAAAGAGATCAAGTCGAACTCGCAACCCGGGCGCAGCACGGTCACGGTTGAATTTACCATTCCCGGCGCCAAAACCCGCCCCGATCTGGCACAGAAGTTCACCCAGATGCGCGCCAAGATCGATGACATGCAGGGCAACCTGCCTCCCGGCGCGCTGGGCAGCGTGATCTTCGACGATTTTGGCGACGTGTTTGCGCAATATTTTGCGATTGTCGGCGACGGCTATTCCCTGCCTGAGCTTTACGAATACGCCAAGGATCTGGAACGCGAACTGGCGGTGGTGGCCGGTGTCAGCAAAGTGACCCTGACCGGCATTCAGCAAGAAGTGATCTATGTGGAATTCAACACCGCCCGATTGATCCAGCTTGGATTGTCACTCGAGCAGATCTCGGACGTGTTGCAGGGCCAGAACCTGGTGACGCCCGGCGGGACAATCCTGGTTGGGGAAATGCGGCTGATGGTGCGCGCCACCGGCGCCGTCGGCACGATCGAGGCCATTGAAAACCTAGTGATTTCCAACCCGGCAACCGGCAAATCCTATCGGTTATCCGACATTGCGAATATTTCCCGGGGGGTGAAAGAACCATCCACCCATTTGTTGTATCGTGACGGGCAACCGGCGATTGGCATGGGCATTTCCAACGTGATTGGCGGCAATGTCGTCACCATGGGCAGCGCGCTGAACCAGCGTA
>JBLINN010000066.1:0-15695 GCA_047639325.1 Paracoccaceae bacterium | reverse complement strand
ATTCCAGCGCCACTGACCGCGTCAGCCCGATCACCCCGTGTTTGGCTGCCGCATAGGCCGACACATACGGGTAACCCTTGATCCCGGCAGTGGAGGCCACCGCAATCAGCCGCCCCCAGTCTAACCCTTTCATCCGCCGCAACGCCGCGCGAAAAGTCAGGAAAGTGCCGGTCAGGTTCACCGCCAACATGGCGTCCCAGTCTTCGATACTGGTGCGGGCCAATGGCGCGCTGACCGAGGCCCCGGCATTGGCAATCACGATATCCGTAGGCCCGATGAAATCGAACATCGCCCCCACGGATGTCTCATCCGTCACATCCGCCTCGACCGCGTGGATATGGGCATGGGTGTCCGCGACAGCCTCTAGCGTGGCGGCAGTCCGCCCGGCGATCCACACTTTGGCGCCAGCGTCTGCAAAGCCGCGCGCCAGATCGGCGCCCAGCCCGGTGCCGCCGCCGGTGATCAGCGCGGTTTTACCTTGCAGGCTCATACCCTGATTCCCAGACCTTCGGCGCGTTCTGCCAGCCGCAACATCTGATCACGCCCCGGCAGGTACGGCGCGGGCCAGACGGTGGCCGTGTCACCCAAGGCGGCGGCGGCGTGCAGCGTCCAATAAGGGTTGGCCAGATGCGGCCGCGCCAGACAGACCAGATCGGCGCGCCCGGCCATCAGGATCGAATTGGCGTGGTCAGGCTCATAGATATTGCCCACCGCTATCGTTGCAATCCCGCGTTCGTTGCGGATACGGTCGGAAAACGGTGTCTGGAACATCCGGCCATAGATCGGCTGTCCTTCGATACTGGTCTGGCCTGCGGACACATCGACAATATCAACCCCCGCAGCGTGGAACATACCTGCGATTTCAACCGCTTCTGCCGGGTCAACGCCGCGCTCGCCGACCCAGTCATTCGCGGAAATCCGCACTGACATCGGCTTATACGGCGGCCAGACAGCGCGCATCGCGGCGAATACTTCCAGCGGATAGCGCATCCGGTTTTCCAGCGACCCGCCATATTCATCGTCGCGGATATTGGACAGGGGCGAGATAAACGACGAGATCAGATAGCCATGCGCCGCGTGCAACTCGATCATGTCGAACCCGGCCTGTCCCGCCATTTTGGTGGCCGCAACAAACTGGTCGCGCACCACATCCATATCGCCCCGGTCCATCGCCTTAGGCACCTGATTGCCCTCCGACCACGGCAGGGCCGAGGCCGATATCAACGGCCAGTTATCCGCCACCAGCGGCGCATCCATCTCTTCCCAACCCAGCTGGGTCGATCCCTTGCGCCCGGAATGGCCGATCTGCACGCAGATCTTGGCCTTGGTCTCGGCATGGACAAAATCCGTCAACCGCCGCCACGCCGCCAGATGCTCGGGCGCATAGAGGCCCGGACAGCCTGGGGTGATGCGCGCATCGGGCGACACACAGGTCATTTCGACATAAACCAACCCGGCGCCGCCCTTGGCGCGTTCGGCGTAATGGGTGAAATGCCAGTCCGTGGGGCAGCCATCCACCGCCTTATACTGCGCCATCGGTGACACAACGATGCGGTTTTCCAGCGCCATATCGCGCAGCTTGAACGGCGCGAACATCGGCGCGCGATGCACCCCCGGCGCGCCCGCCTGGGCCTGAAACCACGTCTCGGCCTGCTTTAGCCATTCTGGATCACGCAGGCGCAAATTTTCGTGGCTGATGCGCTGTGACCGGGTCAGCAGCGAATAGGCAAACTGTACCGGGTCCAGATCCAGATAACGCTCGACCTCTTCAAACCATTCCAGCGAATTGCGCGCCGCCGATTGCAGGCGCAACACCTCGACCCGGCGTTCCTCTTGGTAACGCTCAAACGCCTGTTCCATTGATGGTTCGGAATGTAGATAGGTGGCCAGCGCAATCGCGCTGTCAAACGCCAAACGTGATCCCGACCCGATGGAAAAATGCCCGGTCGCGGCGGCGTCGCCCATCAACACCACGTTTTTATGATACCATTTTTCGCAGATCACCCGGGGGAAATTCATCCACACCGCCGAGCCGCGCAGATGGTCGGCGTTGGACATCAACGCATGCC
This sequence comes from Paracoccaceae bacterium, assembly GCA_047639325.1. Lineage (GTDB taxonomy): Bacteria > Pseudomonadota > Alphaproteobacteria > Rhodobacterales > Rhodobacteraceae > NVQY01. The sequence continues at coordinate 13,626 of JBLINN010000066.1, read as the reverse complement.
CGCCCAAGTGCTTTTCAAACACCTTACGGCAGGTTTCCACCGTTTCTTCCTTGGACATATCGGCAAAGCCAAACGCATCCCAGGTGGGTTGCAGGCATTCAACGATGAAAGTCGCGGTGTTGTCGTCGAACTGGTAAACATGCGCCCACATCCAGCCCTTATCGGTCTTCTCGAAAATAAAGGTGAACGCGTCGTCGAATTTCTGATGCGTGCCCAGCCAGACAAATTTGCACAGGCGCATGTCGATATCGGGGTTGAACACCTCTTCATATTCGCGCCGCACTTGCGAATTGATACCATCGCAGCCCACCACCAGATCGTATTCCTTGCGGTACTCTTCGGCGGATTTGAATTCAGTCTCAAATTGCAGATCAACGCCCAATTCGCGGGCACGTTGTTGCAGCAGAGTCAGCATCTGCTTGCGGCCAATTCCGGCAAAGCCGTGGCCGCCCGACACCGTGCGCACGCCGTTATGTTCCACGGCGATATCGTCCCAATAGGCAAAGTGGTCGCGGATCGCCTGCGTGCTTTGCGGGTCGTTCTCCTGCATCTGCTCCAGCGCGTCATCCGACAGCACCACGCCCCAGCCAAACGTGTCATCGGCTTTGTTACGCTCGATCACCGTGACCTCGTGGTTGGGATCGCGCAGCTTCATGCTGATCGCAAAATACAGCCCCGCTGGGCCACCCCCAAGACAAACTGTTTTCATGCGCAGACCCTTCCCCGATGATGATCAAAGCCTGACAGGGGGGAAAAACTATTTCAAGCATAAAATTTTAAACTTGAAGTAAATGGGCAAATCGGGGCAGGTTAGGGTATTGCGCAGGGAGATAGGCCAATGAGCACGATCACAGTCCAGCCTGAGGGATGGAAACCAGCCAAAGGCTATGCCAACGGGATGATCGCCGAAGGGCGGCTGTTGTTTGTTGGCGGGCAGATCGGCTGGAACGCGCAGCAGGTATTCGAGGTGCAGGATTTCATCGGCCAGATGGGTCAGGCGCTGCGCAATATCCGCGACGTGGTCGAGGCGGCGGGCGGCTCGATCGCCGATATCACCCGGCTGACCTGGTATGTCACCGACAAGCAGGACTATGTGGCGCGTCAGGCCGAGGTCGGCGCGGCGTACCGCGAGGTGATGGGTTATCATTTCCCAGCGATGACCATGGTTGTGGTCAGCGCCCTGGTCGAAGATGACGCCAAGATCGAGATTGAGGCAACAGCTGTTCTGTCCACAGACGGCTGATTTCCCCCAGGCTTTGTGACACGTTTCTGTGAGGCTGGTTTGCAGGCGGCGCTTGCAGGCTTAGGTCTGTCTGACAGCAAGCGAACTGGGGACACGTCATGAAGATCAACGCAGATTTCAGCCAGCGGGCGGCGGTGCATTTTGCCGACAGGCCTTGGGTTGCCTCCCCCGCAGCGGGGGTGGAACGCTAAATGCTGGACCGGATCGGTGGCGAAGTGGCGCGTGCCACCACCATCGTGCGTTTTGCCCCAGGTAGCGCTTTTTCCGCCCATACCCATGACGGCGGCGAGGAATATCTGGTGCTGGACGGGGTGTTTCAGGATGAAACAGGCGATTTCCCCAAAGGCGCCTATGTGCGTAACCCGCCCACATCCCGCCACACCCCGGCGTCGGCGGCAGGGGCCACGATTCTGGTGAAACTGCACCAGTTCGACCTCAATGACCGGACCGAGGTCAAACGCCAGACCGGGGGTGAGGCCAGCGCGGTTCAACCGCTGCACAGCGACCCATCCGAGGACGTGCGGATCGAGGTCTGGGCCCCGGGCGAGGCCCTGCGCCGCGACGCCTCTGGCGGGATCGAACTGTTTGTGCTGGACGGCGGATTTACCCAAGGCGGCGAGGCATTTGGACGATGGGACTGGCTGCGACTGCCGATGGGCGATGATTTTTTAGGCAGCGCCGGGCCGGACGGCGCGCGGGTTTGGGTGAAGTCCGGGCATTTGAAGGCGGGGATGTCGCCCCGGTTTTAGACGCAACACCGATGTCTGGCCCAGCATGTTCAGAACAAGGATGTCGCCGCGATCAGCCCAGCAGATTTCGGTTTCGTACGAATTGGCAATTCTGACGGCGCCCCCCGAAGGCACCAGCCCGGGCTTGGCGCTCTAACGTCTGGCGCAATTTATCGGCGTTCCTCATGCGTAACCCATCGCACAATCTCGCTGTTCGGACAATGTGGCCAGCAACGAAACATGACTGTTTTTTCAGCAAATCGATTGCTGCGGGGCGGTTGATGGCCAAATTTTACCGAATGGTCAAAAAATAGATTGATAATAAATTCGGTTGTGGCACTCTGAGGCGTAACAAAAGACCTTAGGGAGAGTGTGATGGCAAACGGCCAGATGGCATCCGGAATTGTCGCAGGGCGATTGCCCAATGACGAGATTGCCGCCAATTTTGACGATTTGCACGCGCCCTTTGCCCCGCACGAGGCGGCAGTGGCGGCGGATCGATGTTATTTCTGCTATGACGCGCCTTGTATGGACGCCTGTCCGACAAGCATCGACATCCCGATGTTCATTCGCCAGATTCAGGGCGGGCACGCGCAAAGCGCGGCGCGCACGATTTTTGATCAGAACATTCTGGGCGGCATGTGCGCCCGGGTCTGCCCGACAGAAACCCTGTGCGAAGAGGTGTGCGTGCGCGAAATCGCCGAGGGCAAACCGGTAGAGATTGGTCGCCTGCAACGCTTTGCCACCGATGTGGTGATGGCGTCGGGGGTGCATCCGTATACGCGTGCTGCCTCGACGGGTAAGCGCGTCGCGGTGGTGGGCGCGGGGCCTGCCGGGCTGGCCTGTGCGCATCGGTTGGCCATGCTGGGCCATGACGTGGTGATCCACGAGACCCGCGCCAAGGCAGGCGGGCTGAACGAATTTGGTATTGCGGCCTATAAATCAACCGATGGGTTTGCGGCGGCCGAAGTGGACTGGTTGCTGAAGATCGGCGGCATCACGGTTGAGGTTGGCGCGGGGTTGGGCGATGGGCTGACGCTGGCGTCGCTTCAGGCAGGATATGACGCGGTGTTTCTGGGCATGGGCTTGACCGGGGTGAACGCCCTGAACGCGCCGGGCGGCGATATGGACGGCGTTGCCGATGCGGTGGATTTTATTGCTGATCTGCGGCAAGCGGATGACATGGCGGCCCTGCCGGTGGGGCGCAATGTGGTGGTGATTGGTGGCGGCATGACGGCGGTGGATGCGGCGGTCCAGTCAAAATTGCTGGGCGCGCAGAACGTGACAATTGCCTATCGGCGCGGGCGCGAAGCGATGGCTGCAAGTCGGTTTGAGCAGGATCTGGCGGCGTCCAAGGGCGTGACGCTGATGTTCAACGTGCAGCCCATCGCGGTTCACGGCAATGGGGCCGCGGCAGAGATTGAGTTGGAATATACCGAAACTGCCGATGGCAGGCTGCACGGCACTGGCGAGACGCTGCGTCTGGCCGCTGATCAGGTGTTCCGGGCGATTGGCCAAAAACTGGACGGCGCGCCCGAGGGTTTGACGATTGAGGGCGGCAAGATCGCGGTCGGTGATGCGGGCCGCACGTCATTGTCCGGGGTCTGGGCCGGGGGCGATTGCGCATCCGGTGGCGAAGACTTGACGGTGACGGCGGTGGCCGAAGGCCGGGACGCGGCGATGGATATTCATGCCAGCTTTAGCGTGTAAGGCGGGGTTGGATTTTGAGTATTTATCACAAGAAAAAGATGCAAACGCCCTTTAGGGAGGTCGGATAAATGGCTGATTTGACGACAGAGTTTCTTGGAATTACCACGCCGAATCCGTTCTGGCTGGCCTCGGCGCCGCCAACGGATAAGGAATACAATGTCCGCCGCGCGTTTGAGGCCGGATGGGGCGGTGTGGTCTGGAAAACACTTGGCTCTGAAGGGCCGCCGGTGGTTAATGTGAACGGGCCGCGATACGGCGCAATTTACGGCGCGGACCGGCGGTTGCTGGGGCTGAACAATATTGAGCTGATCACTGATCGGCCCCTAGAGGTCAATCTGGAAGAGATCGCGCGGGTCAAGGCGGATTACCCGGATCGGGCGATAATAGTCTCGTTGATGGTGCCTTGTGACGAGGCATCCTGGAAGGCGATTTTGCCGCGGGTGGCCGAGACCGGCGCTGATGGGATCGAGCTGAACTTTGGCTGTCCACATGGCATGGCCGAGCGCGGTATGGGATCGGCCGTGGGGCAGGTGCCGGAATATATCGAGATGGTGACGCGCTGGTGCAAAGAGAATTACGACAAGCCGGTGATCGTCAAGCTGACGCCGAATATCACCGACATTCTGAGACCTGCGCAGGCGGCCAAGAATGGCGGCGCGGATGCGGTGAGCCTGATCAACACGATCAACTCGATCACCTCGGTCAATCTGGATGATTTCAGCCCCGAGCCGTCGATTGACGGCAAGGGCAGCCATGGTGGCTATTGCGGCCCGGCGGTGAAACCGATTGCCATGCACATGGTGGCCGAGATTGCGCGCGATGCGGGGACTGCCGGGATACCAATCAGCGGGATTGGCGGGGTCACCACATGGCGCGATGCGGCAGAGTTCATGTCGCTGGGCTGTGGCAATGTGCAGGTTTGCACGGCGGCGATGACCTATGGTTTTCGGATCGTTGAAGAAATGGCCAGCGGACTGTCGCAGTGGATGGACGAAAAGGGCTATAGCAATACATCGGATTTTGTCGGGCGGGCTGTGCCGAATGTCACTGACTGGAAGTATCTGAACCTGAACTTTGTTGCCAAGGCGAAGATTGATCAGGACGCTTGCATCAAATGCGGGCGTTGTTATGCGGCCTGCGAAGACACGTCACATCAGGCGATCTCGATCAGCGAGGACCGGGTGTTTGAGGTGATGGATGACGAATGTGTCGCCTGTAACCTGTGTGTCGATGTCTGCCCGGTCGAGAATTGCATTTCGATGGTGCAAGTGCCGCCGGGTGAGGTGGACACTCGCACCGGCAAGGTGGTTCAGGAGGGCTATGCCAACTGGACGACGCATCCCAATAATCCAAGTGCGCAAGCGGCAGAGTGAGGCAAACGCGCCTTGGGGCGCGTGGCCTTCGGCGAGGATATTTGCAGCCAGAAAAAGCTGGGGCGCCGGATTGTTTCAGGTGGGGCTTAGCAGGCGGCGGTACAGTGTGTCGATGAAATCGGGCGCGCTGTCAAACGGGTCTTCGTCGCCCAGAACCGCGCGCACCTGAGCGTCGAAATCGGCGTAATGCTGGGTAAGTGACCAGATCGAGAACATCAGGTGATAGGGGTGCACACGGGCGATTTTTCCGGCGTCGATCCAGCGCTGAATCACAGCGGCTTTTTCATCAACCAGGGTTTTGAGGTCATTTGTCAGCATGTCATGGATGCGCGGCGCGCCTTGCACGATTTCATTGGCAAACAGGCGGCTTTCGCGGGGATAATCGCGGCTCATCTCTAGTTTGCGCCGGACATAGGCCAGGATTTCGTCCAGCGGCGGGCCGTTTGGGTCAAGGCTGCGCAGCGGGTCCAGCCAAGTATCCAACAGGCCGCTGAGCAAGGCGTTGTGGATCGCGTCCTTGGAGGGGAAATAATACAGCAGGTTAGGCTTGGACAGGCCCGCAGCGGCAGCGATCTGATCAACGGTGGCCCCGCGAAAGCCGTGGACAGAAAACACGTCCAACGCGGCCTCAAGTATGGCGGCGCGGTTCTTTTGCTGGATGCGAGTTGGGGCGCGATCTGGAGGCATATGCGACGGGGATCCCTGATGGCGTGGCCGAGGCCTGAATTATTGTGCAATCACCTGAAAAAGGCGGATTTTGTGTGTGGTGCCGTGCCGCTAAATCTTGACTGGTGCCACCCCCGTGATAGCGTGAGTTTGACCGTTTGGTCAAATCAAAGATAGCGCTGTTTGGGCTTTGGTCCAGGCGCGGGGGAAGGGACAGACATGGCAGCTCCGGGACAGAATCTGAAAATCAATGGCGAACGGCTGTGGAACAGCCTGATGGAGATGGCCAATATTGGCCCCGGTATTGCCGGTGGCAATAACCGCCAGACGGTGACGGATGCCGACGGCGAAGGCCGCGCGCTGTTTCAAAGCTGGTGCGAGGCGGCGGGCCTTAGCATGGGGCTGGACCAGATGGGCAATATGTTTGCCCGGCGTGAGGGCACGGACCCAAGCGCATTGCCGGTTTATGTGGGGTCGCATCTGGATACCCAGCCAACGGGCGGCAAGTATGACGGGGTTCTGGGGGTTCTTGGCGGCTTGGAAATTATCCGGTCGCTGAATGATCTGGGCATCAAGACCAAGCATCCAATCGTGGTCACCAACTGGACCAACGAAGAGGGCACGCGCTATGCGCCGGCGATGCTGGCCTCGGGGGTATTTGCGGGGATACACACGCAGGACTGGGCCTATGACATCGAAGATGCCGAAGGGTTGAAATTTGGCGACGAGCTGAAGCGCATAGGTTGGCGCGGTGACGAAGAAGTGGGCGCGCGCAAAATGCATGCGATGTTCGAGCTGCATATCGAACAGGGCCCGATACTGGAGATGGAGGGCAAAGAGATTGGGGTTGTCACCCATGGGCAGGGGCTGTCCTGGACGCAGGTGACAATTATTGGACGGGATTCGCATACCGGATCGACGCCGATGCCGATGCGCAAGAATGCCGGGTTAGGCATGGCGCGGGTGCTGGAAAAGGTCGAGGAAATCGCGCTAAGCCATGCGCCGCACGCGGTGGGCGCGGCAGGCCATATCGACATTTATCCCAATAGTCGCAACGTGATACCGGGCAAAGCTGTGTTCACGGTTGATTTCCGATCCCCCGATCTGGCGGTGATCGAGGATATGGAAGTGCAGCTGCGCCTTGCGGGCCAGAAAATCGCCGATGACATGGGGCTGGAGATCGAATTCGAGAAGGTCGGCGGGTTTGATCCGGTCACCTTCGACGAAGGCTGTGTGACGGCCGTGCGCAATGCTGCCGAGCGGCTGGGATATTCCCACATGAACCTGATTTCCGGCGCCGGGCATGATGCCTGCTGGATCAACCGGGTGGCGCCGACGGCGATGGTGATGTGCCCCTGTGTGGATGGCTTGTCGCATAATGAGGCCGAAGAGATTTCACCGGAATGGGCGGCGGCGGGAACGGATGTTCTGATGCATGCAGTGTTGGAGACGGCGGAGATTGTAGAGTGATCGAGGGGCCAGCCCCTCGAGCTCCCCGGGATATTTCCGGCCAGAAAAAGAGCGGGGATTTTTCGGTCCGGTCAGAATTTTTAGGAGAAGACTATGAGCACAGTTATCAAAAACGGCACCATCGTGACCGCGGATCTGACCTATAAGGCCGATGTGCTGATCGAAAACGGTATCGTCACCGAAATCGGGCCAGACCTGAAAGGCGACGAGCAGTTGGACGCCACCGGGTGCTATGTGATGCCCGGCGGGATTGACCCGCATACCCATCTGGAAATGCCGTTCATGGGCACCTATTCGACGGATGATTTTGAAAGCGGCACCCGCGCAGGGTTGGCGGGCGGTACCACGATGGTGGTGGATTTTGCGCTGCCCAATCAGGGCGAGGGGCTGTTGGATGCGTTGAAGCGGTGGGACAACAAGTCGACCCGCGCCAATTGCGATTATTCCTTCCATATGGCGGTGACCTGGTGGGGCGAACAGGTGTTCGACGAGATGAAGACCGTCGTGCAAGAGCGTGGAATCAATACGTTTAAGCACTTTATGGCCTATAAAGGCGCATTGATGGTTAATGATGACGAAATGTATGCGTCATTCAGTCGGTTGGGCGATCTGGGCGCGATTGCCATGGTGCATGCCGAGAATGGCGATGTGGTCGCCGAGCTGTCCGCCAAGCTGTTGGCCGAGGGCAATACCGGCCCCGAGGCGCATGCCTATTCCCGCCCGCCACAGGTTGAGGGCGAGGCGACCAACCGGGCGATTATGATTGCCGATATGGCAGGGGTGCCGCTGTATGTGGTGCATACGTCGTGCGAGGACAGCCACGAGGCGATCCGCCGGGCGCGGATGCAGGGCAAGCGGGTTTGGGGAGAGCCGCTGATCCAGCATTTGACGCTGGACGAGTCCGAGTATTTCAACACAGATTGGGACCATGCCGCGCGGCGGGTGATGTCGCCGCCGTTCCGCAACAAGATGCATCAGGATTCGTTGTGGAATGGCCTGCAGGCGGGGACGCTTAGCGTTGTGGCCACCGATCATTGCGCGTTTTCGACCGATCAAAAGCGTATGGGTGTCGGGGACTTTACCAAGATACCCAACGGCACCGGCGGGTTGGAAGACCGGATGCCGATGCTGTGGACCTATGGCGTGGCGACGGGGCGGTTGACGATGAATGAATTTGTCGCCGTAACCTCTACCAATATCGCGAAAATCTTGAACTGTTATCCCAAGAAGGGGGCGGTTTTGGTTGGCGCGGATGCGGACCTGGTGGTGTGGGATCCGGAGAAGGAGAAAGTGATTCAGGCCAGCAGCCAGCAATCTGCAATTGATTACAATGTGTTCGAGGGCAAAGCTGTGAAAGGCCTGCCCCGTTTCACCCTGACGCGTGGCCATGTGGCGGTGTATGATGGCGAGATCCGCACCCAAGAGGGGCATGGCAAGTTTGTCAGCCGCGAGCCGAATACCGCGGTGAACAAGGCGTTGTCGTCGTGGAAAGAGGTGACCGCACCGCGACCAGTCCAGCGGACGGGTATTCCGGCGACGGGGGTTTAATGAATTTGTCGGGTTGCACCAAAATATGTAGTAAAGGAACAGGCTGTAAATGCCAGTAATTGAAGCGAAAAGCCTTGATCTGGTGTTTCAGACCAATGACGGTGCGGTCGAGGCGCTGCGCGATGTAAACCTCACTATCGACAAGGGCGATTTTGTCAGTTTTATCGGCCCGTCGGGTTGTGGCAAGACCACGTTTTTGCGGGTGTTGGCGGCGCTGGAGCATCCCACGGGCGGCTCGGTGACGGTGAACGGGATGAGCCCGGATGAGGCGCGCCAAAAGCGGGCTTATGGCTATGTGTTTCAGGCGGCGGGCTTGTATCCGTGGCGCACAATTGCGCGCAATATCAAGCTGCCACTGGAGATTATGGGTTATTCGCGCGCCGATCAGGACAGCCGGGTCGAGGCGGTGCTGAAGTTGGTGGATCTGGATGGGTTTGGTGGCAAGTATCCTTGGCAGCTATCTGGCGGGATGCAGCAGCGGGCCAGTATTGCTCGCGCGCTGGCGTTTGACGCGGACATTCTGCTGATGGACGAGCCGTTTGGGGCGCTGGACGAGATTGTGCGCGACCATCTGAACGAGCAATTGCTGGAGTTGTGGGCGCGCACCAACAAGACCATTGCCTTTGTCACCCATTCGATCCCCGAGGCGGTTTACTTAAGCACCAAGATCGTGGTGATGAGCCCTCGGCCCGGGCGGATTACGGATGTGATTGAAAGCCCTTTGCCGAAAGACCGAACATTGGATATTCGCGATACGCCGGAGTTTCTGGAGATTGCGCATCGGGTGCGCGAAGGGTTGCGGGCGGGGCATGCGTATGACGAGTGATTTGGATCACAAAGGTGCGCTGAAGCACACGCTACCGGGGGCGTCATGAAGTCTTTGGGGGCGGTTCTGACGGTTGTTGGGGTGATTGTGCTGTTTTGGTATGCGGCCTGTATTCCGATGAATATCAAGGGTGTACTGACCGAAGTTGAGCGGGAGGGCGCGGTTGTAATGCCGGAAGGTGCCCGGGAACGGCGGGATTTAAGCGCGTTTGGGTTGGTGATGGGCAACCAGTTTGCCATTGCGGCGACCTGGGCGCAGGCGCGTCCGCGTTTGCCAGCGCCGCATCAGGTGGTAGTCGAGCTGTGGCAGACCACGGTGATGAAAAAGATCACGTCAAAGCGGTCTTTGGTGCATCACGCTTGGGTGACGTTAAGTGCGACCTTGCTGGGGTTTGCCTTTGGCACTGGTTTGGGGATTTTGCTGGCGGTGGGGATTGTGCATTCGAAGGTGATGGATATGTCGGTGATGCCCTGGGCGATTGTCAGTCAGACCATCCCGATTATTGCGCTGGCGCCGATGATTATTGTGGTTTTGTATTCGATTGGGGTTCAGGGGATTATTCCCAAGGCGGTGATTTCGGCCTATCTGAGTTTCTTTCCGGTGGTTGTGGGCATGGTCAAGGGGCTGCGAAGCCCGGATGCGATGCAGATGGATCTGTTGCGCACTTATCATGCCAGTAAAAGCCAAGGGTTCTGGAAGCTGCGGCTGCCGGCGTCGATGCCTTATCTGTTTGCCTCGCTGAAGATCGGCATTGCGGCATCGCTGGTGGGGGCCATCGTGGGTGAGTTGCCGACCGGCGCAGTGGCCGGCCTGGGGGCGCGATTGTTGGCCGGGAGTTACTATGGCCAGACGGTGCAGATCTGGTCGGCGTTGTTTGCAGCAGCGATTCTGGCGGGTTGTCTGGTTGGGTTGGTCGGGTTGATTGAGCGGGTGATGCTAAAGCGGATGGGGATGGCGCGATGATTGGGTCGTTGATTTGAGTATTTTCAACAAGAAAAAGCTGCGGAGACGGGCGGCATGATGTTGGTGGCGTTTGCCTTTGCTTTATGGGCGTTTGGTTGGTGGCTGAATGTGCGGCTGGCCAATGGACCGGTTGCCGAGACCCGGGTGGTTCAGCTGGCGATTCCGGTGATCTTTGGCGTGACAATTCTGGTTGTTTGGGAGCTGTTGGTGCGCGGTTTACATGTGCCGCTGGTGATCTTGCCGACGCCGTCGATGATCGCGGCGCGGTTTGCGTCTAGCACCAGCATCCTTTGGGTGGATTTCCTGCAGACCTTCGTCAAAGGCGCGTTAAGTGGCTATGTGATGGGCTGTTCGGCGGCGTTTGTGATGGCGATTGCCGTGGATCGCAGCGATTTCCTGCGCCGAGGGCTGCTGCCAGTGGGCAATTTTGTCGCCGCCCTGCCGATTGTTGGCACGGCGCCCATTCTAGTGATGTGGTTTGGATTTGACTGGCACAGCAAGGCGGCTGTGGTGGTGGTGATGGTGTTTTTCCCGGTACTTGTGAACACGGTCGCGGGCTTGCGCGAAACAACCGTGATGCAGCGCGATTTGATGGAGACCTATGCGGCCAGCTATTGGCAGGGGCTGTTCAAGCTGCGTCTGCCAGCGGCGATGCCGTTCGTTTTCAACGGGTTGAAGATTGCCACCACGCTGGCGCTGGTAGGGGCGATTGTTGCGGAATTTTTCGGCTCGCCGACCGTGGGGATGGGGTTTCGCATCTCGACCTCGGTGGGGCAGCTTGCGCTGGACATGGTTTGGGCCGAGATTGTGGTGGCCGCCTTGGCGGGATCGGTGTTTTATGGCGTGGTGGCGTCGGTTGAGAGGGGCGTGACCTTTTGGCATCCGTCGCAGCGAGGGTAGTCGACGGCATAGCTGCGATGATTGAGCGAACAGAAACAACAAAATCGACACAACAACAAGGAGTGAAGAGAATGAATAAACTGCTTTCAGGGGCCGCGCTGGCCCTGGCGATGGCTGCGGGTCCGGCACTGGCGGCTGACGAGGTCAAGCTGCAGCTGCAATGGGTCACGCAGGCCCAGTTTGCCGGCTATTACGTGGCGCTGGACAAGGGTTTTTACACCGAGGAAGATCTGGATGTCACCATCCTGCCGGGTGGTCCGGATATTGCCCCGCCACAGGTTCTGGCCGGTGGTGGCGCTGACGTCATGCTGAACTGGATGCCGTCAGCGCTGGCGGCGCGGGAAAAGGGCCTGCCGGTAGTCAATATCGCGCAGCCGTTCAAGACCTCTGGCCTGATGCTGACCTGCTGGAAAGATACCGGCATCACGTCGCCGCAGGACTTTAAGGGCAAGACCATCGGTGTGTGGTTCTATGGCAATGAATACCCGTTCCTTAGCTGGATGAGCCAGGAAGGCATTTCCACCGATGGTGGCGATGATGGCGTGACCGTTCTGAAGCAGGGGTTCAACGTGGACCCGCTGTTGCAGCGTCAGGCGGATTGCATCAGCACCATGACCTATAACGAATATGGTCAGGTTCTGGATGCGGGCGTAAAGCCGGAAGAGCTGGTGACCTTCAAGTACGAAGATCAGGGCGTGGCGACGCTGGAAGATGGCATTTATGCGCTTGAGGCAAATCTGGATGATCCGGTGTTTGTCGAAAAGATGGTGCGGTTTGTGCGCGCCAGCATGAAGGGCTGGAAATACGCCGAGGCGCATCCGGATGAGGCCGCAGGCATCGTTCTGGACAATGACGCCTCTGGTGCCCAGACCGAAGCACATCAGGTGCGGATGATGGGTGAGATCGCCAAGCTGACCGCTGGCAGCAACGGCGCGCTCGACTCGGCTGACTTTGACCGCACAGTGGCAACATTGCTGGCGGGCGGGTCGGATCCGGTGATCACCAAGGCACCCGAAGGGGCCTGGACGCATGTGATCACGGATGCCGCGTTGAAGTGATCTGACATCACAGATGAAGACCAAAGGCGCGACCCGTTTGGGCCGCGCCTTTTTTGTGCGGCGGGGGAATGTCCGGATTGGGGCGGGAGGCCTGAAATCAAGGATGACACCGGGCAAAAGCTGTGCAATCTTGTGATAAAGATACCTAAAAGCCGCGTAAAAGGGATAAAATGCAGGATTTTTCACAAGAATTCAGGTCAGCCTTGCAGTTGATTCTGACCGGGGATCCGGATTTGTGGGCCATCGTGCTGTTGTCGCTGCATGTGTCGCTGATGGCGGTGGCGATTGCCGCGCTGATTGGCATGCCTTTGGGGGCGGCGCTGGCGGTGGGGCGGTTCCCCGGACGGCGGGTTGCCATTGTGGTGCTGAATGCGCTAATGGGGCTGCCGCCGGTGGTTGTGGGCTTGCTGGTCTATCTGACGCTGTCGAATTCCGGGCCGCTGGGGGTGCTGGAACTGCTGTATACACCAACCGCGATGATCATCGCGCAGGTGGTGCTGGTAACGCCGATTATCGCGGCGTTGACCCGGCAGACGGTGGAAACATTAGATGCGGAATATACTGAACAACTGCGGTCCTTGGGGGTGTCGCGGTTGGCCTCGGTGCCCACCTTGTTGTGGGATGGCCGGGTGGCGCTGCTGACAGCGCTGCTGGCCGGGTTTGGACGGGCGATTGCCGAAGTGGGCGCGGTGATAATCGTGGGCGGTAATATCAACCATGTGACGCGGGTGATGACCACGACGATTGCACTGGAAACCTCGAAGGGCAATCTGGCGTTGGCGTTGGCGTTGGGCACTATCCTGATCGGTATTGCAGTGACGGTGACGGCGCTGGTCAGCCTGTTGGCGATGCGCGCCAGTAACGATGGCGGGCTTAGCCATGCGTGATTTGCCCGTCATCGCTGCTACTGACCATCCGCTGATCGAGACCGAAGCGCTGCATATCACGCGCGCCGGCAAGGTGTTGCTGGACGTGCCGTTTCTGGTGCTCAGCGGGCCGGGGCCGACCTTGATAATGGGGCCAAATGGCGCGGGAAAAAGCCTGTTGTTGCGCTGTTTGCATGGGTTGATCGCGCCGGATGCGGGCCGGATCTGGCAGGACGGCGTTGTGCTGAACGCGGCGCAACGGGGGCGGCAGGCGA
>JBLINN010000065.1:0-15901 GCA_047639325.1 Paracoccaceae bacterium | reverse complement strand
ATACCGCCCAACTTGGCAACCACATTCGGGCAATCCGCCAGCGTCTCCATATCCTCGCGCCAATGCGCATAAATCACATCGCGCTGCCCGGCAAAGCGCCCAACCCCCAGCGGTGTACTAAAATGGTCCAACACCATCGTGGTCTCGGGCACCGCCCGCGCCAAATTCAGAAAGGCATCGGCCTGATGGTGATAATGCCAGGTGTCATAGGGCAAACCGCGCCGCCCCAATTCTGCAAGACCCCGGCGAAAATCCGGGTCGTCATATTGCGCCTTTACCCGCCGCCCGGCGATCGACAGCTTTTCGGGTTCCGCGTCGCGGGCCCCCGATTGGCGTATGCCACACAGCAATCCCTGCCCGGCTGCGACATGCGCGTCCAGAACCTCGGGCAAGCGCGGGTCTGACAGAAGTGCAAAACCGATGATCCCGGCAATTGGCGCCCTGCCCGCGTTTTGCAAAGCCAATAGTGCTACATGCGTCACCTCGCCCACCGCGCGCAGATGCTCGGGTGTGGTTTCGTCGGAATAATAGGATCCGCATTCCACATAAACTGTTTGCACCACATTATGCCCGGCACCGGTATCGGCGCAAAGCTGGTCCAGTTCATACACCGCGTCGCCATGCACCCACAGGTGATGATGCGGGTCAACGATTTCGCGCCCCGGGTCGATGATATCTTCGCGAACCTGCGCCAGCCAATCGGTGCGCAGTTCCATTCCGGGTATCCACCGGTTCTCGGTCATTTGGGTTTTAGTGGGCGCATCAGGCCTTCTTGGGCGACACTGGCCACCAGCACCCCGTCGCGGCTATAGACCTTGCCGCGGTTAAAGCCGCGTGCGCCACCGGTGAAAGGCGCGTCCATCGCGTAGAGATGCCAGTTTTCAAACTGCAACGGCGCGTGAAACCAGATGGTATGATCCAGACTGGCAGTCATCTGCCGTGGTTTGAACCAGGTCAGCCCATGTGGGCGCAGCGACGATCCCAGCAGGTTCATGTCAGACGCATAGGCCAGCAAAATATGCTGCATCTGCGGGCTGGCACCAGCAGCCTCTTCCATGCGGAACCAGGTGTGGTGGATGTCGCTGGTGGGTTCTGGATCAAACAGGTCGCGCGGATTGACCTCGCGCATGTCAATCGGGCGGGGGCGCTTGAAATCGGCGCGCCTATCCTCGGGCATCCGGTCAAGGTATTTGGCGCGCATCTCGGCCATGCTGGGCAAGGTTTCCGGCGCGGGCACATCGGGCATCGGATGCTGATAGTCCCATCCATCTTCGGCCACATGGAACGACGCCGACATGTTCAGAATTTGGCGGCCATGCTGGATGGCGACAACCCGGCGCGTGGTAAAGCTGTGCCCGTCGCGGGCACGGTCCACCTGATAAATCACCGGAATTGACGGATCACCGGGGCGGATGAAATAGGCGTGCAGCGAATGGCACAACCGATCATCCACCGTGCGATAGGCCGCTGCCAGCGCCTGTGCAACCACTTGCCCGCCGTATATCCGCGTCGTTGTCTCGCCGCCCGACCCCGTGCCGCGAAACAGGTCGACCTCCAATTGTTCGATATCCAGCAAGTCTAGCAGTTCTGCCGCCCCATCAGTCATTTTGCCGCTTTCCTTTTGCAGGTTTCGGGTTAGGCCCGTTTGGCAGCATAGGCGATAAAGGCGTCAAAACTGTTTGGGTTTGACATCGAATCGCGGTTCACCACCGTGTCCGGATTGCCCCCCAACAACAGCTTTTTCACCGGCACTTCCAGCTTTTTACCCGATAAAGTGCGCGGTACTTCGGCAATCTCCACAATTTCGCTTGGCAAAAATCGCGGCGATACCCCGGCGCTGATCGCGTCGTTGATCTTTTTACGCAAACCGTCGTCCAGCGCCACGCCCTGTGCGGGCACCACAAACAGCGGCATGAAACTGTCGCGCCCCAGGAATTCCAGATCAACCACCAGCGAATCCATCACCTCGGACAGCCCTTCGACCGCCTGGTAGATTTCAGAGCTGCCCATGCGCAGCCCCTTGCGGTTGATGGTGGCGTCCGAGCGACCGTAAATCAGCGACCCTCCGGTCTCGGTGATCAAGATCCAGTCGCCATGCCGCCAGATGCCGGGATATGTATCAAAATAGCTGCCATGCAGGCGGCTGCCATCTTCGTTGCCCCAAAAATACAACGGCATCGATGGCAGGGGCTGGGTGCAGACAAGTTCGCCCACTTCACCGATCAACTCGTTGCCCATGTCATCAAAGGCGCGCACCGCGTTGCCCAACAGGCGGCATTGCATTTCCCCGGCGCGTACCGGCGCCATTGGGTTACCGCCGACAAAGGCACCGGCGAAATCGGTGCCGCCGGATATCGGCGCCAGCCAGACATCGGGTTTCACCGCGTCATAAATCCATTCGAAATTGTCTTCGGTCAGCGGCGACCCGGTCGCGCCCAGCGAGCGCACCGCGCTGAGATCAACCTTGTCGCGTGGGCGCAGCCCTGCCTTGATGCAGGTGGTGAAAAATGCCGCCCCCGCGCCGAAATAGCTGATCTTTTGATCCGCAACAAACCGCCAGATCACCCCCATATCGGGAGAGTTGGGCGCGCCATCAAACAGCGCCACCGTCGCCCCCTGCCCCAGCGCGGCTGCCTGAGCGTTCCACATGATCCAGCCCGACGAGGTCAGCCACAAAAACCGGTCCTGATCAGTCAGGTCCTGATGCAACGATTGCTTGGCGCCTTCCAGCAACACGCCACCATGGCCATGCACGATGGGTTTTGGGTTGCCAGTGGTGCCGGATGAATAGACCACCCAAAGCGGGTGATCGAAATCCACCTGCTCGAACGTCAAATCGGCGCTGTCACCGGTCAGGTCCGACCAGGCCACAGCGCCGTCCGGCAGATCCCCCACCAACGGCAACAGAATCGTCTGTTCCAGCGTCGGCAGACCGGCGGTGATGGTGTTCAGCACGTCGCGCCGGTCAATCGTCTTGCCCGCATGCACATAGCCATCCTGCGCGATCAGAATTTTGGGTTCGATCTGTTGGAACCGGTCCAGAATCGCCACATGCCCCATATCCGGCGCGCAAAGCGACCAGATTGCACCGATCGAGGCGGTGGCCAGAAAGGCGATCATCGCGGTTTCGGTATTGGGTAAGATCGCCACAATCCGATCCCCCGGACCGACCCCCATGGCGCGAAACCGACCCGCGACGCTGGCGACCTGTGCGCGCAACTGCCCCCAGGTCAGTTCGGACAACCCAAAGCTTTCGGATTGCACGATCAGCGCGGTCTTATCCGGGGTTTTTTCTGACTGGCGAAGGATTTGGCTGGCAAAGTTCAACTTGACCCCGGGGAACCAAACGGCCCCCGGCATTTTGTTTTCGGCCAATATTACAGTTGGCGCGACGCTGGATTGCAGGTCAAAGAAATTCCAGATCGCGGACCAGAACCCATCAAGGTCAGACACGCTCCAGTTCCACAGGGCTTGGTAGTCGGCGAAATGTAGGCCTCGGTTTTCCTCTAGCCAGCGGATGAATTGCGCCATGCGGCTGGCATTGGCGCGCTCAGCGCTTGGGGTCCACAGGATGGGCCGGGGATCTGTCATAGCAATGCTCCGTGGATCAGGGCCTTTAGTTCGGATCGCGCCGGGTAGGAACTGGACGGTGACAATTGGGTAAAGAATACCACCGACATATCCTGCGCCCGGTCGACCCAGAAAAAGGTGGACGCCATGCCACCCCAGCTGAAATCGCCGACGCTGCCGGGGCTGCGGGCGCGGGCCGGGTCCAGAACCACCGCGCCGCCGAGGCCAAAGCCCATGCCCTCCATCGGTTGTTCGGCAAAGCTTTGCGGCCCCATCGAGGCGATTTCGCCCGGCAGATGGTTTCGCATCATAAAGTCCAGCGTGTGTGGGCTTAGCAAGCGGCCATCGTCGCAGGTGCCGCCCCGGCGTAGCATTTCGGCAAAGCGCATATAATCGTCAATCGTGCCGACCAGCCCGCCGCCGCCAGAATACATCGTTGCCGCCTCAAACTGCGACTCGCCGGCCCTGTCCACCATCCGCAAAGTTTCGCCGCCCTGACTGGTCGCGTTCAAATCCAACGCGTCGCCCGCCAATGGCGTATAGAGCGCGGCAAACCGGTTTCCGGTGCCTTTGGGCACTGAAAACCCGGTTTCATTCATGCCGAGCGGGCCGAATATTTCTTCTGCAAAGACCTCTGACAGCGATTTGCCGGTGACCACCTCGACCACCCGGCCAAGCACGTCAATCGCCACCGAATATTCCCAGCGCGTGCCCGGCGCGAAGGCCAATGGGAAACCTGCCAATTGGTCGGTCATCGCGGCCAGCGGGCCTTGTTCGGGTCGGAACCACAGGTCCGATTCGTCCATCGCTTTGCTAAGGATTCCCGGATTAAACGGATAGCTTAAGCCACTGGTATGGGTCAGCAATTGATGGATGGTTGGCGTGACGCAGGGCGCTGTTTGGTCGATCCTTTCGGCCCCGGGGATCAAGGCCTGCATATCGGCAAAGGCGGGAATGAAATCGGACACTGGCGCTTCAAGATGGAACAACCCGCGTTCCACCAGCATCATGATTGCCACGCTGGTGATCGGCTTGGTCATCGAATAGATGCGCGCCACGGTATCGCGTTCAAACGGCAGGTCTGCCGCGATGTCGCGCTTGCCGACGGTATTCGCATAGATCTCTTGCCCGCCGCGAAACACCAACACGGATGAACCGGGATATTTTCGTTCATCTACATAGCGTTGCATCCATGTGTTGATCCGGTCCAGACGGCTGGAATCGAACCCGGAGTGGGTGGTGGTATTGGATGTCATCTGTCGTAAACTCCATAAATGACCCGGCGGCCTAGCCGATCATCTGCTGCATCGCTGCCTTTGTTCCGGCGTTAAACCAGCCGCCTACTGGGGCATTTGCACCCGCAGAAATCGCCGCGTCAATCCGGGCCAGCGCATCCTGACGGATCTGGCGTTTGACCGACGCATAGGTTTCGGGCGGACTGCTGGCCAAATCGCGGGCGGCGCGCAACGCCCGGTCCAGCACCACGGCTTCGTCCTGTTCGATCACGTCGACGATCCCCATGGCGACGGCTTCGGTCGCATTTATCGGCTGGCCGGTCAGCATCAGGCGGCGCAGCGCATTGGGGCCCAGCGTGGCGCGGGCGATTTCCAGCGGGCCAATCGGGAAGTCGACGCCGACTCGGACCTCGGCCAGGCCGAATTTCGCCCGTGGCCCGGCGACGCGGAAATCGCTGGCCAAAACATAGAACAACCCGCCAGCAATTGCCGCGCCCTTGATTGCCACCACAACCGGTTTGGGAAAGGCAAAAAGGGCGGCGAAACCAACATTCAGACCCTCGACAATGGTGTTTTCATCGTCCCGGGTGAATGCCAGCGCCTCTTTCAGATCAACCCCTGCCGAGAACACCTTGAACGGGCTGGATAAAACCACCGCGCGAACGGCATTGTCCCCGGCCATATCGCCCAACACATCTGCCAGTTCCATCAAGCTTGCCGCACTAATTGCATTCACCGGCGCCCGGTTCAGCCCCAGTTCAATCATTCCGTCACCGTGATCGGTGACGGTCAGCCACTTGGCGTTCATTTGCAAATCCTCCGGCGTTAAACTTCCAGCCATTCCTTGCGCACATCTTCGCGCGCGCGCAGCTCGTCCGGGGTGCCTTCAAACACTACATGACCGTGGCCCATCACATAGACCCGGTGGGCGATATCCATCGCGATCGACAGCTTTTGTTCGACCAGCAAGGTGGCAATGCCGCGTTTGGCGATCTCTTGCAGTAACTCGGCCACCCGCTGAACCATCTGCGGCGACAGGCCTTCAGTTGGTTCGTCGATCATCACCAAATCGGGATCGCCCATCAATGTCCGGCACATGGTCAGCATCTGCTGTTCGCCACCCGACAGCACCGACGCTTCGACATCGGCGCGGTTGTTCAGGTTGGAAAACAGATCGAACATATCCTGCATCGACCACCGTCCTTGCCCGTCCTTCTGCCCGGGTTTCAACCCCAGTATCAGGTTCTGGCGGGTGGTCAGGCCGGGAAAGATATCGCGGTTTTCCGGCACATAGCCGATGCCGAAATTGGCGATCTCAAAGGCCTTCTTGCCAGCCACTTCCTGGCCCTTGAACTTGACAGAGCCGGTGGGCACCACTTCGCCCATGATTGCCTTGCAGGTGGTTGACCGCCCCACCCCGTTGCGCCCCAAAAGGGCGACAATCTCGCCCTCTTGGATTTGCAGGTTCACGCCCTGCAAAATATGGGATTTGCCGTAATAGGCGTGCATGTCGGTTACTTCGAGCATCTAGTGTTCTTCCTCCAGTGCCGCACCCAGATAGGCCTCTTGCACCTTTGGATCGGCGCGTACCGCTTCGGGGGTGCCGGTGGCGATGATCTCGCCGTAAACCAGCACGGAAATCCGGTCAGCAAGACCAAACACCACGCCCATGTCATGTTCGACCATGATCAGCGTTTTATTCACCGTTACCTGCCGGATCAGATCGACGATATAGTCGGTTTCCGAATGGCTCATGCCGGCCGTGGGTTCGTCCAGCATGATCACGTTGGCGCCCCCGGCCATGGTGATGCCAATTTCCAGCGCGCGTTGTTCGGCATAGGACAGCACACCAGCAGGCAGGTTGCGCCGGGCGGTCAGGTTGATCTGTTCCAGAATAGCATCCGCCGCCTCGGTCAGGTCGGTGGACCGGCTGACCATATTCCAGAACGAATAACGGTAGCCTTTTGACCACAGCAACGAACAACGCACGTTTTCGAACACCGTCATGGCGGGAAAGATGTTGGTGATCTGGAAAGACCGGCTTAGCCCCATACGGTTGATCTGGAACGGCGCCAGCCCTTCCAGGTCACTGCCATGCAGGCGCACCTTGCCACCGCTTTGCGGGAATCGCCCGGTGATCAGGTTGAACAGGGTGGATTTGCCCGCTCCGTTTGGCCCGATAATCGCGTGCCGCTCTCCTGCGCCGATCGACAGGTTCACGCCGCGGATAATCTCGGTCTTGCCAAAGCTTTTGCGCAGGTCGTCGATTTCCAGTGCCGGGGCGCTGCCCGGTTGCAATAGCGCGCTCATGATGTTGGCCCCCTGTCCGGTGTCAGCGATTTATGCCAGGCGGCTGCCATGTCAGGTGCGGTGCGTTTCGCCAGCCAGAACCCTGCTGCGGCAATCAACAGTGGAATGATCACCGGGATCAGCCCGTGACTGTTGAACGTCATCCAAAACAGGGTCATTTCCTCTTCGCCGACGGCGGCGTGGCGTTGATGAAATACGATCTCCATAAACCCGGCCAATCCCAGAACGCCGACAATCGCGGGCACCAGGGTTTTGACGTAAGGCACAACCAGGCTGCCCAGTTTTCCCGTCACAACCGCCGGGGAATGCATCATCAGAATGCCGGCCAGACCGCCGGGGAAATACATGACTGTCAGCACAAACAAGGCGCCAACGTAAAGCTGCCACAGCTCTGTCTGCAGGCTGAGAACGGTTTGCAACAGGGTGAACACGATGGCGCCCAGGATCGGCCCAAAGAAGAACCCGACACCGCCGAGAAAGGTGATCAACAGGATCTCACCAGACAGGCCCAGGTTCAGGTTTTCGGCGGACAGGATTTCATAGTTGATGGCAAACAGCCCGCCTGCAATCCCGGCAAAAAAGCCCGAGGCGCAGAAAGAAAAGTACCGCACCCAGCGTGCCGAATAGCCCAGAAATTCTGCCCGTTCGGGATTGTCGCGCACCGCGTTAGCCATGCGGCCGATAGGGGTGCGGGAAAACAGGAACATCAGCAGGGCGGACAGGATCAGCCAGAAAGAGATCAGATAGTAGACTTCGATCTGATGAATGAATTCGTGTCCGAAGATTGGCAACCCATAGGTCCGGTCGCCGCTAATCCCCTCTTCGCCGCCAAAGAAGGCAACGATGATGATCGAACAGGCGGCAATCAGCTCTCCTACCCCCAGCGAGATCATGGCAAACACCGTCCCCGCCTTACGGGTCGAGAACGCCCCGACGATGGTGGCCAGCCCCATGCCAAACAGACCGCCAAACAGCGGCAGGATCGGCAATGGCAGCGGGATCGAGAAATCCTCGACATAGTTTATGATGTGCATGCACATGAACCCGCCGACGCCCATATAGACGGCGTGACCAAAGGACAGCATGCCCGCCTGGCCCAGCAACATGTTATAGGCCAGGGCAAAGATGATGGTGATGGCCATCTGGTTCATGATGGTGATGGCACTGTTTGACTGAAAGATGAACGGCATCACCAGCAGGAACAGGGCCGCAGCCACCCATGGGGCCGCAAGGCGCAGGGACAGGCCGGGGGCGACAGTGGTCTTTTGCGATGTATCGGTCATGCGTCACGCTTTCCGAACAGGCCGTGGGGCCGGATCACCAGGATCAGCACCATCAGGACATAAGGCAGGATTGGGCCAATTTGCGGCATGGTCAGTGTCCAGAGATCGCGCAGCATGCTTTCCGACATTTCTGCAGGACGTTCCAGACCAAGGGCCAACAACAGATCACCAAAGGCAAAGGACGAAGCGGCGGCAAAGGTGGTCATCCAACCGATCAGCAGCGACGCCACCAAGGCGCCCCACAAAGATCCCAGCCCGCCGATCACGATGGTCACAAACACGATCGACCCCAGCAAGATGGCCATGCCCGGAAATGTCCCCAGCATCGGCCCGGCAATCACGCCCGCGACCCCGGCTAGGGCAGTGCCCACACCAAAGACGCCCATAAACACCAGTGGCACGTTATGCCCCAGCGCCTCGACCGTATGCGGATAGGACAGGGCCGCCTGAATAACCATGCCCACGCGGGTGCGGGTCAGGACATAAAGCAGCGCCAGGAAAATCCCCATCGACACGAAAATCATGAAAACTTTGTAGGCCGCAACGGCATTGTTACCGACAGAAAACAGGGCGAATTTCAGAACCTCTGGTTCGAAATAGGCCATCTGGTTGTTGCCCCAGAAGAACTGCACCATTTCTTCGATCAACAAGGCCAGCCCAAAGGTAAAGATCAGCTCGGGCACATGGCCGTATTTGTGAACCCGGCGCAAGCCATAGCGTTCAACACCAGCCCCCATCACACCAACAACGAGGGGCGCAATCAGCAGCCCCATCCAAAAGCCCATATACAGGCTGATCTGATAGGCGAAATAGGCACCCAGCATATAGAAACTGGCATGGGCGAAGTTCAGAACGCCCATCATTGAAAAAATCAGTGTCAGACCAGCTGACAGCATGAACAACAGCAGCCCGTAGACGAGCCCGTCGATCACGTTGACGAGAAAAAGGTCCATGCCTCTCCCCTCCCTGCGGATAGGTTATTGTTGTTGCCCCAAGAAACAGGCCCGCCACCGACAGATGTCGAGGCGGGCCCGAAAGGCGCTTAAGGGCGCTTCATCTTGCATGTGGTCGGGCTGTCCATTCCAGCCATTTCCACAGTGTTCTTTGTCAGCAGACCATAGGGCGAATTGTCCAACTTGAACTGGATGCCTTCATCCGTTTGAACGGTGATAGATACGTTCTGGATGGCTTGATGGTCCTGTGGGCGCATAAAGATTTTGCCACCCCAGATCGAGTCGTGCTCCATACTTTCCAGCGCGTTGGCAATCGCAACCACATCATCGCCAGATCCGGCGGCATCAATTGCCTTGGCCAGCATTTCAACCACGTTGGCAATCCGCGCTTGCGAAATGTCATGATCTGGGTACTTGGCCTCAAACGCCTCTATATAGGCGGCTGCGCGATCGGATGCAGGTGGGTTAAGGGCGCCTTCCTGAACCACATGGATCGCCCCGATTCCGGCCTCACCAATGGTGCGGGTGATGCCGTTGGACGCGGCGTAGTAAGTATAGATCGGACCCTTAAAGCCAGCCTCGACAATCGCTTTGCCCAGACCAACCATGTCAGACCCCCAGTTGCCGGTAATCACCGCCTGGGCGCCCGAGGCAACGATTTTGCGGGCATAAGGGGTAAAGTCCTTTACCTTGCCAATCGGGTGCAGTTCGTTGCCGACAATTTCCACATCCGGACGCTTTTCGCCCAGGTTGCGGACCGCAGCGGCGGCAACCGCCTTACCAAACGAATAGTCCTGTCCGATCAGGTAGACCTTTTTCAAGCTTTCGTCAGCCGCCAGAACGTCTGTCAGTGCGTCCATCTTGATGTCGGCATTGGCGTCAAAGCGGAAGTGCCAGAAATTACACTTGTCATTGGTCAGCGCCGGATCAACCGCCGAATAGTTCAGGAACAGCACGCGGCTATCGGGGTTGCGTTTGTTGTGCTTGTTCACGGCTTCGGTGATCGCATGCGCGATGCCAGACGAGTTGCCCTGCACAATAAAGCGAATGCCCTGATCAATTGCGACCTGCAACTGCACCAACGATTCCTTGCCGCTCATCTTGTTGTCAAACGACACGATTTCAAAATTGGAGCCCCCCAGAACCCCGCCTTGAGTGTTCACCAGCGTTTCCGCCGCGAATTCATATTCGGCCAGGCCTTGGGTCCCGGTCGTGGCAAACGGCCCCGACAGCGGGTCGATAAAGGCAATCTTGATGTTTTCGGCAAAAGCTGCGGATGCACTGACCGTCAGTGCAAGCGCGGCGGTCAGGCCGAACTTGGTTGTAGTGCGCATATTATTTCCTCCCTGGAATCCTGCCCGAAATGCATTTCGACATTATGTGCCGGGCCTGATGAAATCCTTACATATCAGGGCACAAAGTCAAGCATTGCGGTGGGCGGAATTTGCGGTTGGAAAATTGGCCCTGTTGACACCGCCACCCGGGTGAAATTCTGACGGTGGTCAGCAGGAAATTAGGTAAAGAATTATATATAATCCGTTGTTGTTATTGTAATATATATGATACCAATAACTTGCGCGGTTCCCCAAAATCAGCGGCGATTACGCCCGTTTACGAGGCCTTTTCCCCGCCCTGACGGCGCCCCCAGCGCTCTGACCCTACGTTATTTTGCACCCATAACGTTCCGCACAGCAAAATTGAATTTTGCGCGGGACGCCTGATTCCCGCCCAAGTGCCCCCATTTGGGTCAGGGACGCTGGCCAAGCGATTTGGCGGCCTGGATCAGCAGCGGGGCATAATGCGATTCCAATTGCTTTTTCTTGACGTGGAACGTCGGCCCGCCAGCGTTCAACCCATAAACCTGCGACCCGTTTAACGAAAAAACCGGCACCGCAACCGCGTTTACGTCGCCGCGCCAATCGCCATAACTGGTGCAAAACCCGCGTGACTGATATTCACTTTGTGCCTTGGCAAAAATCGCCTGACGATCGTCTTCGCCATCAGGTTCTTCGAGGCGCGCCATCTCAAAAACGGCGACGCGGTCACTCTCTGCCATCCCTACCAGAATCGCCCGCCCCATTGCCGAGCGAAACAGTGGCAGGCGAGATCCCACATGCATCGACAAGGACACGTTTTCGCGTGACAGGCGCACGGCCACATAGATCACATCACAGCGATGCCGTTCCCCTAAAGCACTTGTAATATAGGAATTTGGGCCATTGCGCAGCTCACCCAAGACATCCTTGACGCGTTCGGCAATCTCCAGCCCCGACAAAACACCAAACCCCAACCCTAACACGCCAGCCCCCAGCCGATAGGTATTGTTGCGCGAATCCGCCACCAGGTAATCCAGCCGACACAAAGTATGGGTCAGCCGCGACACCGTGGGTTTCGGCAGGCTGGTGCGCGCCGAGATATCGGTGTTGGTCAGCTCCATCTCGCCAGGACGAAAGCACCGCAGAACATCCAGGCCGCGCGCCAAAGCGGTCACAAAATTCCGGTCTTTTGCCTCTTTCGGGGCAGCTTCAAATTCTTTATCCGACATCCTGCCTCGCTACCGTTTCAACGCGTCCAACCCGTGACCGGCAAACACCGGCACATATTGCCCAATCACCAGCGCCCGTTCCGGGTTTGACGCATTGCCATCCAACGCCCGTTTCAGCACGCCCTGGATAATCGCCGCCATGCGGAAAAAGCTGAAGGACAGGAAAAATCCAAAATTGTCAATGCCATCCAGCCCGCGCCTTGTGCAATATTGCGCAATAAATGCGCTATCCGATGGCAGCCCCAGCGCGGCCCGGTCCACCCCGGCCAGCCCGCGGCCTTCGTTGCCAGTGGGCATCTGCCATTGCATAATAACCGACGCCAGATCCGCATAAGGGTGGCCAATGGTCGACAGTTCCCAGTCCAACACGGCCAGACATTTGCTGCCATCGGCCTGAAACATCATGTTGTCGATGCGATAATCACCATGCACCAGCGTGCGCTGCCCATCATCCGCGGGCATCCCGGCCACCAGGGCGGTCATCAATTCATCCATCTGCGGCACGGTTTCGGTTTCCGAGGCCCGGTATTGCTTGGACCAGCGCCCAATCTGACGTTCCAGATAATTACCCGGCGGGCCAAAATCCGACAGGCCAACGGCGTCGATATCGACCATATGCAATTCGGCCAGCACCCGGTTCATGTCGTCAATCACCGCCGTGCGGGTGGCATTGTCACAACCTTCCATCCTGGCATCGGCAAAATTGCGACCCTTGATATGATCCATGATGTAAAAGGCCGACCCGATCACATCATCATCCTCGCACAGCAAATGCATACCCGCGACCGGCACCTTGCTGCTTGCCAGCGCGCGTTGTACCCGAAATTCCCGATCCACTGCATGCGCTGATTTCAGCAATATCCCGGGCGGTTTGCGCCGCAACACATAATTGCGCGCCGGGGTTTTTAGCAAATAGGTCGGGTTGGATTGCCCAACCTCAAACTTCTGCGCCTCTAGCGGGCCTTGATAGCCGGGCAGATGCGCGGCCAGATAGGCATCAACAGCTTTAAGATCAAGCGTTTGGGCGGTGTTGCTCATGGGGCATCCTTAACTAAAACTCATCTGTTTGGCGCTGTTTTGATTGGCGAAATGCGGCGTTGCATTAAACTCATGCAGGAAAAACGCCGACTTGGAAAAGAAAAACCGGGTCAGCGACGTGTTTTTAATCTGCAGGTTCAGCGCCACCATTTGCGCGGGCGGCGCGCCCAGCGTGCTTGCCACCAACTGGCCTATCGCCCCACCGGAACTGACCACCAGCACCCGGCGGGCATCAGTGTCTGTTGCAAACTGTTTGGCGGATTCTACCCGGGCGGCAAAGTCTGCCCAAGTTTCGCTGGCCCCGGATAATCCCCCCGCCTGCCAGTCATAAATCATCTCGCGCAGAGTGCGGAAATGGACCTTGCGATCATGCCGCACATCGTGCGGGACCTGCCCGTCAAATTGCACATCCAACAGGTTGTAGAAATCATATTCGTTCAGCCCGGCATGGATTTCGGGTTTGTCGTCAAACCCCATCGACGCCAACGTGTCCTGCTGCCGCTTTAACGTGCCAGTAATCAGCCGGTCCGGGATCCACCCCGCCTCGCGCAGCACAGCCCCAGCCATTTCCGACTGGGTATGCCCCAGATCGGACAGTTGATCATAGTCGCTTGCGCCAAACGACGCCTGCCCGTGACGGATCACTAAAAGTTCGGCCATATCCGCGTTATCCAGTCTGATTTTCTGGCGGAAACTCGGCTGCCAGCTTTACGCCCGCTGCCTGGTATTCGCCTGCGATCCGACCGACCAAAGTGGCCACGTCGGTCACCGCATTGATCGCGCCGATACCCTGACCAGAGCCCCAGATTTCCTTCCAAGCCTTGGGTTTGGAAGATCCATCATTGAAATTCATCGTATCGGCACTGGCAGATGGCAGATTGTCAGCGTCCATGCCAGCCGCGGTGATTGATGGCTTTAGGTAATTGCCGGAAACCCCTGTAAACAATGATGATGTTACGATATCTTCGGCGCCACCCTCGACTATCATCTGCTTGTATTCGGGTTGCGCGTTCGCCTCGGTCGTGGCGATAAAGGGTGATCCGGCATAACCGAAATCGGCGCCAACAGCCCGCGCCGCCAGTAACGATTCACCACAGGCAATCGCGCCGGACAGCGCCAAAGGCCCGTCAAACCAGCTGCGGATTTCACGGATCAGCGCAAAGGGCGATTGTTGCCCAGCATGCCCCCCGGCCCCGGCGGCCACAGCCACCAGCCCATCAGCGCCTTTTTCGATCGCTTTATGCGCAAATCGGTTGTTGATCACATCGTGCAAGACGATTCCGCCACAAGAATGCGCCGCCTCGTTCACCTCGACCCGGGCCCCTAGCGAGGTGATCCACACCGGAACTTTCCAGCGCGCGCAAATCTCAAGATCGCGTTCCAGCCGGGCGTTTGAGCGATGCACAATCTGGTTAACCGCAAACGGGGCTGCCGGGCGATCCGGGTTCGCCTGATTATGCCGGTCCAGCTCTTCGGTGATCTGTTTCAACCAGCTTTCCAGCAAAGGCAATTCGCCCTCGCCTTCGCGGGCATTCAGTGCCGGAAAGGCGCCGATTATCCCGGCCTTGCACTGGGCAATCACCAATTCGGGGACCGAAATGATGAACAACGGCGCCGCAATCAGCGGCAGGCGCAGGCCGCGCAGGGCGGCGGGCAGATGGCTGTCATCGCGTGCCATGATCACTCCCCCCACGGCAGGTTTAGCCCACGGGCCTGCGCCGCCTTGCGTGCATATTTCTTGGTTTGCGAAAATGCATCCATCAGTTCCTGCTGGCCCTCGGGCGCGCTAATTTGATCAAAGGCGGCGGCCACCCCTTCGGGGGTATTATCATTACCTTCCAGCAAGATACCTTCGGTTTCATAGATCCGCGTCTGGGCAAAACAACCCGCCCCGGCAGACAGGATCACCCGGCTGGGGCCATCTTCGCTGACCAAATACAACAGACCCGGGGTGATGGTTTCAGGGGCCAGCAATTGCGCGGCCTCGGGGGGCAGCAAATCTTCGGTCATCCGCGTCGCCGCCGTTGGGGCCAGCGTGTTGACCCGGATATTATCCCGCGCGCCTTCCAGGTGCAGCACGTTCATCAACCCCATCATCGCCGCCTTCGCCGCACCATAATTGGCCTGACCGAAATTGCCATAAAGCCCCGAACTGGACGAGGTCAGCACAATCCGGCCATAGCCTTGCTGGCGCATGATCGGCCAACAGGCGTGGGTGCAGGTGACGCTGCCCATCAGATGCACGTCGACCACTTTGCGGAAATCATCCAGCGTCATCTTGGAAAACGTCTTGTCGCGCAGAATGCCCGCATTGTTCACCAGAATGTCGATGCGCCCCCAGGCGTCCATCGCCTGCGCAACCATATCGGCAACGCCTGCTTCATCCGTTACGTCCGCGCCATGCGCCATCGCATCGCCACCAGCGGCGCGGATTTCTGCGGCTACGGCCTCGGCCCCGGTGGCAGAGGCCCCCTGCCCGTCGGGTCCGACGCCCAGATCGTTGACCACAACCTTGGCGCCACGCGCCGCCAGCCCCATTGCATGGGCGCGCCCCAACCCGGTGCCGGCCCCGGTGACAATCGCCACACGTCCGTCAAACTTGATATCCATGGGGTAACTTCCTTGTCTACTACATTGCTTTTTCAAAGATATTTGGCGCGGTCATCGTGTTGATACCACCGCTGACCGGGATTATGGCCCCGGTTACATAGGCGCCGCCACGGCCACACAGGAACAACATACAGCCTGCGATATCCTCGTCACGGCCCACCCGGCCAATCGGCACATCGCTGCCAACCTGTTCGCGCATATCGTCATCCGCGGTCGCAAAGGCGGTCATCCGCGACACAAAAGGCCCCGGTGCCAGTGCGTTGACGGTGATCGACTGCCCGGCCAGTTCCTTGGCCAAAATCTTGGTCAAATGATGCACCGCGCCTTTGGACACCGCATAGCTGTAAGCGCCATCGC